>NZ_JAMYUS010000007.1:0-296605 GCF_040323255.1 Mesorhizobium sp. M0052 | reverse complement strand
GCGCGAGCACAAGAAGCTCGCTCTGCGCCAAGCCGCATGACCAGCATCATGATCGCCCATTTTGCAGAACTTGACGCACACAACCGCGGATCGACCCTCCCCACAAGGGGGAGGGTGGACGCCTACTGCCGTTTGTACTCCCGGACCGGCGACTTGGTGCCGTCGGTGTAGGTGACCTGCACCGCCATCGAAGTCACGTTGTCGGCGACCTTGAAGTAAGGCTGGTAGTCATAAGGAATGGCGTACGGGTCCTTCTTGTCGCAAGGCGGCAGCTTGATCTCCTTGTCGAGCGCCGTGCCGTTCAAGCTGTAGCGCACCTCCTTGATGCCGCAGCGGAATGACAGCATCTGGGAGAAATAGACCAGGCCGTGATTGCCGCTGGCGTCGAAGGCGATCCACGACGTCCAGAACTGGTCGAGGATCTGTTTGTTGCCCTGTTGCAGCGCCGCGTCCGGATCGAAACTTATGTCGAACGGCCCGGTCTCGCGGCCCCTGAGATCGAGATATTTGACCCCGATGGTGGTGGCCGTGGTGCTGTCGGGCAATTCGAAGCTCGGATTGGGCATCGGCTTGCCGGTGCGCTGGTCGTTCATCGCCATCAGCCCGGTGTCGGTGAACGGACCTGACACACCCATGCGCCAGGAAATGCCGGTCGCGGCCTCGGGCAGCGAGATGGAGATCGTCCAGCCGGCATTGGAGCGCATTGGCGTCAGCGTCGGGGCAAAGCGTGCTGGGTCGAGCACGTCGCCAAGCGCCGTCAGGCGGGTACGGCTGCGGTCGAGCCAGTCGGCGAGCTGCGTCTGGTCGACGAAATATTTGAGCAGCCCGCCTTCCTTTTCATAGGAGACGAACCTGGTCAGCGCCTCGGCCTCGCTGCGCTTGTCGGACAGCGACTGGACGCCGAGGCGATCCTCGGAAAACTCCTGCGCGAGCAGGTAATAGGCCGGTGCGAAATCCGGATTGGCCGCGATGAAGGCGTTGAGCTTGTCGAGACGTTGGGCATCGTCGAACTGCAGGATATGGACCAGCTTGATCGACAGCGCCTTGGCCTTGTCGGCCAGGGCGCCGAACACTTCGCGGGCGCCGGCCTTGCCGTCCTGCACGCGCAGCAGGGTGGCGAAGCGTGTGTAGGGATCGACGGCGTCGACGTCGAAACCGGCGAAAGCGAGATAGGAGCGCCGCGCATTCAGCATGTCGCCGGAAAGCTCGTAGACGCGGGCATTGTGGTAGAATTCGTCCGGCCGCTTCGGCTCGGCGATCGTCCCGCCCTGCGCGGCCAATGCGGCAAAGCCCTTCGCGATGGTGTCGATCGAGGCGGCGATCTGCTCGGTGGTCGCCTGAAGCTTATCCGCCTGCTCGGCCTGTTTCTGCTGGCCGGCAGCGAGCGTTTCGGTCGTCTGCTTGACCGCCTCTACCGACTTTTGCGTCTGCGCGCCCTGCTCAGCCTGCTGCTGCTGGGTCGACGCAATTTCCTCGGTCTTCTTCGCCACCGCGTCGGTCGATTGCTTGACCTGGTCGACCGCCAGCTTCGTCTCGGTTACCGTTCGCTCGATCCTGGCCACCCTGGCCGAGACGATGCCCATCTGCTGCTGCAACTGGGCGATGGCCGGCACCAGGCCGGCGATCACACCGTTCTGCGAATTGGTCTGCTGCTGCAGGCCATAGACGCCGCCCGCGACGGCGGCAGCGCTGGTGGCAAAGATCAGCGCCGGCAGCGCCTTGGCGGCCAGCACCAGCCGCAGAACGATGGCAATGGCGATGACGGCTGCGGCAACCGAAGCGACCAGCGCGATATAGGCGGCGAACGGCGCCAGCGGATTGAGGATGTCGGAAGCAGCGCCGCCGATGAAAGCGACGCTGCCGGCCCATTTGCCGGTGCGGCTGAGCGAAGCCCTGATAAGAGATGGCGCAGCCGCGCCGATGTCACCGGTCATTGTCAAATCCCCCCAAGCAATTGCCGCCTCTATAGCAGCACCGCGACCCCGCAGGCAAAACAGGACAGGAAGCAGGCGATTTCGGGCGGGTGGGCGGATGTCGAGGTTGCCGTTTCAGCGCCGATGATTGGCGAAGCCGAAGCGACATCTGATCTCCCCCCTTGCGGGGGAGATTGGCAGCGTCATCGGCAGCTCCGCCGTTAACCAAATGGACGAACACAATGGGTTAGGCTAGGTTCCGGCCCTCTCAGCAACGCCGGACTTGCCTTGCCAAACTTCCATTTCCCCTCCCTCATACAAAAATTCGTCGCGGCCTTGCTGCTGCTCGTCTTCGTTGCCGGCTGCAGCACCACCGCGCCGCCCGACAGCGTGCTGGCGGTGCCGGCGCCGCAGGAGAAATATGCCGCCATCGTAATCGATGCCGGCAGTGGCAAGACGCTGTTCGAGGTCAGTTCGAGGGCGCAACGCTATCCGGCGTCGCTGACCAAGATGATGACGCTCTACCTGCTGTTCGAGGCGCTGGAGTCCGGCCGTGTCTCGAAGGAAACGCAGATCCCGGTCTCCGAGAATGCCGCCCGGCAGCCGCCGACCAAATTGCGCTTCAAGCGCGGCGAGAGCATCGATGTCGATTCGGCGATCCGGGCGATCGTTGTCAAGTCGGCCAATGACGTGGCGGTGGCGGTGGGCGAATATCTCGGCGGCTCGGAGAACCAGTTCGCCGCCATGATGACCTCGAAGGCGCGCCAGATCGGCATGAGCAGCACCGTCTTCCGCAATGCCTCCGGCCTGCCCGACGATGGCCAGCACACATCGGCGCGCGACATGGCGACGCTGGGGATGGCGCTGCGCGCCCGCTTCCCGCAGCAGTTCCACTATTTCTCCGAAAGCGACTTCATGTTCCGCGGCCGGCTGGTGCGCGGCCACAACGACATGCTCGGCCGGGTGCGCGGCGTCGACGGCATCAAGACCGGCTATATCAGGGCATCCGGTTACAATATCGTCACGTCCTACAATGCCGACGGCCGGCATCTGATCGTGGTGGTGATGGGCGCCGACAGCGCTAGGCAGCGCAACGACCATGTCGAAGCGCTGATCCAGCGCAGCCTGTCGCCCGCCATGGCCGATACGAAGACGCGGCTGATGTTTGCGGGAGATCAGCCGGCCGCGTCGCCCGGCCTGCCGCCGCCTGGTTTGCCGGCGCAGGGGTCGCAGTTGCCTGGTTTACCGCCGCAATAGAACCCGTCGTTGGGTGGAGGAACTCTGAAACGCCGGCGGGACAGCACCCCCCTCTGGCCTGCCGGCCATCTCCCCCTCAAGTGGGGAGATTAGCAGCTTCGGCGTCTCGCCTCTTTTTCGTGTTTGGCGAAGCCATGGCGAGATCTGATCTCCCCCCTTGAGGGGGAGATGTCCGGCAGGACAGAGGGGGGTCGTGAAGGATCGCTGCCTCATCTTAACTCTGCAGCAGGCGCGACCTCCGTCGGCAACAGCACTTCGGCGGTCTGGTTGCCGAGCAGCAGGCGAGCGAGGCCCCGGGGGGCTGCGCCGCCACAGGCAATTGCAGCAGGCATTCATCACAAGCGCTTGCACAAGCCCGCAATCGTCACCGCGGCGGTGGCTATGCCGCCTCGCCTTGGCGTATCGTGGGCGCGACAGCAGGAGCCGGCATCATGAGCCCAAAACCATCCGAACAGGCCGACAATGAAAACGACAGCGGCGGCGAGTATTTCGAGGCGCCGCCCGCCCACGACGCCGAACTGGTTGCCGACGAGGCGCTGGAAGCGCCCGATGTGCCGGACTCCGAACCCCATGGCCGCCTGAAGCCGAAGCGAAAGCCGTCGGCGATATCAGGTAGAAAGTTCCGCAAGCGTGACCTGGTGCGCATCGACGACCTCAGGCCGAGCCTGGCCGACCGCATCCGCTCCGATCATCCCGACCTGCCGCGCGGCGCCCGCATCAGCCGCGAGGAGCTCGGCCGCTACCGCATGCGCTACATGGAGGAGCTACTGCAGCAGGAGCATGGCGAATTCTCCGAACTCGACCGCCAGGTGGTCGAATCGATCGCCAGGCAGGACACGATCTCGGAAAACTCGGAAGAGGAGTTCGAGGAGCACCGCTCGTTCGCCGACCGCGTCTCCGACAACATGGCGGCTTTCGGCGGCAGCTGGTGGTTCCTGATCTCGTTCGGCAGCGTGCTTGCGGTGTGGGTCGGCATCAATTTGATCGCGGGCGTGAGCAGCGCCTTCGACCCCTATCCCTTCATCCTGCTCAACCTGCTGCTCTCCTGCATCGCCGCCGTCCAGGCGCCGATCATCATGATGAGCCAGAGACGGACGGAGGCCAAGGACCGCCTGCGCTCCTTCAACGACTACCGGGTGAACCTGAAAGCCGAGCTGGAAGTGCGCCATCTGCACGAAAAGCTCGACTATCTGATCTCGCGCCAATGGACGCGGCTGGCCGAAATGCAGCAGATGCAGCTGGACGCGATGCATGAACTGACCGGCGCGAAGAAGGCGAAGCGGGCGCCGCGCAGGGTGCGCAGGCGGGTGGCGAAGGTGGAGGTGGCGGGGTGAGTCCCGGGCTGAGGCTGCAGGGCGGACGCGAAGTTGCCAGGCCGCGCAAGGCGGCTTCGAAAATATCGCCACGCCAATTGCCCGTTGAAGCCCGCGCCGGCTTCCGCTAAGAAGCCGTGGCTGGCCGGCCTATCGGCTGGTTCGTTTTCAGGTTCCTTGAAGGCACCCGTAGCTCAGCTGGATAGAGCGCTGCCCTCCGAAGGCAGAGGTCACAGGTTCGAATCCTGTCGGGTGCGCCAACTTACCGATGTATTACATTAGCTTAGATAACCCAAAAGCGCGTCGCGCTGAAACGGATTCATGCGATCGCTTTAAAGTCTTTGTTTAATGCATGTCGTTGTTCCAGAACCGCGGCACTTCTGGGCGACATGCATCAGTGCCCGGGTGCAGGCATAGCCGATCAGTCCATACGGTGTTATTGGCGCGTCGATTACCACTTCCGCCCGTTCAGTCAGACGCTATGCTGCTGACCGTGACACCAAGGCGCGCGTTCCGTTCGTGATGAAGCAAAGTCAACACCGCTTGCATGAGCGGATGACCATTCGCGGCCACCTCGAACCCGCGTCCTTCGTGCCCTGGATCATGCGCCATGCGGCCAAGCTCGGTCTCGCGCACCACATCGCTCATGCAAGCACCGATCGCATCGAACTCGATATTGCCGGTGCGGCGGAGCTGATCGACATGATGGAGATGGGATGTTCGCTTGGGCCCATTGAGGTCTGGGTCGAGACGATCGACCGCGCGCCTGTCGAGCAAAAAAACATATAGCTTTGCGTGTGGTTACCTCGGTTTGCACTTAATTTAACCAATATTGCAATTGCGAAATTATTATGCATACGTCAGCCGCATCGAGCGGTTCGCCAACTCCTTGCGCCGGCATCTCTCTGGTCGGGAAACAGTAGTATCAGTACGGAAAGTAAGGTCATGCTGTCCGACAAGACGGACACCTGGGTGCCGGTCGCCCTTACCCAGGATCTGCCAACAGGACAGGTAATGCCGGCGCGGACGCCCGCCGGTCCCATTGCCCTCTGGCGAAGCCAATCGGGGCGCTTGGCGGCATCGGCGGATCGCTGTCCGCATCGCGGCATGCGCCTCTCCCATGGCTTCGTGCGCGGCGAGGCGCTCTCCTGCATCTATCACGGCTGGACCTATTCGCAGGCCGGTCAGTGCCTGCGCATTCCTGCCCATCCCAGCCTCACGCCGCCGGAGACGATTCGAGTTGCGACCCGGTTGGTCGAAGAGGCAGGCGGGATCATCTGGGTCGCGGATGGAGAGCCTGACGGCAAGCCACCCCTTTTTGAGGGTTACGTCCCGCTCCGTTCATTGACGGCCCGCGCCGGAAGTTCGGCGCTCTTTGTCGCTGCCGGTACGAAGGCCACCGTTGAAGGATGCGTCTGGCAGGCACCCGGCGCGCCGGCAATCCGCCTGCTGCCTATCCCGCAGGAAGCCGGCGAGACGCTGATCCACGTCCTTGTTCCAGCCGATTGCGATGCGTCCGAGCGCATCGCGGCCTCGCGAGCCGCCGAGAGCCTTCGGCGCATGGCCGAAGGGATCGAGGCGAAAGGGACTGTGCCATGATCGACGATGCGATGCGCCACGAATGGTATCCGGTCGGGCTTTTCAGCCGGCTCGACCGCTATGGGCGCGAGACCACCCTGATGGACGAGCCGATCAAGGTTGCGCTCGACGCCAATGGCGCGGCGAAAGTGACAGGCGAAAACGGGCGCGTGCTGCCGGTTTCGGTGCGCTATGGCCATATCTGGTCGTCGCTCGGCGAACCGAAGAAACCGGTCTTTCCGATTCCCGAGGCAGACCAGCCCGGGCGCCGCTTCGTCGATGTCGGCGTGGTGCGGGTGCGCTGCTCGCCGCTCCGCGCCGTCGAGAACTTCCTCGACATCGCACACTTCCCCTTCGTCCATACCGACATCCTCGGCTCGGAGCCGCATACCGAGGTCGAAAACTACAAGGTCGAGATCCGCGAGGAAGAGGACGAGGTATGGGCGACCCAGGTGAAGTTCTACCAGCCGCAGGCGGCGAAATCCGCGAGTGGAGGTATCACGACGGAATACATGTACCGCGTGCCGGCTCCGACCTGCTCAGTCCTCTACAAGACCTGCCCGCCGCGCCCGGACGAATGGGATGTCATTACGCTATTCGTCCAGCCGCTTGCCGAGGATCTCTGCGACGTCTGGCCATGGATGGCGCTTTTCGATGACGAGACGCCACTGACCGATCTCATCCATTTCCAGCAGACGATTTTCCTGCAGGACCGCTCGATCCTCGAAAACCAGATCCCGCGTCTTCTGCCGCTCGATCCCGGCATGGAAATCCCCACGCGCGCCGACCTGACCTCGGTCGCCTATCGCCGCTGGCTGAAGCGCCACAATTATACCTACGGCGCGCAATTGGTGGCACAATGAAGCTTTACGACTACATCCTCTCCCCAAGTTGCTACAAGGTGCGCCTGATGGCCACGCTGTCAGGTGTGAAGCTCGAAATCCGCCCGGTCGACTTCCATCCCGGCGCCGAGCATCGTGGCCCCGAGCTTATGGCGCTTAATCCGGGAGGCTCCATCCCGATCCTTGAAGACGGCGACCTGATCCTGACCGAGTCTTCCGCCATGCTTGGCTATCTCGCCGCGAAGGCAGCACCGGCCTGGCTCGGCAGCGGCGCCCCCGAGGAGACGGCGCGCATCCAGCAATGGCTTTCCTTCTCGCACAGGCTGACCGCCAACCTCGGCGGCGCGCGCCTGCATGAGATGCTGCTGCGTCCCGGTGACATCGGTGCGCTTCAGGCCAATGGCATAGCGGCACTACGTGAGCTGGAAGCCGGCCTCTTCGAACAAAAAATGCGTGGCGATCGGTTTCTCGCATCCGACCGGCCGACGATTGCCGACATTGCTTGCTTTCCCTACGTCGCGCTCGCGCCCGACGGCGGCGTTTCCCTCGATCCGTATCCCACGATCCGGCTCTGGTCGCGAGCGCTCCGCAGCCTCGACAATTTCATCGAAATGCCCGGTATCCACCGGCTGCACGAGTTGAAGCCCGAACCGCGACCCATGCTGGACGAGGCGTGAGGTGACCGGCTATCTCCTGAAGAATTGCGCAGCGGTCATCACCGACGAGGGCAGGGGTCCGAGCGTCCGGCGCAATGTCGATGTGCTGACGAATGGCCCGCAGATCGAGGCAATCGGGCAAGGCCTGCACAGAAGCGAGTTGCCGGCCGGTACTATCGTGCAGGACGCCGACGGCTGGTTCGTCTATCCCGGCCTCGTCAACACGCACCATCACTTCTTTCAGTGCTTTGTGCGCAACCGTGCCGAACTCGACTGGACGAAGCTGTCGGTCATCGAATGGCTCGACCGGATCTATCCGATCTTCTCCCGGCTCAACGAGGATTGTTTCTACCACGCCTCGATCACGGCGATGGCAGAGATGATAAAGCACGGTTGCACGACGGCCTTCGACCACCAGTACAATTTTCCGCGCCATGCCGGAAAACGGCTCATCGACCGGCAGTTCGAAGCGGCCGATCTTCTCGGCATGCGTTTCCATGCCGGCCGCGGCGGCAACACGCTGCCAAAATCGGAAGGCTCGACCATTCCAGACGAGATGCTGGAGACCACGGACGAATTCATTGCCGACTGCGCACGCCTCATCGACACTTATCACGACACCAGTCCCTTCAGCATGCGTCAGGTCGTGGTCGCTCCCTGCCAGCCGGTCAACTGCTACCGCGAGACCTTCGTGGAATCGGTTTCGCTGGCGCGTGATCGCGGGGTGCGGATGCACACCCATGTCGGCGAGGGCGAAAGCCCGATCATCGAGGCCCGCCATGGCATGCGTACGGTGGACTATCTCGAGGACCTCGGATTTGCCGGCCGAGACACTTTCTATGCCCATTGCTGGGAGCTGACGCATGACGAACTGCGGCTGATGGCGGCGAGCGGCACCGGTGTCTCGCATTGCCCTGAGCCGGTCTATCTGGTGGGTGCGGAGGTGACTGATATTCCCGCCATGTCCGCCTTTGGCCTGCGCGTCGGTCTCGGCTGCGACGGTGCTGCCTCGAACGACAATTCCAACCTCATGCACTGCATCCATTCCGCCTACATGCTGCAATGCCTGGCGGCCTCGACGCGCGCTCATCCCGTGCCTGCGCCGGTCGATTTCCTCGGCTATGCGACAACGGGCGGGGCCGCGCTTCTGGGCCGCAATGACATCGGCCGACTGTCGCCCGGCATGGCCGCCGACCTCTTCGCGATCGACACGCGCCGCATGGATTATGTCGGCACGCGCCACGATCCATTGAGCCTGATCGCCAAGGTCGGCATCGGCATGCCCACCGACATGACCATGATCAACGGCCGCATCGTCTGGGAGAAGGGTGCGTTTACCGGGCTGAACGAGACCCGGCTTGCTGCGGACGCGGAAGCCGCTTTTGCCGCGGTGGAATTCTAACAACTTAAGACAGGGGAACTGACATGCTGAACTATCTGACCCGCAGAACTCTGATGAAGGGCCTTGCCGCGACAGGGCTTGCCGGCGCGCTTGGCAGCCGTCCCGCCTTTGCGGCCGACGAGCCGCTCGGTATCACGCTCGTGCTCCCGTCGCCGGTCGGCGATGTCGGCTGGGGCCATGCGCTCGCCGCCGGCCTCGAGCCGGTCAAGGCCGCGTACGGCGACAAGGTGAAGATCACCGTCATCGAGAACATCGCCGAAGGGCCGGACGCCGACCGGATCATGAACAAGACCGTCGCCGACGGTAACAAGTTCCTGATCGCCGGCTCATTCGGCTACCAGAATGGTGCATTACAGATCGCCCGCCGCGATCCTGCGGTCACCGTGCTGCATGCCTCCGGCTTCCAGACCGCGCCGAATTTCTCGCCCTTCGCGGCGAAGTATTTCCAGGGCATTTACCTGCTCGGCATAGCCGCCGCAGCTCTTTCCAAGACCGGCAAGCTCGGCTCCGTCTCGGCCTTCGCCATTCCGGAGCTGATCACCTCGATCAACGCATTCACGCTCGGCGCACAGACTGTAAATCCCGATATCGAGGTATCGGTCGTCTGGGTGAACTCCTGGTTCGACCCGGCCAAGGAACAGGAAGCCGCCAAGGCGCTGATGGCACAGAACTGCGACGTGATCTTCTCGAACGCGCAGGACACACCCTCCGTGATCTCGGCCTGCGAGGAGGCTGGCGTCTACGCGTTCAACCTCAATTCGTCGATGAAGAAATATGCACCGAAGAAATATCTCGGCTGCATCGCGACGGACTGGTCGCCCTTCTTCAAGGCTTCCGTGGATGCCCATCTGGCCGGAACCTTCAAGGGCGCCAACACCTTCCTCGGCGTCGCCGAAAAGGTGGTGGAGGTCGTGGACTGGAACTCAGATATCCCAGCCGACACGATGACGAAGATCAAGGAAGTGGCGGCGAAGATCGCCGACGGCAGCTTCTCGCCCTTCACAGGTCCAATCACCAAGGCCGACGGCAGCGAAGCCGCCGCCGCCGGTGCGACGATAGCGGATCCCGAGATCGTCGCGATGGACTGGCACGTCAAGGGTGTCACCACACCACTGCCGAAGTAAGTCATGACCCCGCCCCTTCTGTCGCTCCGCGGCATCTCGAAGAGCTACGGCCAGATCCGGGCTAACGAAGCCATCGATCTGGACGTGGCGCCCCAATCGATCCATGCGATCCTCGGGGAGAATGGGGCGGGCAAATCGACGCTGATGAAGCTCATCTATGGCGTTGAACAGCCGGACGAAGGCACCGTCGTCTGGAACGGAGAGCCTCTGCGCCTTGCCTCGCCGGCTGAGGCACGGCGCAGGGGCATCGGCATGGTCTTTCAGCATTTCTCGCTGTTCGAGACGCTGACTGTCGTCGAGAACATCCAGCTCGTCGTCCCCGGCGGCAAGGCGGAGCTGGCGGGGCGCATCCGCAGCCTCGGCCAGGATTTTGGCCTTGAAGTAGATCCTCTCGCCGATGTGCACGCGCTCTCGGTCGGCGAACGGCAGCGGGTGGAGATCATCCGCTGCCTGATGACGGACCCGAAGCTGCTCATTCTCGACGAGCCGACCTCGGTCTTGCCGCCGCAGGCGGTGAAGAAGCTGTTCGACACGCTCAGGCGCCTTCGCGACCGCGGCGTGTCCATCCTGTTCATCTCGCACAAACTGGAGGAAATTCGCACGATCTGTGACCAGGCGACGGTCTTGCGTGGAGGGCGCGTTATCGGCACCGTCGACCCGCGCGACTATGATGCGCACGACCTCGCCCGGATGATGATCGGCCGCGACATGCCCGAGGTGATGCCCGCGTTGGCCATGCCCGAGGGGGAGAAGCGGCTGGAAATAATCGACATGGACTACACGCCGGACGACCCCTTTGCCACGCCGCTCTCCGGCATCAGCCTCACGGTACGATCAGGCGAGATCCTTGGCATAGCCGGAATATCGGGCAATGGCCAAGGCGAGCTTGCCGCGCTCATCTCGGGCGAAGCGATGCTGCTGAAGGAACAACGCGACCGGATCTACATGATGGGCCGCGACGTAGGCACACTCGATGCGGCCGCGCGCAGGAGATTTGGCTTCGCCTTCGTGCCCGAAGACCGGCTGGGACGCGGCGCGGTCCCTGAAATGTCGCTCGTGCTCAACACCGTTCTTACCGCCCATCCTTTCGATCTCGTGAGGCGCGGCCTCATCAACAGCGCCGGAGCGACGGCTTTCACCAGCGAATGCATCCGTCGGTACGACGTCCGCGCCTCCGGCCCGGATGCCGAAGCGGGCTCGCTGTCCGGCGGCAACTTGCAGAAATTCATCGTCGGTCGCGAGATGATGCTGTCGCCAAAACTGCTTTTCGTGGCGCAGCCGACCTGGGGTGTAGACATTGGCGCTGCATCCGCCATCAGAAGGCGGCTCATCGCGTTGCGCAACCTGGGCGTGGCGATCCTCGTAATTTCCGAGGAACTCGAGGAACTTTTCGAACTCTGCGATTTCATCCAGGTGCTCCATCATGGAATGCTGAGTCCGCCTCTGGTCACGCGGGACACGCGCCCCGAAGACATCGGCAGATACATGATCGGAGCACATGCCTCGCCAGAGAAGGTTCCTGCATGAGCGTTTGGGCCGCGACGTTCCTCCCCGCGCTCGTCCGCCGGGAGCATGCCTCGCTCGTCGCGGCCATGCTGGCCCCGGCTGTCGCGCTTGGCATGGCGATCATCCTCAATCTGGGCCTTTATGTGCTGATAGGCCGAGATCCGGCGGCCGTCCTGTACGCGATGCTTCTCGAGCCGTTCCTCTCCTGGGCATCGTTTGCGGAGGTGCTGCTGAAGGCGGGGCCCCTTCTCCTCATTGCTCAGGGGCTGGCGATCGGTTTCCGCGCAAAAGTGTTCAACATCGGCGCGGAGGGCCAGTTTATCCTGGGCGCTATTTTCGCCTCGGCGATCCCCGTCTGGTTTCCGCAGGCGACCGGGCAGTGGATCTGGCCGCTGATGCTGCTTCTCGGTGCCCTCGGCGGTGCACTTTGGGCATCTATCACCGCCTTCTGGCGCGTCAGGCTCAATGCGAACGAGATCCTGGTCTCCCTGATGCTGAGCCTCGTTGCGGCGCAAGTCCTCAACTACCTGCTGCTCGGCCCATGGAAGGACCCGGCCGGCTTCAATTTCCCACAATCCGTCATGTTTCAGAACGACGCGATGGTGCCGACCCTGATCACCGGTACCCGCGTCAACGTCTCGCTGCTCATCACACTTGCGCTCTCGCTGGTGGCCTGGGTTTTCATGCAGCGAAGCTTCATGGGGTATAAGCTCAAGGTCGGCGGCCTTGCCCCGCGCGCGGCCGGTTACGCCGGCTTCAGCGAAGGGCGTGCGATTTGGCTATCGCTTCTGATCGGTGGCATGGCGGCGGGACTGGCAGGCGCGGCGGAAGTCGCGGGTCCGCTCGGCCAGCTGCAGCGCTCGATCTCGACCGGCTACGGTTATGCGGCCATCATTGTCGCCTATCTCGGCGGCTTGCATCCAGTCGGCATCATCTTTTCCGCGCTCTTCATGGCTGTCCTCTATATCGGCGGCGACAATGCGATGGTGTCGGCAAACCTGCCGATCGCCGCCGTCCGCGTCTTCCAAGGCAGCTTGCTGCTCGCCTATCTCGGCGCTGTGGCCTTCGTGCGCTACCGCATCGAGTGGCGCCGCCCCCATCACCTGAGCCAGCCATGAACGCCGTCGAGTTCATTATTTCGGGCATGCTCGCAGCGGCAACCCCCTTTCTCCTTGCCGCACTCGGCGAGTTGGTGGTCGAGCGCGCCGGTGTTCTTAACCTCGGCGTAGAGGGCCTGATGGCCCTCGGCGCGGTGCTCGCGTTCATCGTCGTCTACCACGGCGGTGGACACCTGCTGGGGTTCGTTGCCGCCGGCCTCGGTAGCGCCGTCCTGTCCCTCGTCTTTGCAGTGCTGGCACTCGGATTCCGGGCAAACCAGGTCGCGACAGGCCTTGCGATCGGCATTCTCGGCCAAGGCCTTTCGGCGCTGTTCGGCAAAAGCTACGAGAGCTTGACGGTGAAGGGGCTCCCGAAACTTGCCTTTCCCGGCCTCTCGGAAATCCCGGTAGTCGGCAGGCTGTTTGTCCAGGACATCGTCGTATGGCTTTCCCTTGCCGTGACGTTTGCGATCTGGGCGATGTTTGCCTATACGAGAGTCGGCCTTGTCGTGAGGGCAATCGGCGAGAATCCCAAGGCAGCCCATGCCATCGGCTATCCGGTCATCGCTATCCGTATCGCGGCCATAGCTTTTGGTGGCATGATGGCGGGTTTTGCCGGCGCCTATGCGGCGGCGGTGTACACGCCCCTTTGGGCGGACGGTATGATTGCCGGACGTGGCTGGATCGCGATCGCACTCGTTGTCTTTGGTACGTGGCTCGCTGGCCGCATCTTCCTGGGTGCCTGCCTCTTCGGTGCGGTTTCGCTGATGAGCCTCGCCGCCCAGGCGACCGGTCTGGACTTGCCATCGCAACTGCTTTCCAGCCTTCCCTATCTCGTTACGATCGTCGTGCTCGGTGTCATCTCGGCGGACCGCCGCTTGCTCAGGCTGAACGGTGTCGCCTCGCTTGGCGAACCCTTCGAACGTTAGCCGGGATTAAAGTGGATTTGCGAAACTCGGCGTAAGTTGAAGAGATTCGAAACGCCAGCGGACGATCGGCATCCGATCCAAAGGGCAGAAACGCCAAACGGGGCGAAGGTATGCCCGCAAGGGTAGCGCTGACGCCGTCGACTGCGAGCAGCGGAACGATGTGGCGCACAACGCGCCCGACATCGGTGGAGATCGTCGCGGGTTTCTTGGATCGTCCCCTTTTCTGCAGTACGAGCCCCATTCTCGAGGGTCCATTCTCCACCGCAGCCTAGGGAAGCGGCGTCGCAAGATGGCCTGAGGCATGCGCCCGGTAAATTCCCGCATGCGAGCACTCGTCCTGCCTGTCTAAGGTTCCGAGTCTAACCGCAAATCCTCGATTTTTTCCGCCAATTCCAACATATATATTCCGGTCGCCGCAAGAAGCCATAACAACGATTTCCAATACTACCTATTCTTGCAGAAACTAAAAACGCTACACTCGCGTAATCATATTGGTAACGGATGCTGTTCAACCTGCGTCCAGGCAACCAGCACGGGGAGCGGCGTTATGGATTTCTTTAAAAGTTTAACAAAGGTCTTGGCCGGCGGCGCGGTTTCCGTAGCTTTGTGCTTTCCGGCTGGCGCGGGCGGGCTCAGTGTGGGCATCGGCGGCAGCGGTGGGGTGGGTGTTTCGGTCGGCGGCAGTGGCGGCGGGCTTGGCGTCGGTGTCTCGGTCGGCGGGAGCAAGGGCGTCAATGCCGGAGCGACGGTCGGAGGCACCAGCGGCACCACCGCCAGTGTCGGCGCCTCGGTTGGCAGCGGCGTTACCGCCGGCGCAGGCGTATCGGTCGGCGCGGGCGTCGGGGTCGGGGTCGGCGCAACCGTCGGCAGCGGTGTCGGGGTCGGCGCCGGGGTCGGGGTGGGCAGTGGAGTGACGGCCGGGGTCGGCGTCGGCATTGGCACACAGACAACGACCACCAGCCCCAGGGATCCCAACACGCCGGCGGTGCCGGCGCGACCGGCGGTGGTTGCCATCAGCGCCATGTCGGCCGGCCAGATCGCCAAGATGAAAAAACGCTGCGCCAGCGTGCTCAGCGGCAAGGGCACCTACGACCGGGACCTGAAGGAGCTCTGCCGGATATTGGCGCGGCGCTGAGTACCGCAACATCGCATCTGCCGTGGGGCGTCAGTCTCTCAGCCAGCCACTGCCGCAAGGTGGCGGGCATTCTTAGGGGGTAGCTTTGCCAAGCGGTTCAGAGTTTCGCGGAAAGGCGGAACCGCTCAGGCTGTGCGCTTTCATCGGCGGCATTCCGCATGGCTTGGTCGCCGAGCCGAAGGAAGCGCGCCGCCCGGTAGCGGCCTTGCTCCGACCTCTGCCGTCCGTCCGGTCACCCGTTTGGGCCGGCTCGAAGATTCGCCTCTGGCCTTTTGTATCACCCGCTCTAGCTGCTTTGTGTTAGGCTCGTCATGTTAGCCTTGTCTTGCTGATGGAGGTTTTGATGGATCGGCGATCATTCTTGACAGCATTGTTTGGCGTTGCGGGGGCCGCGGCGCTTGCTACCGCGGTTCGGCCTCTCGAGGCCGTGGCCGGGGTTCCCAATGTCGGTAACGGCATTCTCGATGAACTCGACAAGCAGGATGCCAATTCGTTTGATGACGACGAAGGCGCTGGCGATGTCGAGCAGATCTCGCATCGGCGATGGCACCATCGTCGCCACCACAGGCGGCATGTCTGGAGACGGCACTGCCGCACGTTCTGGCGGCATGGCCGGTTGCGCCGGCGCTGCTATCGCAGGCGCTCCTTCGTCGTCTTGCGGTTCTAACCGCGGCACGTTCCCGGATTGACCCTGCCCTGAGGCGCAAACACCAAACAGACCCATCCCGATTTGCATCGGGATGGGCTGGTTCAGCTTTATCCAGCCACAGCTGCCACCGAATCCCGCTGCACCAGCGGGCATTCCAGCTTGGTGATTGGATAGCGGCCGCGGCCGGGAGGCGGCGGCACTTCGAGCTGTTCGATCGCCCATTGGCCCATCGCCATGTGCGGCAGGATCGATGTTGTCAGCGGCGGGAACAGGTGGCGGGCGATCTCCTCGTCGTCATAGCCGACGACGGAGATGTCCTGCGGGATGTGCAGGCCCGCCTCCTTCAGCGCTTCGTAGCAGCCGATGGCTGTGCGGTCGTTCTGGCAGAAGATGGCGGTCGGGCGCTCCTTGAGCGCCAAAAGCTCCACGGTCGCGGCATAGCCGGCGCTCGCCGACCAGTCGCCCTCGACCACCAGTTCGGGATCGAACGGGATGTCGGCGGTGGCGAGCGCCCTGCGGTAGCCTTTCAGCCGGTCCTGCGCGGCCTGCATCCACGGCTCGCCGGTGATGGTGGCGATGCGGCGGTGGCCGTGGCCGATCAGATGCCGGGTCGAGTTCTGGCCGCCGGCGATCTCGGACGGCACCACGGCCGGGAAGGCATAATCGGCCGTGTAGCAGTTGAGCAGGATGACCGGGATGTCGAGGCCGTAGAGGAAGTCCGGCGCCGTGATCTCGCGGGTGAAGATGGTCATGTAGATCAGCGCCGAGATGCCGCGCCTGGTGAGCGCCGCAACGGCGCGCGGCTCCATGACGGCGTCGCCCATGGTCTGCGCCACGAGCAACACATTGCCGGCGTTCCACGACGCCTGGCGCGCGCCCTCGATGGCGACAACGGCTTCCGGGCTTGTCGCCAGCTGGTCGACAGCGAAACCGATGACACCGTCAAGTCCATCGAAGGCGGGAACAGGTTTGCGCAGCGCCGAGAAGGCGGGTGCTGCGTAGCCGAGCGAGCGCGCGGCGTCGATCACCCGCTCGCGCGTCTGCTGCGACAGCCGGATGCCGGGCGAATCGTTGAGCACGAAAGAGACGGTCGCCTGCGAGCAACCGGCTGCCCTGGCAATGTCGGTCATGGTGACGCGGCCGCCCTTGGCAGCTCTCGCCGGCGCCTTGCGCCGCTTCGCCGTGTCGTCCGGATCCCTCGTCTCGCTCATGGCATTGCGTCCCAATCCCCAGCCTGTCTAGTCGCAAGCCTGCCACACCGACAAGATGGTGTCGCGCCGTCGACCAATGGAAATAGTCGAAGGCGATTATCTTTATTAGCAGTTTTGAAGTTCCCCGCCATGCCGCTGCGGGCTGCGTGAAATTCAAGGACTGCAAGGCATCTGCTTGCGCGAAGCCGTGCTGCACCTGTTCGGGCAAACTAGACCTAGGGCCCCCGCCGAGTGTCCGCGCGAGACCTCTGCTAATAGTGTTTACTAATACAAAACGACGCTGTAACGTCAATCCGCCGTGTCCGGTCAGGTGGGACCCGTGCGGCGAGAAGTGCACGTGAATGGCCCGATGGCGAGCGGGGTTTGCCTCCGCAAGCTTGGTCTCGGACATGTGATATGTCAGACAAATCAGACTATTTACGAGCACGGGATGAGTCTCTAAAGTCCGTGATCGCGACCGACGACGCCATTCTTCAGCGCCGGGAACCCCTGAGGAGGAGGGCGTCCAAATCGCGAGCGGCAAGTCAGTGAATGCAAGATCGGTTCAGTCCGACGACTGAGCCAAAACGGGAGGTTGAACATGAAATCCTTGATACGACATGCATCCGTGGCCACCGCAGCCCTGCTGCTTGGCCTGACCGCGACAGCCATTGCGCGCGCCGACGACAAGCCGACGCTTGCCTTCGTCGTCAACGGCGCTTCCGATTTCTGGAAGGCCGCCGAAGCCGGCGTCAAGAAGGCGCAGGCCGAATTGCCCGACTACAATCTCGAACTCAAATATCCCGAGCAGTCCTCGGTCGCCATCCAGCAGCGGCTGATGGACGATCTGGTGACCGCCGGCGTCAAGGGCATCATGGTCTCGGCCGTCGACCCCAAGACCTCGACCGACGGCCTGAACAAGATCGCGTCGGAAACGGCGCTGTTCACCACCGACTCCGATGCCCCGCAGACCAAGCGCGTCGCCTATATCGGCTCGTCCAATGTCGACGCCGGCAAGCAGGCGGCCGAGATCGCCAAGAAGGCGATGCCGGACGGCGGCAAGTGCCTCGGCTTCGTCGGCCTGCTCGGCGCCGACAATGCCAAGGAACGCATCCAGGGCATGAAGGACGGCCTCGCCGGCAGCAAGATCGAACTGGTGGACGTGCGCGGCGACGACATCGACCAGGCGCGCGCCAAGAAGAATGTCGAGGACGCGCTGGTCGCCAGCCCCGACATCACCTGCATGGTCGGCTTCTATTCCTACAACACGCCGCGCATCTATGAAGCGCTGCGCGACGCCGGCAAGCTCGGCTCGATCACCGTCGTCGGCTTCGATGACGATCCGATCACGCTGGGCGGCGTCAAGGAAGGCACCGTGGCGGCGACCGTCGTGCAGCAGCCCTTCGAGTGGGCCTATCAGGGCATGAAGCTGATGGCCGCCTATCTCAAGGGCGACAAATCAGGCATTCCGGAAGGCGGCCTGATCATCATCCCGACCAAGATCATCGGTAAGGACGATGTCGACACCTATGCCGCCAATCTGAAGGCGATGTCCGGAAACTGAGACCACGAGCAGTTGCGCCGGCTCAGGGTTCGCCTTGAGCCGGCGATCGTGTTGACGGGTCGGCCAAGGCCCGTCAGTCTGTAGCCCACCGGCTGCTGGCAAGCCTGATCAAATATGGCGTGATGAATTATTCCGACCCATCTATCGTCGCAACCACCCCGTTCCTCGGCCTCGAGAACGTGCGCAAGACCTATCCGGGCGTGGTGGCGCTGGACGGCTTTTCCATGGAGGTCAGGCCGGGCGAGGTGATCGGCCTGGTCGGCGAAAACGGCGCCGGCAAATCGACCTTGATGAAGATCCTCGGCGGCGTCACCAGGCCGGACAGCGGCGCCATCACCGTCGACGGCGTTGCGCATGACGGGCTCACCGTCGAAGGCAGCCTGGGGTCGGGCATCGCCTTCGTCCACCAGGAACTCAATCTCTTCGAAAACCTCGATGTTGCCGCCAATATCTTCTTCGGCCGCGAGCCGTTGCGCGGCGGGCCGCTGAGATTGGTCGACCGCGCCAAGCTGCGCGAAATGGTGGCGCCACTGCTGAAGCGCGTCGGCGCCAATTTCTCCGCCGATACGCCGGTTGCCTCGCTGTCGCTGGCGCAGCAGCAGATGGTCGAGATCGCCAAGGCACTGTCGATCAAGGCGCGGCTGGTGATCCTCGACGAGCCGACGTCGAGCCTGCCGCTCGCCGAAACCGACAAGCTGCTCGACGTCATCAAGGCGCTGAAGGCCGATGGCATCAGCGTCATCTTCATTTCGCACCGGCTGCATGAGGTCGAGCGCGTCGCCGACCGCGTCGTGGTGCTGCGCGACGGCATGCTGGCTGGCACCTTGCCGAAGAGCGCCATCAACCACGACCAGATGGTCAAGCTGATGATCGGCCGCATGCTGAAGGAGCGCGAGAAGGCCTCCGAGGCGGCTCGGGCGCCGGGCGCCACTGCGCTCTCGGCCAAAGCCATCCGCACCCCCGCCTACCCTGCCCGGCCGGTCGACCTCGACATCAGGCGCGGTGAAATCCTCGGCCTCGCCGGCCTTGTCGGCTCCGGCCGCACCGAACTGGCGCGGGTGTTCTTCGGCATAGACAGCACGCTTGGCGGTGGGCTCGAACTCGACGGCAAGCCGCTTGTGCTGGGTTCGGCGGCCGATGCGGTCGCGCATGGCATTTTTCTGGTTCCGGAAGACCGCAAGCTGACCGGCATTTTGCTTGACCTGTCGATCGCGCAGAACATCTCGCTGCCCAACCTGCCGGCGCATGCGAAGCGTCGACTGGTGTCGGCAAGCGCCGAGACCGCCACCGCCGAGAAGCAGAAGAGCAATCTCGGCATCAAGGCGCCGTCGGTGCAGACGCGAACCGGCACGCTGTCGGGCGGCAACCAGCAGAAGGTGGTGCTGGGCAAATGGCTGGCGATGAACCCGAAGGTGATGATCCTCGATGAGCCTACCCGCGGCATCGATATCGGCGCCAAGGCCGAGATTTACGGGCTGATGCGAGCCTTGGCCGATGCCGGCGTCGCCGTGCTGATGATCTCCAGCGACATGGAAGAGGTGATCGGCGTGTCCGACCGCATCGCCGTCATGCATGAGGGCCAGATCTCGGGCATTCTCGACAAAGAACAATTCAGCCAGGAAAACGTGCTGTTGCTGGCGGTCGGCAAGCCGGCAAACTAGCGGGCTTCAGGCGATTGCCGGTCCGGCGCATTGGGGAGAAGACGATGAGCAAAAAAGATCTCGGCCTGCTGATCCTGATCCTGGTGGTCGGCGCCGTGGTGACCGCCATCAACCCGCGCTTTCTTTTGCCGATCAACCTCGCCAACACCTCGAACCTGATCGGCCTGTTCGGGATCCTCGCCATCGGCCAGGCCTTCGTCATCATCACCGGCGGCATCGAATTGTCGGTGGGATCGCTGGTGGCGCTGCTCGGCACGCTGTTCATCGATTTCATCGCCGTGCGCGACATGCCATGGCCGGTGGCGCTGCCGCTGATCCTGGTGCTGGGCGGCATCATCGGGCTGGCGCATGGCTGGCTGATCACAAGGCTGAAATTGCAGCCCTTCGTGGTGACGCTGTGCGGCCTTTTGATCTATCGCGGGGTCGCCCGTTTCTATACCGCCGACGGCACCGCCGGCTTCGCCTTCGGCCAGAATTTTCCCGAGCTCGAATTCCTCACTGCGGGCCGCAGCTATGGCGTGCCCAACAGTTTCATCGCACTGATCGTCATTTCGATCGTCATGTGGGTGGTGCTGCACCGCTCGGTGTTCGGACGCTACCTCTATGCCATCGGCAAGAACGAAGAGGCGGCTAAATATTCGGGCATCCGCACCGGCCGCGTCGTGATGGCCGCCTATGTCATCTGCGGCGTTCTGACGGCGCTGTCGGCGATCTATTTCGCGATGTACACGCGCTCGATCTCGCCGGCCAGCCACGGCCAGTTCTACGAACTCTACGCCATTGCCGCCGCCGTGCTCGGCGGCTTCTCGCTGCGCGGCGGCGAAGGCTCGCTGGTCGGCGTCATCCTGGGCACCGTGCTGCTGCAAGAGTTGCAGAACCTGGTCAATCTGCTCGGCATCCCGTCCTCGCTCAACTTCGCGGTGATGGGCGGCGTGATCCTGATCGGCGTGCTGGTCGACCAGCAATGGGGCGTGTTCCGCGCAAGGCGGCTGATGCTCGATGCCAGCCGCAAGACTGTCGCGGCCGAGTAGCGCTACATCACGCCGGAGATATCCGAGAAGGCCATCGCCTTGCGCAGCACCTCGGCGAAGCGTTCTCCGGCGGCTTCGCGCTGGCCGCCGTTGTCGATGGAGGTGACACCGGGTCCGGACAAAGCGACATTGGCGCTGCGGGCGAGCCGCGCCAGCACTTCGCCGCGCGATTCGCGGCCGCGCTGGGCGAGACGCTCGGCGAGGATTTCCGGCGAAGCGGTGATCTCGACGACAGCCAGATTGGCATAGCGCTCCCGCAGCACCGGGATGACTGCGCGCGAGACATTGGCCACGGCGACATGGCCATTGGCTATCGACCAGTCGACATCGGCCGGGATGCCATAGCGCAGGCCGTGCGCCTCCCAGGAAATGGCGAAAGCGCCGTCGGCCTGGGCCTCGGCAAAGGCGGCGTCGGCCAGCGTGTCGTGATCCTCGCTTGCGGCGTCGCTCGGCCTGGTGATGACCCGGCGGACGAACTCCAGCCTCGTCTCGTCGGCAAACAAGGTGCGGGCATAGCCGATTACCGTATCCTTGCCGGCGCCGCTCGGGCCGACGACGGCGACAAACACGCCGTTGCGGAGCGGAAAGGCCTCGCTGCTGAGTTCGCGCTCGATCGACGCCGAGACCATCAGGCGACCCGGCGCCCTTGGCGCCAGACAGTGCGCACGACCGGCACATGGTCGTCGACGCGCACACGCACCAGATCGGCGCGGCGGCCCTGTTCGATGACGCCGCGGTCGTTGAGGCCGATCGCCTCGGCCGGATTCTTCGACACCATCGCAACCGCCTGCGGCAGGGAAATGCCCTCGACGACGTCGCCGAGGAAGAAGGCCGACTGGATCAGGCTGAAGGGAATGTAGTCGGACGACAATATGTCGAGCAGGCCGTCGCCGGCCAGCGTGCGGGCCGAGACATTGCCCGAATGCGAGGAGCCGCGCATGACGTTGGGCGCGCCCATCAGCACGCCGAGCCCGGCATCCTTCGAGGCCTTGGCGGCTTCCAGCGTGGTCGGGAATTCCGCGACGCGCACGCCTTGTTCGATCGCCTCGTCGACATGGCCTGATGTGGCGTCGTCATGGCTCGCCAGCACAATGCCCCGCTCGTTGCAGGCGGCTGATATCGCCACCCGGTTCGGTCCCGAATTCTTCGCCGATTCCGACATCCGCTTTTCGCAGAACAATTGGAAGTCGCGGTCGGTCAATTTCAGCTTGCGCTGATAGTAATGGGCGTAGGTCTCGAGATTGACGAACTGGCGCTGTCCCGGCGCATGGTCCATCAGCGAGGCCAGTTTGACCCGCCCGTCGCCATCGAAATTGGCGAAAGCCCGCAAGCAATCCGGCGCCGAGACCTCACAGCGCAGGTGCAGGAAATGGTCGGCCCGCAACCGGTCTTTCGCGACGCTGTCCTCGATCGCGCCGGCGAGCTTGCGGATATCGTCGGAGGTAATATCCGCGTCCTCGTCCATGCCGACACGCAAAGCGTCGAGGACGGTGGTGATGCCGGCGGTGGCCACCTGCGCGTCATGGGCAAGGACGGCGGCGATCGGGTTCCAGCGCACTTTCGGGCGCGGCGCATAGTGGCCTTCAAGATGGTCAGTGTGCAGCTCGACCAGGCCGGGAATGATGTAGTCGCCGCCCATGTCCTCGCCGCCCATGTTCCCGCCGGTGTGGGCGGTGCCGGCGTCGATGCCGGAAATAAAACCGTCGCGCAGCACGAGCGACCCTTCGACGATCTCGTCGGCAAGCACGATGCGGGCGTTGTGGAGAACAGTTTCGGCGGTCATTCAGGCAGTCCCTGGTTACTCGGACGAATTCCGGTCAGGCGGTTTTTCGGGCAGCGCGGCGGCCGAGCGCATGATGCGAAAGCACCATGAACGGAGCGCCCGGTTCGGTTTCGACGAACAGCGTCAGCGCATCCACCAGCACCGGCTGCTGCAGCACATCGGCGAACAGGCTGTCAATTGCCGCGCGCAGACGTTGGCTTTCCTGCGGCCCGGCCCGGCCGGACAGTGTCATGTGGAAGCGAAAGGTCTCGAACACGTAGGGGTAGCCCCACTGACAGAGATTGCGGAACTCGGCCGCCTTCAGCGAATCCGGGCTGCGCCGTTCGATTTCCGCTTCGGTGAGCGGCGCGCGAAAACGGTCGAAGCTAAGCACGACATCATCGGCGAAACGGTTGAGCGGCGGCAGCGGGCCTTCCGGCACCAAAGCGAAGAAACCATCGATCTGGCTGACGACCAGGCGCGGGATGGTGATGGTCGGCGTTGCTTCGGCAAAGGCGTCCAGCGCCGCGCGCAGCGAGCTTTCGGTTTCGTTGACCGCCAACCGGAAGGGCGCTTTCAGCGTCGCATGAAAACCGTAGCGCCGCGCCGATGCGGTGTGAAAGGCGACTTCGGCCGCCGAGAGCTCGCCCACCGCCTCGACGGGTCTGGCGGCGGCACCAAAGGGGTCGCGGCCCAGCCAGTTGGCGGCGATCCGCGCCAACGGCTCGTCCTGCCTTGGGGTGAAATAGATGGCGTAGCGCATCGAAAAAAATCCTCGTCAGCCCGCTGCCATAGGTGATTTCCATGACGGATTGACGAAGCTTATGCGGGTTTTCGAAGGCAAATCGACCCCATGGATCGTTAGCCGACGATTTTTTGCTGCTGGACCAACCGCTTCCGGCGCAAGCGAAGGCCGATCAGGCCTTCGTCAGCCACTCGTGCTCGGGCGCGTTGTGGAACTTCCACGTCCGCTTCGGCCCGGCCATGACGTTGAGGTAATAGAGGTCGTAGCCGTGGCAGGCGGCGCAGGGGTGATAGCCCTTGGGCACCAGCACAACATCGCCGTCCTCGATCGCCATGGCTTCGTCCAACTCGCGGGCGCCGGTCTTGTCGGCGTCGGTGTAGACGCGCTGGAAGGCAAAACCCTGCGGCGGGTTGAGGCGGTGGTAGTAGGTTTCCTCGAGATAGGATTCGGCAGGCAGATTGTCCTGGTCGTGCTTGTGCGGCGGGTAGCTCGATGTGTGGCCGCCGGGCGTGATGACCTCGACCACCAGCAGCGAGTCGGCCGGCTTACCCTCGGGCAATATGTTGGTGACGTAGCGCGTGTTGGTGCCTTTGCCCCGAGTCTCCTGGCCGAGGTCGTCGGGTGCGATGACGCGAACGGGCAAGCCGCCGCCCAGGCCCGGCGCCGAGCAAACCGCGAGCTCGAGATCGGTGTCGGCGGTGACCGACCAGTCCGAACCCTCCGGAATATAGACCGACCACGGCTTGCCCTCGAAGGGCGACATGCGCTCGCCGAGCAGGCCGAGTTCCTGGCCGCCCGCCTTTGCCGTGCCCTTGCCGGTGACGAACACCAGGCAGACTTCGCGATCCCGCGTCTTGCCGGATGCGGTCGCGCCCGGCTTCAGCCGGTGCAGGTCGAAGCCGACATAGGTCCATCCGGCGCTTTTGGGCGTGACATGGGCGACGCGGCCATGGCCCTTGTCGGCTTTGACGAGCAGTTTCGACATGTTTTGTCTCTCCTATCGCATGTCTTCGAGGTCGGCCTCTCAACTTCGTCATCCTAGGGCGAAGCAGGAGCGAAGCTCCGTCGCGAAGACCCTAGGATGACGAAGCGAGGGACGTTCCGGCCAATCATCGACGTAGGCGATACGCCAGGTGTCCAGTGTCCGACCCGCAAGCCTTCCGAGCCACGGCCGCTTCATTCCTTCGGTCCGGCGTCCGCCTTCGCTTCGCCGGTCTTCGGTCGATCAGGCGCAGCCTTGCTCTCCTCCACCGGCTTGTAAAGATAGAAGAACTGCCACACCGCGTAGGCGGCAAAGCCGAGCGCAATGATGCCCCAGAATGGGGTGCCGGAGGCGAATTCTATTCCGGCCCAGATCACGCAGACGGCGACGACGGCAACGCGCCGCCACAGCGGCCGGAAGAACGGGTGCTCGTAATCCTTCATCGGATCGCCTCAGGCATTGGGAAAACCCTGCGTTTCCACCGTGTAGCCGGCCGCCGTCATCACCCGCATCAATTCCTTGTGGCCGACCTGCGCCATCTTGAGCGGCGGGTTCTTCTTCGGGTCCTGCTCGGCCTCGACGACGAACCAGCCTTCATAGCCATGGTCGGCGAAGCGCTGCACGATGGCGCCGAAATCGAGCGAACCGTCGCCAGGCACCGTGAAGGCACCGAGCGCCACGGCGTCGAGAAAGGACTGCTTCGTGCGGTCGAGCCCGTCGATCACGCCCATGCGCACATCCTTCACATGGACATGGCTGATGCGCTTGTGGTGGTTGTCGATGGCGCGCAGCACGTCGCCACCGGCAAAGGCGAGATGCCCTGCATCGAGCAGCAACGGAATGCCTTCGCCGGAATGGCGCACGAAGGCATCGAGCTCCGGCTCGGTCTCGACCACCGCCGCCATGTGATGGTGATAGGACAGCGGCATGCCTTGCTCTGCGCACCATTCGCCGAACTCGGTGAGGCGCCTGGCATAGGCCCTCATCTCGTCGTTCGACAATTTCGGCTTGGTGGCGAGAGGCCTGGAGCGATCACCCTGGATCGAGCGGCCGACCTCGCCATAGACGATGCAAGGCGCATTCACCGCCTTGAACAGGTCGATCATCGGCTGGATGCGATCCTTGTTCTTGCCCATATCCTCATCGACCAGCGTGCCGGAGAACCAGCCGCCGCACAGCGTCACGTCGGCCTGCTTCAGGATCGGGAGCATGATTTCGGGGTCGTTTGGGAAACGCCGGCCCATTTCCATGCCGGTGAAGCCGGCAGAGCGCGACTGGCGCAGGCACTCTTCCAGCGAGACGTCGTCGCTGAGTTCGGCAAGATCATCGTTCCACCACGCAATGGGGGACATGCCCAGTTTGGCTTTCAAGTTTTAGCTCCGGTTTCTTGTTCACCCTCCCCCTTGTGGGGAGGGTCGCTGCGAAGCAGCGGGGTGGGGTGCGGCGCCAGCCCCCACCCGGACCTTCGGTCCGACCTCCCCACAAGGGGGAGGTAGGGGGCGGGTGCATGTACATCAATCACCGATTGTCTGCATCTGCCGCTTTTCGTCATAGGCCTTGCGGGCTGCGTTGACCTGCGGCCGTGCGGAGACTTCCGGCACCGCGACATCCCACCAATGGCCGCCGGCATCGGTGGAAATCAGCGGGTCGGTGTCGATGACCAGCACGGTGGTGCGGTCGTTGGTTTTCGACTTTTGCAGCGCGGTCTCCAGGCCGGTGATCGACGGCACCTTCTCGGCAATAGCGCCCATGCTCGCCGCATGCGCGGCGAAGTCGATGTCGGGCAGGATCTCGTGGCGCGCGTCCTTCAGGAGGTTGTTGAAGTTGGCGCCGCCGGTGGCCATCTGCAGCCGGTTGATGCAGCCATAACCCCTGTTGTCGAGCACCACGATGGTCAGCTTCAAGCCGAGCATCACCGACGTGGCGATTTCGGAATTCATCATGAGGTAGGAGCCGTCGCCGACCATGACGACGACCTCCTGGTCGGGCTTGGCCATCTTGGCGCCGAGCCCGCCGGCAATCTCGTAGCCCATGGTCGAGAAGCCATATTCGCCATGGTACGAGCCGGGCGCGCCTGCCTGCCAGAGCTTGTGCAACTCGCCCGGCAGGCCGCCCGACGCGTTCAGCAAGGTCACGCCGGATCCCAGCGCGCGCTGCACGGCGCCGATCACCTGCGCGTCCGACGGGAAGGCGGCGTTGGTCGACGCCGTCACCTTGGAGGCTTCGGCCTGCCAAGCCTTCTTGCCTTGGGTCGCATTGTCGGTCCATGTCGCCGGTGCTTTCCAGTTCCCCAGCGCAGCACCGAGTTCGGCGAGCCCTTCGGCCGCGTCGGCGACCAGCGGCAGCGCGCGGTGCTTGCCGGCGTCGAAAGGCTGCACGTTGAGGCCGATGATGGTCTTGCCGGAATTCTTGAACAGCGCCCACGAACCGGTGGTGAAATCCTGCAGGCGGGTGCCGATCGCCAGCACGACATCGGCTTCCTCGGCCAGCCGGTTGGCGGCCGACGTGCCGGTGACGCCGACCGCCGCCATGTTGAGCGGATGCGTGTCCGGCAGCGAGGATTTGCCGCCTTGCGTCTCGCAGACCGGAATGCCGGCGCTCTCGGCGAATTTCGCCAGTTCATCCGAAGCCTGCGAATACAGCACGCCGCCGCCGGCGATGATCAGCGGTTTTTTCGCACCCTTCAGTGCGGTGACCGCCGCCGCCAATTCATGGCGGTCCGGGCGCGGACGGCGCTGGTGCCAGACACGTTCGGCGAAAAAGCTCTCGGGATAGTCATAGGCCTCGGCCTGCACGTCCTGGCAGAGCGACAGCGTCACCGGGCCGCATTCCGCCGGATCGGTCAGCACCTGCATGGTCCGCGCCAATGCCGGGATGATCTGCTCGGGACGGGTGATGCGGTCGAAATAGCGCGACACCGGACGGAAGCAGTCATTGACCGTCGCGGTGCCGTCGGAAAAGTCCTCGGCCTGCTGCAGCACCGGATCGGGGATGCGGTTGGCGAAGACATCGCCCGGCAAAAACAGGACGGGCAACCTGTTTACGTGGGCGAGCGCCGCCGCCGTCACCATGTTGAGCGCACCGGGGCCGATCGAAGAGGTCGCGGCCATGAAGCGGCGGCGGAAATTGGCCTTGCCATAGGCGATCGCCGCATGCGCCATCGCCTGCTCATTGTGGGCGCGGAAGGTCGGCAATTCGTCGCGCAGCTGGTACATCGCCTCGCCGATGCCGGCGACATTGCCGTGACCGAAGATCGCCCAGACACCGCCGAAGATGGGCACTCGTCTGCCGTCGATCTCGGTCATCTGCTTGCTGAGAAAGCGGGTCAGCGCCTGCGCCATCGTCAGGCGGATTGTCTTGCTCATGGTGTTTTCCTCCGCAGTCCTCTTGCCGCGCCTTTATGCTGCTTTACGGCCACGCGCGGCAAGCCACGCTTCGGTCAACTGTTCGAAGCGCGCGGCCATGTCGGCGATAGCCTCGTCATCCGTCATCTTGCCCGCCAGCCATTGTTCGGCGGCGTGGACGAAGATGGTGCGGCCGACAGCAAAACCCTTGACGATCGGCGCCTTGGCGGTGGCGGCAAAGGCCGCTTCCAGTTCGTCCTGCGGCGCTTCGAGACCCAGCAGCACGACGCCACGACACCAGGGATCGTGCTTCAAGATCACCGCTTCGATCTTGGCCCAGGCGCCGGCCGACGCCTGCGGTTCGAGCTTCCACCAGTCCGGCTTGATGCCAAGCGCATAGAGTTCTTCCAGGGCGCGCGGGATGGTCGTTTCGTCGAGCTTGCCGTGCTTGCCGGCGATGATCTCGACCAGAAGCTCCCGGCCGACCTTCCGCGCGGCTTCGAACAGCGAGCGCAGCTTCTGCTGCTGCTCTTCCTTGAGCGCTGCCGGATCGTCGGGGTGATAGAAGCACAGGCATTTGATGCAGTGGTCGACCGGCCATTCCACCAGTTGCGAGCCGATGTCCTGCGAGAACTCGAAGCGCAGCGGCCGCGAGCCCGGCAGTTCGACGGGACGGCCGAGCCAGGCAAAGGGGTGGCGGGCGAATTCGAACATCGCTTCGCGGCCATGCTTCTCATCGATCAGCATGCCATAGCCGTCGCGGCCGGCGGCGACTTTTACCGCGGCCTTGACCGCCAGCACCTTGAAGTCGCGGATGCGCGCCGGGTCGGCGCCGGTCCTGGCGGCGACGTCCTCGAGCTGCACACGGTGGTCGCAGGCGAGCGCCATCATGGAGGGGATGTCGCGGCGGCGGGTCGTCGCCCAATGGATGTGGCTGATCGCCTCGTCCTTGCGCAAAGCGAGGTGCTTGCTGCCGTTCCTGAGGAAGAACTGCAGCTCCTCGAAGGTCGGATATTCCGGCGCGCAGAGCAGCCGCGACACGGCGAAGGCGCCGCAGGCATTGGCCCAGGTCGCCGCCGTTGCCAGGTTTTCGCCACCGAGCCAGCCGCGCAGAAAACCGGACATGAAGGCATCACCCGCGCCGAGCACATTGTAGATCTCGATCGGAAAGCCCTTGCCGACGATACCGTCTTCCAGATCGTCGCTGACCGGCCCGTCATAGACGATGCAGCCCATGGCGCCGCGCTTCAGTACGATGGTTGCCTTGGACAGCGCGCGGATCGTCTTCAGCGCGCTCAGGCAATCGTCGGCGCCCGAGGCGATCATGATCTCTTCCTCGGTGCCGACGATGAGGTCGCAATCGGGCAGCACCGTCTTCAGCTGGGCTGAGACGCGGTCGGATTTGACATAGCGCTCAAAACCTTCGGCATGGCCGGCGAGGCCCCAGAGGTTGGGGCGGTAGTCGATGTCGAACACCACCTTGCCGCCCCTGGCCTTGATGATGCGGATCGCCTTGCGCTGGGCGGCGTCGCTGTTGGGCCGGGAAAAATGCGTGCCGGTGACGACGATGGAACGGGCCGAGGCGATGAAGGCTTCATCGATGTCTTCTTCGGCGAGCGCCATGTCGGCGCAGTCGCTGCGATAAAAGATCATTGGCGAGACGCCTTCGCTCTCGACCGAAAGCAGCACCAGGGCCGTCAGCCGTTCCTGGTCGGTCTTGAGCCCATCGACATTGACGCCTTCGCGCCTGAGCTGCTCGCGGATGAAGCGGCCCATCTGCTCGTCGCCGACGCGGGTGAGCAGCGCCGAGCGCAGGCCTAGTCTCGCCGTGCCAACCGAGATGTTGGCCGGGCAGCCGCCGACCGATTTGGCGAAGGAGGTGATGTCCTCCAGCCGCGAGCCGATCTGCTGGCCGTAAAGGTCGACGGAAGCGCGACCGATGGTGATGACATCGAGCGTCGCCTGTTTGGCGTCCATGGCTTCGCTCATTGGAACCTCCCGTCGGTCTTGTTGTCTTGAGCAACGTAGTTGGGGGACACGCGCGAGCGGCAGCGTGGCGCCGGGAATATGAAATAATAATTCCAATCCATAGTCAATATGGAATGAGCATTCCTCCGCGAATTCGAGCGCCGGGCGCCGGCCTAGGCTTTGCGCTTCTTGCCCGTGCTGCGCCGCTTCTCGCCGACGCCGACGGTGAGCGCCATGGCCAGCGCCATGGTGGCCGACAGCGAGCGGAAGCCGGCGAAATCGGCCTCGGCGACTTCGAACCAAACCTTGGCGAACTGCGCTAGTGGCGAAAACGAACTGTCGGTGATGGCGACGATCGGCACGCCCTGTTCGGAAATGGTGCGGGCCTCCTCGATGGTGGCCGGCGCATAGGGCGAGAAACTGATGGCGATGACGGCGTCCGCCGGCGTGGCGAAGGCGACCATCTCGGCATTGAGGCCGGCGGCGGATTCGATCAGCTGGTTGCGGATCTTCAGTTTGCCCAGCGCATAGGCGATGTAGCTCGCCACCGGATAGGAGCGGCGCTTGGCCAGGACATAGATGGTCTCGGCCTTGGCCAGCAGCGCAATTGCGTCTTCCAGATGGGCCTCGTCCAGCGAGCGTGAGATGTCGTTGAGCGAAGTGCTGGCGGCGGCGACGAAGCCGTCGAAGATGGCGCGGTGTCCAGCACCCGCATCGGCCTTGGCGCGCAGCGCCTGAAGGCGTTCGTCATAAGAGGAATTGCGCTCGCGCAGCCGCTCGCGAAACACCTGCTGCAAGCTGGTGAAGCCGTCGAAGCCTAGTTGCTGGGCAAAGCGGATCAGGGTGGACGGCTGCACGCCCGCCGAAGCAGCGATGCTGGCGGCGGTGCCGAAGGCGATGTCATCGGGATTGTCGAGCGCATAGGCGGCGATCTGGGCGATGCGCTTGGGCAAGGTTTCACGGCGATCGAGGATCGTGGCGCGCAGCGTCTCGAAGTCGCGAGGTACCCGTTCGTCCATCGTCGCCCCGTCCAAGCTCATCTAGAACATGATGCCGAAAAGTGTGCAGCGGTTTTCGGACACATCATGCTCTCTTTAACTCAAGTGACGTCCTCTCTGCCCCATCATAGCGAGCCTGCGCAAGAAGGCCATAAAAAATGAGGCAGACATTCCATTCGGAGAAGAAATGGACTAATTCATCCATCGATCGCTTCAGGTATTGGGAGAAAGAAATGGTCGGCGTTGGTCTTATCGGCACGGGTTTCATGGGCAAATGCCACGCCATTGCGTGGAGCGCCGTCGGCGCCGTCTTTCCCGATGTCGCCAAGCCGAAGCTGGTCCATCTCGGCGAGGTCAACGAGGAGCTGGCCAAGCGCAAGGCCGGTGAGTTCGGCTTCGCCAAGGCGTCGGGCGACTGGCGTGCCGTCGTCAACGACCCCGAGGTCGATATCGTCTCGCTGACCACGCCCAATCAGTTCCATCCGGAGATGGCCATCGCTATTCTTGAAGCCGGCAAGCATCTGTGGTGCGAGAAGCCGATGGCGCCGAGCTTTGCCGAAGCAGCGGCGATGGCGGCCGCGGCGAAGAAGTCCGGCAAGGTCGCAGCGCTTGGCTACAACTACATACAGAGCCCGGCCATCCGCCACATCGGCGCGCTGCTCGAGGAAAAGATCATCGGCGAGGTCAACCATCTGCGCATCGAGATGGACGAGGACTTCATGGCCGACCCCGAAGCGCTGTTCTTCTGGAAGCATGAGGCCGCATCCGGCTATGGCGCGCTCGACGATTTCGCCGTGCATCCGCTGTCGCTGGTCTCGACGCTGTTCGGCCGCGTCGCAAAAGTCATCTGCGACATGGCCAAACCCTATGTCGACCGCAAGCTGGCCAGCGGCGGCCGCCGTGCGGTGGAGACCTACGACATCGCCAGCGTTTTGATGCATCTGGAAAACGGCATTGCCGGCACGCTGCTGGTCAACCGCTCGGCCTGGGGCCGCAAGGGCCGCATCGCCATACAGATTTTCGGCTCCAAGGGATCGATCCTGTTCGACCAGGAGCGGATGAACGAAATCCAGCTCTACGTCACCGCCGATCGCCCGACCGAACAGGGCTACCGCACCATATTGGTGGCGCCGCACCACAAGCCTTACGACGCCTTCCTCCCGGCGCCGGGCCATGGGCTCGGTTTCAACGACCTCAAGATCATCGAGTGCCACGAATTGCTGACGCGGCTTGCCGGCAAGCCGGCACGGGTCATCGAATTTGCCGAAGGGCTGGAGATCGAGCGCACCGTGCACGCGATGGCGAGGTCGTTCGAGGAAGAGCGCTGGGTGGATGTGCGGTAAACCCGCTCGCTTCAGCGGCCAGCGACAGCGTTCGCCTTCCAGCCACTGACCCAGACCTGGCGCAGGCGATCGCCTTCGCCTTTGAAGCGCAGCCCGGTCGCCCGGCAATCGGCGATGCGGTCGCTGCGGAAATTGCGGATCGCCTGGCGCAGTTCACACCAGGCGACGATGTTGGCGGTTTCTGAATAATAGATCAGCGCGATTGGACGGATCAGCCGCTCGGAGGCGCGGCCGATTTCGTCGCGATAGGACAGGTCGAGCTTTTCCTCGTCACGGATGGCGCGGCGCACAAGCGCCAGATCGATGGTGCCGATTGCCGGTGCAGCGAACCCCCAGACATGCAGTGCGTTGGCGTCGAACGCCTGGCGTAGTGGCGGCGGCACGGCGCCGGCGATCTTGGCGCTGACGCGCTTGGCCGCCTGCTTGAGTTCGCTGTCTCCCGTGCGCTCCAGCAGGGCGAGCGACAGGACGATCGCCTCCATCTCCTCGATTGAGAACATCAGCGGTGGCAGGTCGAAGCCGGGCCGCAATATATAGCCGATGCCACGCCCGCCTTCGATCGGCACGCGCATCGCCTGCAGTGCGGCGATGTCGCGATAGATCGAACGCATCGTGACTTCCAGCTGCCCGGCGATCATGGCCGCCGTCACCGGCTGCCGCGCCAGCCGCAGGATCTGGATAATCTCGAACAGCCGCGACGCCTTGCGCATTTCCTCTCCCTGATGAACGCTACTGACACATCCCCGTCAGTTGGGATGATTTATTGGACTGCCTATCGGGTTGAAAATCAACAAATTCCTCCACGGCACCCCAGCAGGAAGCGACAGGCAACTGACATGAGCTACGCGGAAAATCTCTGGCTGTTCTTTATCCTGCTGTCCGGCATCATCATCGTACCCGGGATGGACATGCTGTTCGTGCTTGCCAATGCGCTCACCGGCGGCCGCGACCGGGGCCTCGCCGCCACCGGTGGCATCATGGTCGGCGGCATCGTGCACACGCTGAACGGCGCCATCGGCGTCGGCCTGCTGATGCATTTCGTACCGATCCTGTACAAGCCGATAGCCGGCGCCGCCTACATGGCCTTCATCGGCATCTCGCTGATGCGCAGTTCCATCACCGTCGGCCACGACGGGCCCGCCGGCAGCCGTACGGCCTGGAAGGCCTTTCGCCAGGGACTGGTGACCTGCCTGATCAACCCGAAGGCCTATCTCTTCATATTTGCCGTCTATCCGCAGTTCCTGAAGCCGGATTACGGCCCGATCTGGATGCAGGCGACGGTCATGGGCTTGCTGACGATGCTGACGCAGGCCGCCATCTATGGCGGGCTCGCCATCACCGCCGGCCGCAGCCGCAATCTGCTGGTGGCCAATCCGCGGGCGACCGCTTTTGCGGGCCGGGCGGCCGGACTGCTGCTGTTTGCGGTCTCGGTGTTTACGGCATGGGAAGGGTTGAGGGCAGCGTGATCCCGATCAAGCGATGACGCCGCGTTTCTTCGCCTCGGTGCGGCGCTTGCGGATCACTGTCCCGGTCTTTTCGTCGTCGAGGGCGGCAGCTACCCCGTCCGCGAGACCGATGACGTCATGACCGCCTCACGCCCTCGCCCAAGACGACGAGAAGCTCGTCCAATTGCTCGAACGTCTCGCCCATCGCATCCGCCGCCCCGGTACCGGCCGCGTCGAGAGCCTCCTTCGAGGGATAGAGTTCGTGCATGACCAGCAGCGTCTTGCCACCCTTTTCCTCGAAGGTCAGCGTGGTGACGGGTCCACCGTCACCACCTTCCTCATTGGTCCAGACGAGGCGTGAGTGGGGTGTCACTTCGATATACCTGCCGAAGAATTCGTGAAGGTCCGAGGCGTCGTGGCCGAACACCAGGCGGTACGTGCCTCCGGTACGAGCATCCATCTCGCATGAACGCAGGAACATGCCCATCGACTTCGGCACCCACCACTGCTTGAACAGCTCGGGCTTGGTCCACGCCTCGAACACGATGCGCGCCGGACCGTTGACTGTTCGCGTGACGACCAGCTCCCGTTCGGACTTCCGTTCGACCGTGGTGCGGCTGTTCGTGGGCTCACTCTCGGTTCTTTGGCGCATCGGCTTTCTCCTTCCGTTTCAATTCCTCGACAACCTTGTCCAACTCGTTGAAGCGTGCGTCCCAGAGCAGGCGGTGCCGCTCGATCCAGGCCGCCTCTTCCGCCAGTCCGCGCAGGCCGAGCTTGCAGGTCCGCACGCGGCCAACCTTCTGCGTGGTGACGAGCCCCGCCTGCTCCAGGACGCCGACGTGCTTCTTCATGCCCGTGAGGGTCATGTGGAACTTTCCGGCAAGCTCGGTGATCGAAGCGTCTGCGCGTCCGAGCTGCTCCAGAACGCCACGCCGGGTGGCGTCCGAGAGCGCGGCGAACGAGGCATCCAAGTCGGCATACTGAACCATATGGTTCAGTATCTAGCAGACCGGTTGCCGGTGTGCAAGGGGAGCCGCAGCGCCCTTCCCGCATCGCCTCGTATCAGGCGGCGCCCGGCCGGTTCTCCATCATGGCGCGGCGGGCTGAGCGGCGCCATTCTACGGCGCCGGCGAGGCCGTGCAGCACCGTCTCTGTGGTCGCCCAGTCGATGCAGCCATCTGTGATGCTCTGGCCATAGACGAGCGGCTTGCCGGGCACGACATCCTGACGGCCGGCAACGAGATTGCTCTCGATCATGAGGCCGATGATGCGTTCGTCGCCCGCCGCGACCTGACCGGCGACATCCGCCGCCACCTTGGGCTGGTTCTCCGGCTTCTTGGCCGAGTTGGCGTGGCTGACGTCGATCATCAGCCGGGGTGCAACGCCGATGCGGGCGAGTTCGGCCGAGGCTGCCTCGACGCTCGCCGCATCGTAATTCGGCTGAACGCCGCCGCGCAGGATGACGTGGCAGTCCTCATTGCCGGTAGTAGTCGCAATGCCGCTGCGTCCGCCCTTGGTCACCGCCATGAAATGATGCGGCTGGGCGGCGGATTTCACCGCCTCGGCGGCGATCCTGAGATTGCCGTCGGTGCCGTTCTTGAAGCCGACCGGGCAGGACAGGCCGGAAGCCAGTTCGCGGTGGATCTGGCTCTCGGTGGTGCGCGCGCCGATGGCGCCCCAGGCGACGAGGTCGGCAATGTATTGCGGCGTCGTCATGTCGAGAAATTCGGTGGCCGAGGGCAGGCCGAGATTGTTGACCGCCGACAGCACGTTGCGCGCCATCCGCAGCCCCTTGTCGATGTTGAAGCTGCCGTCGAGATCGGGATCGTTGATAAGGCCCTTCCAGCCGACAGTCGTGCGCGGCTTTTCGAAATAGACCCGCATGACGATCTCCAACCGGTCGGACAGGGTCTCGCGCAGCGCCACTAGCCGGCTGGCATAGTCAACGGCCGCGACCGGGTCGTGGATCGAACACGGGCCGACGATGACAAGCAGCCGGTCGTCGGTGCCGTTCAAGATGGCATGGGTGGCGTTGCGTGATGCGCTCACGGTGCGCGTTGCCGTCAGCGTGCGCGGGATCTCCCGCATCACCTCGTCCGGCGTACTCAATTCTCGGATTTCCTTGACCCGAAGATCGTCTGTGGTGGTCAACACGGCTTTCTGCTCCTGTTTTTAGGAGACCTGCCGGCTGATACAAAAAAGCCGCCAGGTCTGGCGGCTGTTCGGACTTGTTGCTGCAATCTTCAGATCGAGCGCAATCCTCCCGCCGCCAGCGAGCTGCTAAAGTACCAATAGGTGGCGGTCAGGTTGATCATCAGGCGTCATATAGTCGATGCCGAGGCGCTTGTCACGTGGGGTATGCGGAGACAATTCGGGATGGGCCGAATCCTCGCGATTTCGTCATCCCTGGGCGGAGCAGGAGCGAAGCTCCGTCGCGGAGACCCTAGAATCATTCCGTGACATCGGTCGTGGAGTGCAGCGGTAGCGAATTCTGGACCATAGCAACGCTCTGGAGTCGCGGCATGGATCCTCGGGTCTGTGCTGCGTCGCTACGCTCCTTGCTCCGCCGGTGGATGACGAAGTGCCGGCGGTTTCGCCAATCGCCAACACGTATAACGCGGAGCGGCTCATGCGGTCCAGGGATCGAAGAGTTCAAGCCCTAAGCCTTCGAAATCTTTCGTATTGCGCGTTGCTAAGGTGAGCTCGTGCGCAATCGCAGTGGCTGCGATCAGGCCGTCCATCGACGATAGACCACGACCGCGGCGCTTGCCAAGACCCATCAGGTCGCCCCAGGCCAAGGCAACCGCATCGTTCACCGGCAAAACCCGCTGTTCGAAGCGCTGGGGCAGGTCCCGGGCGAGCCATTCGGCCAGCGCCTCGCGTTTGCGGCCCTCATCCATCAGAGAGACGCCGCGCCGGATCTCGGCGATCGACACTACGCTGATGAAGGAGCGGTCCTCATCAAGCTCGTCCAGCCAGCCCAGGACACGTGCGTCAGGCGCTGGCCTCGTCACCTCGGACAGGACATTCGTGTCGAGCAGCAGTCTCACAGCGGCAGGTCACGCGGTTCGTCGCGCTGACGTTCAAGCTCGAGATCGGCGCCGCGCAGCGGCGAGTCCAGCAGGAACTCGGCAAGCGTACCCTTGCGTGCGATCTTGCGCTGCCATTCCTCGGCCGAGACGACAACCACGCTTGGTTTGCCGTTCTTGGTGATCGTCTGCGGCGAGGACTGTGCGCGCTCGATGACCTCGGAGAGCCGGGCTTTTGCCCCGGCAACCGTCCAGTTGGTGTCTTTGGATGACGTTAGCATCGCATCCCTCGTGACTAGCCTGACTATCATGACTATGTGGGAATGGCGATGTTGCTACAACAGGGCTTGAAGCTACTCCGGCGAGGTCCCCGCGACGTTCTGGTCATAGTCGACCAGCGAGCCGGTCATGACGCCGGATTGCGGGCTGGCCATGTAGCTGATCAGCCGCGCCAGTTGGTCGGGCTTGACCAGTTGGCCCATCGGCTGGCCGGCCTCTGCCTTTGCCAGCCAGTCGTCGGAGGCGCCGTGCCATTTCTTCTGCACGATGTCCTCGCCCTCGGTGTCCATCCAGCCCGGCAGCACGGCGTTGCAGCGGACGCGGTTGAAACGATAGGCGTTGGCGACGTTCTTGGTCAGCGTCGCCAGCGCACCCTTGCTCGAGGAATAGGGCGCCAGGAAGGACTGGCCGCAATGCGCCGACATAGACAGCACGTTGACGATCGAGCCCGGCGCCTTCTTGTCCAGGAGATGGGCCACCACGCCCTGCATCAGGAAGAACGGGCCGCGCACGTTGGTCTGGAAAATCTGGTCGAAGGTCTCCTCGGAGGTTTCGACCAGCGACCCGCGCGCGGAGGTGGCTGCGGCGTTGACCAGCGCGTTGATGGTGCCGAAATGCGAGACGGCGGTGGCGACGGCGCGCTTGCAGTCGGCCACTTTCGAGACGTCGGCGCTGATGAAGATCGCGTCGACGCCGGCCTTGTTGAAGTGGGCGACCGCCTTGTCGCCCTTCTCCTGCGAACGGCCGATGAGCGCCAGCGCCTTGCAGCCCTCGTCGGCCAGCGCTTCGGCGACGGCAAAGCCGATGCCTTGCGCGCCGCCGGTGACGATGGCGCGCGTGTTCGAATTGCGATCGGCTGATGTGCTCATCGCTCTGCTCCTGTGCCTTGGTTCCGGTTCTTACTTGTCGAGGCGGACGGTCTTGCCCGATGTCGCCGACTTCAGCGCCGCATCGGCCAGTTTTAGCGCAACGAGGCCGTCGGCGCCGCTCGGCGATGCCTTTTTGCCCGACGTCGCGGCAGCGATGAAGGCGGCGATCTCGAGGGCGTAGGCGTCGAGATAGCGGGTCATGAAGAAATCGTGCAGCGGCGGGCGGGTATAGCCCTTCTCATTGGCGACCTCTATCGACACCGGCCGCTGGTTCTCGGCGGCGACCATGCCCTTGGAGCCATGCACCTCGATGCGCTGGTCGTAGCCATAGGTGGCGCGGCGCGAATTGGAGATGACGGCCTGCTTGCCGGACGCGGTTTCGAGGATGACGCTGACCGAATCGAAATCGCCGGCCTCACCGATCTTCTTGTCGACCAGAACCGAGGCATGGGCGCTGACCGCGACCACCTCTTCGCCGAGCAGGAAGCGCGCCATGTCGAAATCGTGGATGGTCATGTCGCGAAAAATGCCGCCCGAGCGCTTGATGTAGTCGACCGGCGGCGCGCCCGGGTCGCGCGAGGTGATGGTGACCATCTCGACCTTGCCGATGGCGCCGTCGTCGATCGCCTTGCGTACGGCGGCGAAGTGCGGATCGAAGCGGCGGTTGAAACCGACCATCAGCGTCGCCTTGGCCTTGTCGACCACGGCCAGGCATTTCTCGACGCGCTTGACGTCGAGGTCGATCGGCTTCTCGCAGAAGATCGCCTTGCCGGCCTTGGCGAAACGCTCAATCAGATCGGCATGGGTGTCGGTCGGCGTGCAGATGACCACGGCGTCGATGTCGTTGGCCTTCTCGATCGCGTCGATGGTGCGCTCTTCGGCGCCATAGGCGGTTGCCAACTCGGTCGCCGCCTTTTCAAAAGCGTCAGCAACGGCCACCAGTCTGGCCTGCGGGTTGGAGCCGACGGCGCGGGCATGGACCTTGCCGATGCGGCCGGCACCGAGGAGGGCGAAACGAACAGTCATGGGGTTTTCCTCTAGGGGGATGGGTTCGAGAGAGTTGTGTCTCCACCTTCCTTTTGAGAAAGGTGGCAAGATAATTTTCGAGCACGCCAGAAAACAGGATGACCATCCTGTTCAGGCCGCGAGTTCCGCCTCCCCGGTCTTGGCGCCGGTGATGTAGGAGACGATGTCGTTGCCGTCGGTGTTTTCCTTGCGCAGGTTGGCGACGATGCGGCCGCGCCGGAAGACGACGATACGGTCGCACAGGTCGAACACCTGGCGCATGTTGTGGCTGATCAGGATCAGCGGTTCGCCATTGTCCTTCAGCGTGCGGATGATGTTTTCGACCTGCGCGGTCTCCTGCACGCCAAGGGCTGCCGTCGGCTCGTCCATGATGATCAGCTTGGAGGCGAAGGTCGCCGTCCTGGCGATGGCAACGCACTGGCGCTGGCCGCCCGACATGTGGCGGATGGTGTTGGAGAGGTTGGGGATTTTCACTGCCGTGCGGATCAGCGCCGCCTCGGTCGCCTTGCGCATGTATTTGCGGTCGAGGATCGAGAACGGCCCGAGATTGAACAGCACCTTTTCGCGGCCGAGGAACAGGTTCGACGGCACGTCGAGATCGTCGGCCAGCGCCAGATTCTGGAACACGGTCTCGATGCCCGCCGTGCGCGCTTCGATCGGCCCGGCGAAATTCACTTCCCTGCCGTCGAACCAGATCTGGCCGCTGGTGCGCTGCTCGACGGCGGTGATCTGGCGCACGAAGGTGGATTTGCCGGCGCCATTGTCGCCCATGATGGCGACATGCTCGCCCTTGCGCAGCTCGAAATTCGCGCCTTCCAGCGCATGGACGCCGCCATAGCGTTTGGTCAGGTTTTCGGTCTTCAGGACGATGTCTGTCGTGGAGATATCTGGCATGGTCAAGCCCTCAATGCCCGCATGCGCTGGCGCCATTGGTCGAGAACGACCGCGCCGACGATGATCACGCCCTTGACCATCTCCTGATAGTAGGCGTCGAGGCGCAGGAAGGTGAAGCCGGAAATGATGACGCCGAAGATCAGCGAGCCGATCACGGTGCCGACGATCGAGCCGCGGCCGCCCGACAAAGAGACGCCGCCGATGACCGCCATGGCGATGGCGTCGAGCTCGTACATGACGCCCATGCCGGACTGCGCCGTCAGGTTCTTGGAGGAGAGCACGACGGCGGCCAGCGCGGCGAGGATGCCGGCAATGACATAGACGAGGATCTTGTGGTTGGCGATCTTGATACCGGACATGCGCGCGGCATCCTCGTTGGAGCCGATGGCGTAGCAATGCTTGCCGTAGCGTGTGTAGGTCATGATCAGCTGGAACAGCACCGCCAGCGACAGGAAGATGATGACCGGCATCAGCCCCTTGCCGATACCAGCGAAACTTTCGGTCGGAAACGAGATCGGCTGACCCTTGGACCACCATTTGGCGATGCCGCGCGCGGTCACCATCATGCCGAGCGTCGCGATAAACGGCGGAATGCGCGTGTATGCAATCAAGGAGCCGTTGACGAGACCGGCGAGCAGACCGCAGCCGATGGCGACCAGTACCGGCACGATCACCGGCAGGTCGGTCCAGCCTTGCGCCAGGAACATCGCCTTGGGGTTAGGGTTACCGTTGACCGTCGCCACCTGGGCAAAACTCATGGCGATCATGGCGGTGGCGCCGACGATCGAGCCCGAGGACAAGTCGATGCCGCCGCAAATGATCACCTGCGTGACGCCGATGGCGATGATGCCGACGATCGACACCTGCAGGATGATGATCTGCAGGCGGGCCTCATTGAAGATCCCGGCGACGTTGTCGCGCGTGTTGAACAGGAAGCTGTCGCCAAGAAAGATGCGGCCGATCAGTTCGAAGATGACGACCAGAATGACCAGCGCCAGGAAGACGTTGAATTCGGCCGGCCATGTCCGCCTCTTCGCGTCATAGCTGACCCCGCCGACGCCATGAGATGTCTGTGACATGCCTTGTCCTCCGTGAGGCCGCATTTGCCCTTCCGCCCCTCAGGGCGGTGGGGAAACGGGAGCGGCGCGGTTGCGCCGCTCTCTTGTTTGTTTGTCGCAATTCCGGACGGAAAACCGCTTCACATTTTTTCCTGGAATTGCTTACGCGTGAGTTGCCGGCTCAGTTCTTCTTCAGGAACTTGTCGATGTTGGCCGGCGTAACCAGCTGGAAGGGCACGTAGACCTTGTGCTCGACCTTCTCGCCCTTGGCGAGCTTCAGTGCCGCGTCGAGCGCGCCGGCGCCCTGGCCGGCCGCATCCTGGAACACGGTGGCATCGAGGTCGCCGGCCTGCATGGCGGCAAGCGCGTCCTGCGTGGCGTCGACCCCACCGACGACAACCGTCTTCATGTCGATGTTGGCGGCCTTCATCGCCTGGATGGCGCCGATGGCGCTTTCGTCATTGTTGGCGATGACGCCGTCGAACGGCTTGCCGGTCGACAGCCAGTTGGTCATCAGGTTCTGCGCTTCGTCGCGGTTCCAGTTCGAAGTCTGCTTGTCGATGATCTTGATGAAGCTGCACTCCGGCGTGGCGATCACCTCTTCGATGTCCTTGGTGCGCTGCACGGCGGCCTGGTTGGAAAGCTCGCCCATGATGACATAGACATTGGCTTCCTTCTTGCCGGCCTCGGTGAACAGGCGGCAGACTTCCTTGGTCTCGAGCGTGCCGGAATCGGCCTCGTTCGACGCGACGAAGGCCTGGTTGTCCGGCAGCGTGTCGACATTGACCGGCTGGCGGTTGACATAGACCAACGGGATCTTGGCGGCTGCGGCGGCGTCCGACATCGCCTGCGTGGCCGAGGTGTCGACCGGGTTGACGATGATGGCGTCGACGCCCGAGGCGGCGAAGTTCTTGATCTGGTCGAGCTGCTTGGCGACGTCGTTCTGCGCGTCCTCGACCTGCAGTTCCACGCCGCTCATGGCCTTGGCCTGCTCGATCATGCCGTTGCGCAGCACGGTGAGGAAGTTGTCGTCGAACTTGGCCATCGACACGCCGACCTTGGCGGCAAAAGCGGACGAACTCATCAGCGCCGCAAAGGCGACGCCCAAAATCAGTTTCTTCATTGTGTTTCTCCTCCACATTGGTGTCCGGCTGCACCGATCTACCCGGAATCCCCGATAGCCCGAGGAATCTCTCCCTGATGCCTTCCTGTTCCGTATGGCGTTTTGTCCAAGGGATGGAACGCCAGGCTCCCAGTTTGAAACAGATGTTCCGGAACGAAAGAACCAAAATACCAATCTGATGAAATATTTATTCCATTTTTTCGCGAGACGTCAAGAGCGATTCCTAAGTCGGAAAGCGGATTTTCGGTCGCCGCGCCGCAATTTCACGTCGAATCGAGGCCGACAGCGGCCCAGGCCGAGTCTGAAGGCAGAATCTGATAGATTCTATCATCGCCGGAGAGCCCGCGCCGAACGGGTCGGCGCGGCAACGCGTTAGATATTTTCCGGCAGATAGATGTCGAAGGGCAGAAAGGTCTGGCCCGGCGCGTTGGCGGCGCCGGCCTCGATGGAATGCGCCATCAGGTCGACAAGCTCGCGGCACAAGGCGGCGAGCGGCGTCGAGATCACCATTGTCAGGATGTTGTCGGCGAGTGCCGCGCGCGATTCGGCGTTGATCTCGTTGCAGACGACCACCGGCATGTTTGCGGGCTTCGCTGCGCGCAGCGCCGACACCGCGCCTTCCATGCCGCCGCCGGCGACATAGCAGCCGGCAAGATCCGGATACCGCACCAGGAGATCGATCATCGCATCGTGGGTGACCTGGTTGGCTTCCAGATTGACCAGCGTTTCCATCACCGTGAAGTCCGGCGCATGTTCGCGGAAGAAGGAGCGGAATCCGATCTCGCGCAGTTCATGGCCGTGGAAGCGATGACTGCCGACGAAAAGGGCGACCTTGCCGGGGTTCTTTGCCGCCCTGGCGATCATCCAGGCCGCGGTGCGACCGACCTTGCGATTGTCGAGGCCGACATATCCCTCACGGATGCCAGCGGCAAAGTCGGACAGCAGCGAGAAGACAGGTTGCCCCCTCGCTTTCAGCGACTCCACGACCGCCGTCAGCGTCGGATGGTCCGGACCGACAACGGCGATTGCTCTGGATTTCGCTGCCAGCTTGCGCATCTGGGCGGCGATCTCGTCGGCGGCTAGCGAGCTGGCGAAATCGATGGTGGCGACGCCGCGGAAGCGCTGCGATTGCGAGACCGCCATTTCTAGCTCCCTCGCGAAATCGCCGTAAAAAACATCATTGCCCCGCAGCAGCAGAAAGCCGAGGCGGTATTCCGGCAATTCCTGGCGCATGCGCCGCTTGATCAGCCCGGCGGCGTGGTAGCCGATGCCGGTCGCCGCCTCATAGACGCGGCGCGCGGTTTCCTCGCGCACCGGCAGCCGGTTGTTCAGCACCCTGTCGACAGTGGCGACGCTAACGCCGGAGATGCGCGCCAGATCGGTGATGGTTGGCCGTTTTGCCATGACTGTCCCGCATGAGTGCCTGCAACTGCTTACATCGTTCTGATGGAAAATGATAGAAACTATCTTTGTGATATTGAGACTATCACCGCATGGCGCTATTTTGCGCTCGGACACAAGCGCCTGTAATGGACATATCCGTCCTGACGGATGCTGTGGCCGACGGAGGCAGCCCCTATGGAAGCGACACTATCCACACCACCGTTTCGGCGCGACTACAGCCTGATGGGCCGCGATTCCAAGCTCGCCGTCGAGACCGGGCTGGCGGCGGCCGAGTGGTATCACACCGATATTCCTCGCAAGCAGATGAAGGAGCTGATGCAGCGCTCCGACGGGCCGGCGATCCGCGACACCGCGATCTGGCTGGCCGCGCTGATCCTGAGTGCCGCCGGCGGCGCCTGGTTCTGGGGCAGCTGGTGGTGCGTGCCGTTCTTCTTCGTCTATGGCGTGCTCTACGGCTCCTCCACCGACTCACGCTGGCACGAATGCGGCCACGGCACCGCCTTCCGCACCCAGTGGATGAACGACGCGGTTTACCAGATCGCCTGCTTCATGATCATGCGCAATCCGGTGACCTGGCGCTGGAGCCACACCCGCCACCACACCGACACCATCATCGTCGGCCGCGACCCGGAAATCTCCGTCATGCGGCCGCCGGATCTGTTCCGGGTCGCGCTTGGCTTTATCGGCGTGCTGGATGCCTGGCATGCGATGTCGGACATGCTGCGCAATGCCGCCGGCAATATCAGCGCGGCGGAAAAGACTTTTATCCCCGAACAGGAGCAGCCTAAGGCCATTCGCATCGCCCGCATCTGGACGGCGATCTATGCCGTGACGATCGCGCTGGCGCTTTATTTCGGTTCATGGCTGCCGCTGATGCTGGTCGGGCTGCCCCGGCTCTACGGCGCCTGGCATCATGTCATGGTCGGCCTGCTGCAGCATGGCGGGCTGGCGGAAAATGTCATCGACCACCGGCTGAACAGCCGCACCGTCTACATGAACCCGGTCAGCCGCTTCATCTACTGGAACATGAACTATCACGTCGAACACCACATGTTCCCGATGGTGCCCTATCATGCGCTGCCTAAACTGCATGCGCTGATCAAGCACGATCTGCCGGCGCCGACGCCGTCGATCCTGGCCGGCTACCGCGAGATGATCCCGGCCTTTTTGCGCCAGCTGCGCAACGAGGACTATTTCCTCAAGCGCGAACTGCCGCCAACGGCGCGGCCCTATCGCGAGGAACTCCACAACGACGCCGTCGCCGCCGCGGCGGAATGATCGCGCGATTAAGCTTTTGTTTTGTCGCAACTCCGAACGGAAAACCGCAACGCACTTTTCCTGGAATTGCTTTTGGGAGGAACACATGAGCGACTGGATCGAGGCCTGCGCCGCCGGCGACATCGACGAAGAAGATGTGATGCGCTTCGACCATGGCGGCCGCACCTTCGCCATCTATCGCAGCCCTGACGACGATTATTTCGCCACGGATGGCCTATGCACGCACGAAAAGGTGCATCTGGCCGACGGGCTGGTGATGGACGACATCATCGAGTGCCCCAAGCACAATGGCCGCTTCAATTACAAGACGGGGGCGGCACGGGGCGCGCCGGTTTGCGTCAATCTCGCCACCTATCCGGTAAAGGTCGAGGCCGGCAAAGTGCTGATCCAGATCGGATAGGACCATGCAGGCGGGAATGGTCATCATTGGCGCCGGCGAGTGCGGCGGGCGGGCAGCGCTGACACTGCGCGAGCTGGGCTATGACGGGCCGGTGACGCTGGTGGGTGACGAACCCCATCTGCCCTATGAGCGGCCGCCCCTGTCCAAGGACGCAATGACGAGCGACGCGGCCGAGATCAAGACGATCGCCAGCGACGAAATTCTGGCCGAGAAATCGATCCGGCATATCCATTCCGTTCAAGCGGTGGCGATCGACCGCCCGGCGCATATGGTGCGGCTGTCGGACGGTTCGGCCCTGCCCTACGACAAGCTGTTGCTGGCGACCGGCTCGACACCGCGCAAGCTGCCGATGCCGGGATTGGGGTCGCGCTGCGTCTACCTCCGCACCTTTGCCGACGCGCTGGCCATTCGTGCCCACCTCAGCCCGGCAAACCGCATCGCCATCATTGGTGGTGGCTTTATCGGCCTGGAGCTCGCCGCTTCGGCGCGCAAGCTCGGGGCCAGCGTCACGGTCATTGAGGCGCAGCCGCGCATCCTCATGCGCGGGGTGCCGGCGGAGATCGCTGAAATCATCCATCAGGCGCATGAGGCCGAAGGCGTGACCGTGCTCACCGGTCAGGGCATCGCTGATATCGCCGACGACGGCGCTGAGGTGCACATCATGCTCGCCGATGGGCAGGACATCGTCGCCGATCTCGCCGTCATCGGCATCGGCGCCGTGCCGGTGACCGGGCTTGCCGCGGAAGCGGGCCTGACCGTCGATAACGGCATCGCCGTCAATGGCGAACTCCAAACAATCGATCCCGACATCTTTGCCGCCGGCGACTGCTGCTCGTTTCCGCTCGCTGTCTATGCTGGCCGGCGGGTGCGGCTGGAAGCCTGGCGCAATGCGCAGGAACAGGGTGCGCTGGCCGCGAAGAACATGCTGGGTGCCCGCGAAGCGCATGCCGCGGTGCCATGGTTCTGGTCGGATCAGTATGGTTTGTCGCTGCAGATCGCCGGCCTTTCGGACGAGGGCCACACCGCGGTGCGTCGCGATCTCGGCGACGGCGCTTTTATTCTGTTTCACCTGGCCGAGGACGGCAGGCTGGTGGCGGCGAGCGGCATCGGTACGGGCAATGCCGTGGCGCGCGACATCAGGCTGGCCGAGATGCTGATCGCGAAACGGGCACAGCCGGCGCCGGAGGCGTTGGGGTCGCCGGATGTGAAGCTGAAGTCGTTGCTGGCAGCGTAAGTTTTACCCTTCCCCTTGTGGGGAGGGTCGCTGCGAAGCAGCGGGGCGGGGGTGCGGCACCGACCCCCACCCGGACCTTTGGTCCGACCTCCCCACAAGGGGGAGGTAAAGGGCCCCAGCCCTAAAACAGCGCCTTCAGCTCGTCCAGCTTGTCGTTGACCAGCCAGCCGTAATAATTCTCCTCGGGCAGTTTGACCGTCTCACCCGCGGCGCGGCGCTTGTCGTTCTCTGCTTTCAGCGCATAGGCGCGCTGCTCGGGATTGCCGACATTGTAGAGCGTGGCGGTCAGCCCCGGATTGCCTGAGATGTCGAAGCCGGCAATGTTTTTGTAGGCGTCGATCGACTTCCTGATCGTCGCTGCGACGTAGGGCAATGTCAGGTCCGGATCCATGATCGTCTTGTAGACCCCATTGGGATCGCCGACATCGAGCTCGGGCAGCCCCGACACCTTGTGCACGAGATCGCTCATCTGCAGCGCGGTCAGCGGGTTGAGCTGGCCGAGGCCAAAGGTCTGGCCGGCATAATAGGGCTGGAAGAAGGTGGCGCCGAAGCGGTCGTTGGGAAAGCTGGTGCCGCCGACGGTCTTGCCGCGGAAGGAGCGGTTCCACACCTGCTCGCGGCATTCCCACAGGTCGTAGCTGTCCGACATTGTGCACTTCTTGAATTCCGGCCGCTGCACGAAATCGGTGATGTCCTCACCGTCATAGGCGAAGGACAGCTTGCTGGAGAGGTAGGAGATCGCCTTGACGTAGTAGGTCTGCAGCCGGTCGTAGGCATCGACATTGTAGGTGTGCTCGCCGACGATGGCGCCGACGATGTGCAAGGGGTTGATGCCGTAAGCGGCAGCCGCCTTCCTGATCTTGGCGCGCAATTCGGCGTCGTTCTGCAACAGAGCGTAGACCTTGCGGTATTTGGCCTGGAAGGTGGTGTTGGTGGCCTGGGTGCGGCGGCTGGAGGCGCCCGGTATGTCAGGCTGCACGACATTGCGGTTGCCCGCCGGCACCAATGTCGCGGCGTCAGCCGCGAACAGCGTCGCCGCCAGCGTCAAGCCGAGAATGAGCAGGATCAGTTTTTTCATGCGCCGCCGCCTAGAGAATTGCCGCGCAAACTAGGTAAAGCTCCCGGTCGAGTCGAGAGCGCCCTTGCAGCCGGCAAGACGAAAGGTGGCCGCATGATACCATCCGGCCACACACGATGATGTTTGCCGGAAATTGGTGCCTAAGCATCGGCCCAAAAATCGAAACCGATTTTTGGAAAGTCCGATGCGTCGATTCAATACTGTTAGAGCGACCTTTGCGCGTCCAAAGGACGCGCGGCGCTCTAATACCGGCGCCGGATGAACCGGCGCCCTCGTTTAAAGGATGAATCGCGACAAATCTGTGTTTCGCGAGAGGTCGCCGACATGCTTTTCCACATAGGCGGCATCGATGGCGACGCTGGTGCCGTTGCGGTCGGGCGCGTCGTAGGAGATCTCGTCCAGCACGCGCTCCATCACCGTCTGCAGGCGTCTCGCTCCGATGTTTTCGACGCTAGCGTTGAGGTCGACAGCGATGCCGGCCAGCGAATCGATGGCATCGTCGGTGAAGGTGAGGTCGACGCCTTCGGTCTTCATCAGCGCGATATACTGCTTGATGAGGCTGGCCTCGGTCTCGGTGAGGATGCGAATGAAATCGTCCTTCTCCAGCGCCCGCAACTCGACACGGATCGGCAGGCGGCCCTGCAATTCCGGCAACAGGTCGGAGGGCTTGGAGACATGGAAGGCGCCCGAGGCGATGAACAGTATGTGGTCGGTCTTCAACGGTCCGTATTTGGTCGCCACCGTCGTGCCTTCGATCAGCGGCAGCAGGTCGCGCTGCACGCCTTCGCGCGAGACGCCGGCGCCCATGCCGCCTTCGCGCGAGGCGATCTTGTCGATCTCGTCGAGGAAGACGATGCCGTCATTTTCGGTCGCGTCGAGCGCCCGGCGCACCACCTCGTCCTGGTCGAGCAGCTTGTCGGACTCGTCGTTGACCAGCAGCGCGTAGGACTCCTTGACCGTCGTCTTGCGCGCCTTGGTCTTCTTGCCACCCATCGCCTTCGACAGCATGTCGTTGATGTTGAGCACGCCGATATTAGCGCCCGGCATGCCGGGGATCTCGAAGCCGGGCATGCCGCCGGTACCGGTGTCGGCAACCTCGATCTCGATCTCCTTGTCGTCGAGCTCGCCGTCGCGCAGCTTCTTGCGGAAGGAATCGCGGGTCGCCGGGCTCGCCGTCTTGCCGACCAGGGCTTCCAGCACGCGCTCCTCGGCATTGAGGTGCGCGCGCGCCTTCACGTCCTCGCGCATCTTCTCGCGCACCAGGCCGATGGCGATCTCGACCAGATCGCGGATGATCTGCTCGACATCGCGGCCGACATAGCCGACTTCGGTGAACTTGGTGGCCTCGACCTTGACGAAAGGCGCACCGGCGAGTCGCGCCAGGCGGCGCGAGATCTCGGTCTTGCCGACGCCGGTCGGGCCGATCATCAGGATGTTCTTCGGCATCACCTCTTCGCGCATCTGGCCTTCCAACTGCTGGCGGCGCCAGCGGTTGCGCAAGGCAATGGCCACGGCGCGCTTGGCGTCCTTCTGGCCGATGATGAAGCGGTCGAGTTCCGAAACGATTTCACGGGGAGAGAAGGTGGTCATATCACTAGATTCCACTTTGCCACTGCTTGATGGACTCGAACGGATGCAGCAGCATGATCACGTTGAGCGTCAGATTGTCCCGGATGAGGTAGCCGACACCCAGTTCGAAGATGAGGGCGAGGCCGACGATGCTCCATATAGGTAGCTTTCTGGCCATCACAAACCCCAGCACCATGGCCAGCGTGTCGGACACCGAATTGATGATGCTATCGCCATAGTAATCCAGCGAAATGGTGCCGGCGCGGTAGCGCTCGATGATGAACGGGCTGTTTTCCAGGAGTTCCCAGCCGCCCTCGATGACGACGGCGAAAGCCAGGCGCAGACCGATTGGCGAGCGCGGGAACAGGAACCAGGCCAAGGCGTAGAACAGGAAGCCGTGGATGATGTGCGAGAAGGTGTACCAGTCGGAAATATGCTGGGAATTCTCCGAACTGTTCACCACACCGTGCCAGAGTTTGACGTAACCGCAGGTGCAGATCGGCGTGCGGCCCATGCCATAAAGCGCACCGGCCTGGAAGATGAGCAGAGCGAGCACGAGCAGAAGCCCCATCCGCCAGCTGTCTTCGTAGGCCGAGTAATTTTTGGCAGTGCCCGGTGTCGCCATCAACTCATTCCCCTTCTTCCACGTCGCGCTCTTTGCCATCGACAGCCATCAGCACGGCGTCGCCATATCTAGAGTGCCTGCGATCAATGACGCGGAATCCGGCCTTTTCATAGGCGCGGATGGCACGGCCATTGCCGGGATGCGGATCGATTATGACGCGCGGCGCGCCTTCCTCGAACAGTTGCTCGACGAATTGCCTGACGATCGCCGAGCCATGACCTTTGCCAACCAGGTCAGGCACGCCGATCGACAGGTCGATGCCGAGCGTGCCGAACGGCTGGTCGGCATAGGGATGGTCCTCTTCCAGATGCGGATCGTAGCTCTGCAGATAGGCGATCGGCCTGCCGTCGAGCTCGACGATCAGCGGCTCTACAGAAATAGAGTCAATGTGCTCCCGGATTTCGGCGATTTCCGTCTCCGGATCGTCCCACCATTCGGCGACATGCGGCTCGGCCAGCCAGCCGGCGATCATCGGCAGGTCTTTTTCGGTAACCGGTCGAAAATCATAGAGCACCAGCGGGTTAGCCGGCATCGAGCGTTTCGACAACAAAGTTGTTGTTGGTATAGACGCAAATGTCGGAGGCGATCTGCATCGCCTTGCGGGCGATCTCCTCGGCATCCTTGTCGCTGTCCATCAGCGCGCGGGCAGCGGCCAGCGCATAGTTGCCGCCGGAACCGATGGCCATGACGCCGAATTCGGGCTCCAGTACGTCGCCGGTGCCGGTGAGCGCCAGCGAAACCGACTTGTCGGCCACCAGCATCATCGCTTCCAGCCGGCGCAGATAACGGTCGGTGCGCCAGTCCTTGGCGAGCTCGACGCAGGCGCGCGTCAACTGGTCGGGATATTGTTCGAGCTTGGCTTCGAGCCGCTCCAGAAGGGTGAAGGCGTCCGCCGTGGCGCCGGCGAAACCGGCAATGACATTGCCGCCCTTGCCGATGCGGCGCACCTTTTTGGCGTTGCCTTTCATGATGGTCTGGCCAAGGCTGACTTGGCCGTCGCCGGCGATCACCACCTTGTTGCCCTTGCGCACCGTCACGATGGTCGTGGCGTGCATGCTCAGTTCATTCGACATTTTTAGCTCCGATTCGCGCGATCCCGATAAGGCGATTGGCGCGCGGTACGAGTGATTTCGATCGGCCATATGTATGCATGGGGCGGGTGATTGCAAACGGCGTCCGCCTTGGCCGGTGGCTGTCCGCATCGCAACTGGCAATCGCCGGTTCATGCTGCTAGAAGGCACTCGTTTTCAAGCAAATGACAGCTTGGAACCCCGTCTTGAGTTTCGAACCCCTCAGCCAAGGACAAGGTCATGGCGTCCCGTTCCGCCGAAGTCAGCCGCAAGACCAAGGAAACCGAGATCAGTGTCTCGGTCCATGTCGACGGCACCGGAAAATCCGACATGTCGAGCGGCGTCGGCTTCTTCGACCATATGCTGGACCAGCTGTCGCGCCACTCGCTGATCGACATGACGGTGAAGGCGAAAGGCGACCTGCACATTGACGACCACCACACGGTCGAGGACACCGGCATTACGATCGGCCAGGCGCTGGCCAAGGCGCTGGGCGAGCGGCGCGGCATCATGCGCTATGCCTCTGTCGACCTTGCCATGGACGAGACGCTGACGCGGGCCGCGATCGACGTGTCGGGCCGTCCGTTCCTGGTCTGGAATGTCGCCTTCTCGTCCCCGAAGATCGGCACGTTCGACACCGAACTGGTGCGTGAATTCTTCCAGGCGCTGGCGCAGAATGCCGGTATCACGCTGCATGTCACCAATCATTATGGCGCCAACAATCACCATATTGCCGAGACCTGCTTCAAGGCGGTGGCGCGCGCGCTGCGTTTCGCACTGGAGCGCGACCCGCGCCAGCCGGAAGCGGTTCCCTCCACCAAGGGATCTCTGAAAGGGTAGGCTGATGGCCATCTATGTCGTGATGGAACCGCCAGGCCGCACCGAGGCGGCCGACGCAACCGTTTTGGTCCGCGACGGTTTTTCCTGGCTGGCTTTCCTGGTGGCGCCGCTGTGGCTCGCCTGGCACAGGCTGTGGATCGAGGCGGCGCTCGCCTTCGTCGCCATGGGGCTCATCTCGGTGCTCGGCCAATGGCTGGGACTGGACTGGGCCGGCTCCGCACTGTCTTTACTGGTCTCGCTCTATATCGGGCTGGAAGGCCAAGGGCTGCGGATCGCAGCGCTGCGCCGCCGCGGCTGGCATGAATGGGGCGTCGTCGAAGCCGACAATCCTGACGATGCCGACATCCGCCAGACACTGGACGCCGAGGCGCTTGCCGACGAGCCGGCGCCGCTGCCGCGCATCGTGCCGGACGCCAGCCTGGCCCGGCCGACGCAGACCGGGCTGACGCTGGGCCTGAGCCATACGCCGGGAAAAGCCTGAGATGCGGGTTGCCATCATCGATTACGGGTCGGGCAATCTGCGCTCGGCCACCAAGGCCTTCGAGCGCGCCGCGCATGAAGCCGGCATTGCCGCTGCCATTGAGCTAACCGCCGACGCCGAGCGGGTGCGCAGCGCCGACCGAATCGTTTTGCCCGGCGTCGGCGCCTATGCCGATTGCGCGGCGGGCCTGCGCGGCGTCGCCGGCATGTGGGAAGCGGTGGAAGAGGTAGCGATCGCCAAGGCGCGGCCGTTCCTCGGCATCTGCGTCGGCATGCAGCTGATGTCGCAGCGCGGCCTGGAAAAGACCGTGACCAAGGGCTTCGGCTGGATTGCCGGCGACGTCAAGGAGATCACGCCCGCCGATCCGGCACTGAAGATCCCGCAAATCGGCTGGAACACCATCGATCTGGAGCGCAAGCACCCGCTGTTTTCGGGTATTGCGACCGGGCCTAAGGGTCTGCACGCCTATTTCGTTCATTCCTACCATCTCGACGCGACAAGGCCGGACGAAGTGCTGGCCGTCGCCGATTATGGCGGCCCGGTAACGGCGGCGGTCGCGCACGGCAACCTTGCCGGCACGCAATTCCATCCGGAAAAGAGCCAGGCGCTCGGCCTGGCACTGATCACCAACTTCCTGCGCTGGAGGCCTTGAGATGAGCAAGAAGGGCTACTGGATGGCGATGGTCGATGTGACCGATCCGGAAAACTATCCGAAATACATCGCCGCCAACAAAGCGGCGTTCGACAAATACGGCGCGAAATTCCTGACGCGAGGCGGTCAGTCGTCAAGCCCGGAAGGGCCATCCGGCAATCGCCATGTGATCGTCGAGTTCGAAAGCTACGAGGTCGCGCTGGCTTGCTTCCATTCCCCCGAATACCAGGCAGCGCTGAAATTCCGGCGCGCTTATTCGACCTCGCATTTCGCCATTGTGGAAGGGGTCTGAACGGTGATCCTGTTTCCGGCCATCGACCTCAAGGACGGCAAGTGCGTGCGGCTGAAGCACGGCGATATGGCGACCGCGACCATCTACAATGACGACCCTGCGGCCCAGGCCAAGGCCTTCGAAGAGCAAGGGTTTGAATGGCTGCATGTCGTCGACCTCAACGGCGCCTTCAAGGGCCAGAGCGTCAACAACGCGGCGGTCGGCGCCATCCTCAAGGCGACGAAAAACCCGGTGCAGCTCGGCGGCGGCATCCGCACGCTGGCGCAGATCGAGGACTGGCTCGACCGCGGGCTGGCCCGCGTCATCCTCGGCACGGTGGCGGTGCGCGATCCCGACCTGGTCCGGGAAGCCTGCAAGGAATTTCCTGGAAAGATCGCCGTGGGCATCGACGCCAAGGGCGGCAAGGTGGCGGTCGAAGGCTGGGCCGAGGCCTCCAGCCTCGGCGTCATCGAACTGGCGCGGAAATTCGAAGGCGCCGGCGTTGCCGCCATCATCTACACCGATATCGACCGCGACGGCGTTCTGACCGGCATCAACTGGGATGCCACGATCGATCTCGCCGACGCCGTCTCGATCCCGGTCATCGCCTCGGGCGGGCTGGCTTCGATCGCCGACATCGTGCGCATGACCATGCCCGACGCGAAGAAACTGGAAGGCGCCATCTCCGGCCGCGCGCTCTATGACGGGCGTATCGACCCGGCCGAGGCGCTTGCGGTGCTGCAGGGCAAGGCGATGGAGACCCGGCCGTGAAAATCTCCATCATCCTGGCCTCCTATGACAGCGGCCACTATCACGGCGGCATGGGCCGAGGCCCGGATGCACTCATCGCCGGCGGGCTTGTCGACGCGCTGACGCTCTCCGGGCACGACGTCGTCGTCACCGATATCGGCAGGGTTGGCGACGAACAGCAGCGCGAGATCGCCACCGGCTTTGCCGTGTGCGGTGCCGTCTCCGGCGAGGTCCGCATCGCCATAGACCGCGGCCGGCTTCCCATCGTGCTGGCCGGCAATTGTCTGACATCGGCCGGTGCGGTTGCCGGCGAGGATGCCGATGCGATCATCTGGGCCGACCAGCATGGCGATCTCAACACCCCGGAGACGTCCATCTTCGGCTTTCTCGACGGCATGGCGCTGGCCACGGTTCTCGGCCTGTGCTGGAAGCCGATGGCCTCGGCCATCCCCGGCTTCCGGCCGATCGATCCGGCGCGCTGCGTGCTGGTCAACGCGCGCGATCTCGATCCGGCCGAAACGGAGCTGTTGAAGACGTTGCCGGTCATCCGCACCGAATGCCCGGACTGGGCGACGGCGAGCGGCAGGCTGAAGGCGCCGGAGGCGAAGCGGGTGCACCTGCATCTCGATCTCGACGTGCACGACCCCGGGGCGCTGCAGGCCAACCGCTACACCACGCCCGGCGGCCCGGAGCCGAAACAGCTGCGCCAGGCTGTCTGCGGCATGGCCGGCCTGCTGCCGATTTCCGGCATCACCATTTCCGCCTACGATCCGGCGTTCGATGCGCAGGCCGAGGTTCCGCCGCTGGTCGGCGAACTGCTCAGCGAGTTGCTGGCGACGATGGAGAAGGGCTGATGCTGAAGGCCCGAGTCATCCCTTGCCTTGACGTCAAGAACGGCCGCGTCGTCAAGGGCGTCAATTTCGTCGACCTCATCGATGCCGGTGATCCGGTCGAGGCGGCCAAAGCCTATGACTCGGCCGGCGCAGACGAGCTTTGCTTTCTCGATATCACCGCGTCGTCCGACAACCGTGAAACCATCTTCGACGTCGTCGCCCGCACCGCCGAACAATGCTTCATGCCGCTGACCGTCGGCGGCGGCGTGCGCCAGGTCGCCGATATCCGCAAACTGTTGCTGGCCGGCGCCGACAAGGTGTCGATCAACACTGCGGCGGTGAAGAATCCCGATTTCGTCGCCGAAGCCGCCGACAAGTTCGGCAACCAGTGTATTGTCGTCGCCATCGACGCCAAGAGGGTGTCGGCGCCCAAAGAGCCCGGCCGCTGGGAGATCTTCACCCACGGTGGCCGCGAAAAGACCGGCATCGATGCGGTCGAGTTCGCGCGAAAAATGGTTGATCGCGGCGCTGGCGAGATTCTTTTGACCTCGATGGACCGTGACGGCACCAAGGCCGGCTACGACATTGCGCTGACCCGCGCGATAGCCGATGCGGTTCGCGTGCCAGTCATCGCGTCGGGCGGCGTCGGCACGCTCGACCATCTGGTCGAGGGCATTCGCGACGGCCATGCCGGCGCCGTGCTCGCCGCCTCGATCTTCCATTTCGGCACTTACACGATTACGGAAGCCAAGGCGCATATGGCCGAGGCCGGGCTGCCGATGCGCCTGGACTATCCGGTTCAATCCACTCCACAAAGGCTGTAGGCTGCGCCATGGCTGAATTTTCGCTGTCCGATCTGGAAACGATCATTGGCGAACGCGCCCGTTCCGGCGACCCGGACTCGTGGACGGCAAAACTGTTCGCCAAAGGCATCGACAAGGCGGCGCAGAAGCTTGGTGAAGAGGCAGTCGAGACCGTCATTGCCGCCGTCAAGGGCGACGAGAAAGCCCTCGTTTCCGAAAGTGCCGATCTCATATATCATTGGCTCGTTGTGCTTGGCATGGCCGGCGTTTCGCTGGGCGAGGTGCTGAAGGAGCTTGAGGGCCGTACCGGCCGTTCGGGCGTCACTGAAAAGGCATCCCGGCCGAAAGGCTGACCGCGAGAGCCGGATGATTTCGGGCCGAGGCCTTAAATCTGAATCCGTCTTTAAATTGATAGAGGGAGCATGATGTCGCCCGAAAACCGCTTCACACTTTTCGGCCTCATGCTCTAGAGGGCAGGAAACTCGATGGACCAGCTCGCTCCGACCGAGAAATATTCCCCCTATCGTTTCTTCTCGGCCGAGCAATGGTCGAACTTCCGCGCCGACACGCCGATGACGCTGGGCGAAGACGAGATCAACCGTCTGCGCTCACTGAACGATCCGGTCGACCTGGAAGAAGTCAAGCGCATCTATCTGTCGCTCTCGCGGCTGCTTTCGGCGCATGTTGAGGCCAGCCAGCTGCTGTTTCGCCAGCGCCAGGCCTTCTTCAACGCGCTGGATGTGGTCAAGACACCGTTCATCATCGGCATTGCCGGTTCGGTTGCGGTCGGCAAATCGACCACGGCGCGCGTGCTGAAGGAGCTTCTGGCGCGCTGGCCGTCGAGCCCCAAGGTCGATCTCATCACTACCGACGGGTTCCTGCTGCCCAACAAGGTGTTGCGACGCGACAATCTGATGGAGCGCAAGGGCTTTCCCGACAGCTACGATGTCGGTGCGCTGCTGCGTTTCCTCTCGGGCATCAAGTCGGCGCAGCGCAATGTCCGCGCGCCCGTCTATTCGCATTTGACCTATGACGTCATTCCCGGCGAGTTCGTCACCATCGACCGGCCAGACATTCTGATCTTCGAAGGCATCAACGTTCTGCAACCCGGCAAATTGCCGAAGGACGGCAAGATCGTGCCGTTCCTGTCGGATTTCTTCGATTTCGCCATTTATATAGATGCCGACGAGAAGCTGATCCACCAATGGTACATCGCCCGCTTCATGCGCCTGCGCGAGACGGCCTTCCGCAATCCGGACTCCTTCTTCCACCGCTATTCGCAGCTTTCGGAAGACGCCGCGCGCGCCATTGCGGAAGGCTTGTGGGCCAACATCAACCTGAAAAACCTGCGCGAGAACATCGTGCCGACACGGGCGCGGGCCGACCTCATCCTGCGCAAGGGCGCCAATCATCTGGTCGAGGAAGTGGCGCTCAGGAAACTGTGACCGCCGCCTCCGGGCTGGTCGCGATATCGGCCGATTGCGTATCCTGCGCCGGTCGCCGGACATAGCGCCGGTCGGCCGGGACGAGTTTGCGCGCCGCGACATAGACAATCACCGAGACAGCAGCTGCGGCATAGCCGTCGATTGCATAGTGCCACGCCAGATAAACCGAGCTGACGGCAACAAAGGCCACATAGACAAACGCTACAGCGCCGAGACGGCGATTGTACTCCCATGCAAAAAGTGCGTTGAGCATCGCCAAGCCGACATGCACGCTGGGAAAGGCCGAGATGCCTGACGCGAAACCGGTCTGCCTGGCCTCATGAAGCCTCCACAAATATTGCTGGTAGGAAACAGCGGAATTGGAGGATTCGGCGCCGCGGGCCAGGAATGCGAGCTGTTCGCCAAACCGCGCCGTGTCGCCCGTGACCATCCCGTAAAACGCCGGACCAGCCGACAGGAACAGTCCAGCCAATATGTTGCCGACGACGATCCAAACCACCATGAAGCAGATGACATAGCGCGTTCGAACCGACGCCGTCCGGGGCGATGTCGCGACGAAGAACAAGGCGCCAAAATTGAGGACAAACCAGAATACGTTGTAATTCCACTCGATGGCAGCCCGCACGAAATCGTTTTTGGCCACCAGATAGAGCCAGCGCCACGGATCGGCGCCGAAATGCAGGAACGCATCGATGTCGGCATGCAGCACGTCAAATGGAAAGCCGTCCTGCCAGACCGGCATTCCGTTCTTCACCGAGGTGAATGTGCCTTGAAAGATCATGAGCGCCATGAGGAGGCATAGACCCGAGAGCGAATATGCCAGCCGCGATGTCGAGAACACATATTTCGCCGCCAGACGGCGCCTGATGTCGGTGCGATGTATAAGCAGGCTTATGTCAACAATAATGGCGAAGGTCGGCAGCATCAGGCCGTTCAACAATATCCACCGCCCGAAATATATCGAATACGCGCTGCGGTCGGCCGCGCCTATTGCATACAGAAAAACCAGTCCGGCCAATGTGTAGACGACGATGAACAGATAAACGCCTGAATCCCGGCGAATCAGCGGGATCGCTTGTTTGATGACTGCCCACAACTGACGGAAAACCACACTGCTCTTTGTCATTGTCCCGAGCCGACGTTGCAATGCCCGGGCACTTTATAAGGAAAATCTGTAGAATCGGTTAGTGCTGTGCGAGGACGCGCTCGCTCAAGAAAGTGTCGTCATTCGCCAGCCCCAATTTGCCACAGCCCCACCAGATGGCGAGCGCCGCGGCAATGCCGACAATTCCGTCCACGGCATAGTGCCACCCGAGGTGAATCGAGCCGAAGAACAACAAGACGCCAAAGGCCAGCATGGCGTGACCGAACCTGCGATCAATTGAGTACGCGACAGCCACAAACAGCGCCGCCTGCGCGTTGTGCATGCTGGGCATGGCCGAAATGCCACCGGGCAAATCGACACGGCCAGTATAGACCTCCCAAAGAAAATCCTGTGTCAAGGATGACGACAGCGGATAGATCGAGGCAACCTCGTCGAGATAGCGCATCAGATCGGCATATGGCGAGGGTGCGCCCGGCACCATTTCCGCAAAGTAACAAGGTCCTGCCGAGGAGAACAACGTTGCTATGACCAGGCCGATCAGGATCCACGAAATGACCGTCGCCCGCCAGTAGCGAAGGCGGATCCGCTCAGGCACGCGCGGACTGACAAGCAACCCCACCCAGAACAAGAACACCAGCAGCATCCACAGAGTGTACACTATGTCCAACAGGCGAGTTACCCAAGGCATGCCGACGACCGGCTGAATGATTTGCCACGCCTGATTCCCACCCAGGAGATTTGCATCCCAGTGGGAGAAAGTTTCGTCCCACTGGAAGGGGGCGACAATCGGAATCATCATTTTGTTGTAGAGGAATGCCGCCATGAAGAGAGCCAACACGACGCTAGCGCAGAAACCCCGCGCAAGGGTATTCGACATGCCTCCGAGGGAAGCGACCGCGATGCTGACTGGTGACCCATGGCGACCCTGAACGAGCGCGCAGGAACCAACCACGGCAACAAGGATAGAGCCCAGCAAAGGCAAAAAGCGCACAATTCGACCGGTATATTCAACAATATGGGGCAGGATCGAATCGCCCCTGATTGTCGCGATGAGAAAGGTCAACACGACAAATGCGAAGATCATTGCACTGCGGCGGCCCTCACGCGCGAGCCATGCGGGAAACCGGTCCACATGCGATGGACTTTGCACGATTTCAGAAGAAGCCATAGGAACGGCCCCAATCTTTTTGAGAACATTCCTTTGTGTCGCACCTATACTTTAACAAACAGTAAGTCGAAGAATACCTCTACTGCTCCAGGGTACGGTTGACCCGCCGCAGCGTCAAATTGATGCGGCCGCCATTCTTCAGCAGCGCCGAGGTCGACGGATAGATGCGGTCGACGCCGTGGAAGCAGAGCCGGCCTTCGCCGCCGAGCACGACGACGTCGCCGCTTTTCAGGCGGAACGATTTGGTACCGCCGTCGCGTGTGGCCCCCCTGCCCGTCACTTGGCCGACCCGGAACAGGCAATCATCGCCAAGTGACACCGAGACCACTGGGGCCGAGAAATCGGCTTCGTCGCGATCCTGGTGCAGACCCATTTTGGCGTCCTGCGTATAGAAATTGACCAGGCAGGCCTCCGGCGGATTCGGATAGGCGGCGACCTCCCGCCACAATTGCAGCAGCGCGTCCGGGATCGGCGGCCATGGCTCTCCGGTGAGTGGGTGCGTTGGCTGGTAGCGATAGCCCAGCTCCTTGTCGGTGACCCAGCCGAGCGAGCCGCAATTGGTCATGCGCACGCTCATCTCCTTGCCGGTCCGCGGCATCGCCGGCACGTACAGCGGCGCCCGCTGTACAATGGTCCTCACCTCTTCCACCAGCGCTTCCTGCGCCGCGCGGGACAGATAGCCGGGCATATGGCGGACGCCTTTGGGCAGAACGAGCATGACTTCGCCTCCGGTTGATACTGAAACCATGCCACCGCCAATCAGAAACAGCGACCCGAAAGCCACCGTTGTCGGTCTCCCTTTCTGTGGCAATGGTGAAACCTTGCGGCTGCGGCTCCGAAGGGAAGGCCGCTTTATGCACGCAGTCGGCACGGTCCTTAGTCGTTCTCTACCCGGCCGCGCAGCTTTTTGATCGTGCCGCGCCCTGCCTTGCTTTGCAGCCGCCGCTCCACCGAGCCTTTCGACGGCCTGGTCTTCTTGCGCGGCGGCGGCGGCGGTTCCGCGGCCTTGGCGACCAGCGCCGTCAGCCTTACCCGGGCATCGGCCCGGTTCTGCTCCTGGGTGCGGAAGCGGCCGGCCTCGATGACGATGACGCCGTCCTTGGTGGCGCGCTGGCCGGCGAGCTTGATCGTGCGCGCGCGCACGCGTTCGGACAGGCCAGCCGCATTGGCGGCGTCGAAGCGCAATTGGACGGCGGTCGCCACCTTGTTGACGTTCTGGCCGCCGGGACCCGACGAGCGGATGAAATCCTCGTGCAGGTCGCCCGGATGGATTACGGCTTCGTCTGATATGATGATGTCGTCGATAGGCATGCCGCAGTCATGGCGCGGCGGACCAAAAAAGAAAAGGCCCGATCGAGATCGCGCCTTTCAAGGATGCTTCGGTGAAGACGCCTCGACTATTCCGCAGCTTCCTGCAGGCGGGGTGCTGCGCCGAGCACGACGGCATCGACATGGCTCTCGAATTTCTCGAAGTTGACGGCGAACATGCCGACCAATCGCGCTGCCTGCCGGTCATAGGCTGCCTTGTCAGCCCAGGTCGAACGCGGGTCGAGAATGGCGCTGTCGACGCCAGGCACAGCAACCGGCACCTCGAAGCCGAAATTGGCGTCGGTGCGGAAACCGGACGCCTTCAACGAACCGTCAAGCGCTGCGGCCAGCAAGGCGCGCGTCGCCTTGATCGGCATGCGCTTGCCGGTGCCGTAGGCGCCGCCGGTCCAGCCGGTGTTGACCAGCCAGCAATCGGCGCCGTGGCGGGCGATCAGCTCGCGCAGCAGATTGCCGTATTCCTTGGGGTGGCGCGGCATGAACGGGGCGCCGAAGCAGGTCGAGAAGGTCGCTTCCGGCTCGGTAACGCCCTTCTCGGTGCCGGCCACCTTGGCGGTGTAGCCGGAGAGGAAGTGATACATCGCCTGCGCCGGGGTCAGCCGTGCGATCGGCGGCATGATGCCGAAGGCATCGGCGGTCAGCATGATGATGTTTTTCGGGTGGCTGGCCCGTCCGCTCTTCGAGGCATTGGGGATGAAATCCAGCGGATAGGCGCAGCGCGTGTTTTCGGTGAGCCGGCCGTCGTTGAAGTCCGGCACGCGGTCGGCGTCGAGCACGACATTTTCCAGCACCGTGCCGAAGCGCTGCGTGGTGGCGAAAATCTCCGGCTCGGCCTCGGCCGACAGCCGGATCGTCTTGGCGTAGCAGCCGCCTTCGAAGTTGAAGATGCCGTGCGGTCCCCAGCCGTGCTCGTCGTCGCCGATGAGCGTACGTGACGGATCGGCCGACAGCGTCGTCTTGCCCGTCCCGGAAAGCCCGAAGAAGATCGCCGCGTCGCCGGCCGGGCCCTCATTGGCCGAGCAGTGCATCGGCATGACGCCCTTTTCCGGCAGCAGATAGTTGAGCATGGTGAACACCGATTTCTTCATCTCGCCGGCATAGGAAGTGCCGCCGATGAGCACGATCTTGCGGGTGAGATCGACCGCAATCACCGTTTCGGTGCGGCTGCCGTGGCGGGCCGGATCGGCGCGGAAGGACGGCAGGTCGATGATCGTCATCTCCGGCACGAAATCCTCAAGCTCGGCGGCCTGCGGGCGGATCAAAAGATTGCGGATGAACAGCGAGTGCCAGGCGAATTCGGTGATGACCCGCGTCGGCAGCTTCAGCTCGGCATCGGCGCCGACGAGGTCCTGCACATAGAGATCGCTATTCGCGGCGTGGACAAGGAAATCGGCGAGCAGCATTTCGAACTGGCCCGCCGAAATCGCCTTGTTGTTGTCCCACCAGACATGGGGCTCGGTGGCGCCATCGCGGACGACAAACTTGTCCTTGGGCGAGCGGCCAGTGTGCTGGCCGGTCTCGGCAAGCAGCGCGCCGCCGGCGGTCAACCGGGCCTCGCCACGACGGATCGCTGCCTCATAAAGGGCGGCCGCACCAAAATTATAATGCACCGTGCCGGTGGTTTTCAGGCCGATACGATCGATCGCGCAAGCAGAATTGCGTTTGCCGACTTCCGACATCAAGGGTCCCTTCTTCTGGATTCGCCGCACTTTGCCGGCGCGTTTCCGGCGAGCCCGCGTTAGGGGCTGAGACGGTGAGAACCAGAAAACTCGAATGATATCAAATCATTAATCGATTTAAAAATTTTGAAAGTTGTTTAAATCGTTTATATGTGCAAAAAATCACGGTGGTTGCCCAAAGGATTGGCACACAGTGTTCGTCCAACCCGTGTAGAGGTTCCGATGGGGCCGCCGGCAAGCCGTCCGCGACAGCGGGTGGAGCCTGTGCCACATTTTGTACCTAATTTGTCCTGCAAAAGCCCCTTCTCTACGACAGAAGGGACAGCTCATGAGGGAGCCGCTTGAAATGGCAACAATCGCGCTTGTCGATGACGACCGCAACATTCTGACATCGGTGTCGATCGCCCTCGAGTCCGAGGGGTATCGCGTCGAGACCTACACGGATGGTGCGTCGGCGCTGGAAGGCCTGGCGGCGCGGCCGCCGAATCTCGCCATCCTCGACATCAAGATGCCGCGCATGGACGGCATGGAGCTGTTGCGCCGGATGCGGCAGAAGTCCGACCTGCCGGTGATCTTCCTGACCTCGAAGGACGATGAGATCGATGAGCTTTTCGGCCTCAAGATGGGCGCCGACGATTTCATCCGCAAACCGTTCTCGCAGCGCCTGCTGGTCGAGCGGGTGCGCGCCGTGCTGCGCCGCGCCAGCGCCCGCGAAGCTGCGGCAAAGGCGCCCAGCCAGCAGGCCCGTTCGCTGGAACGCGGCCAGCTCGTCATGGACCAGGAACGCCATACCTGCACCTGGAAGGGCGAGCCGGTGACGCTGACGGTCACCGAATTTCTCATCCTGCACTCGTTGGCGCAGCGCCCAGGCGTGGTAAAAAGCCGTGATGCGCTGATGGATTCCGCCTATGATGAGCAGGTCTATGTCGACGACCGCACCATCGATAGCCACATCAAGCGGCTGCGCAAGAAGTTCAAGGCCGTCGATGACGACTTCGAAATGATCGAAACCCTTTACGGAGTCGGATACCGGTTCCGCGAAGCTTGAGTTGATGCATGTCGCCCAAAAGTGGTCGCGGTTTTTGGGACGACGACATGCATAAAACCAAAGACTAGGCGGGAGCTGCTATTCGATGGCAGTGGATGTACAGCGGAGCAGACGAACGAGCGCTGTCAGGCGGTCGCGGATTCTGCCCGCATTCCTGTCGAGGTTGACGGTGCCGATGCGCCGCTTCCTCGGCCACCACATCTTTTCCAGCCTGACCCGGCGCATCCTGTTCCTCAACCTGGCCGGCCTCGCCGTGCTGGTCACCGGCATCCTCTATCTCAACACCTTCCGCGACGGGCTGATCGACGCCCGCGTCGAAAGCCTGATGACGCAGGGCGAGATCATCGCCGGCGCCATTGCCGCGTCGGCAACGGTCGAGACCGATTCGATCAGCATCGATCCGGAAAAACTGCTCGAACTGCAGGCCGGTGAAAGCCTGGGGCCGGGCTCAGACCAGCTCGACAATCTGGATTTCCCGATCAACCCCGAGCGCGTCGCGCCGGTGCTGCGGCGGCTGATTTCGCCGACGCGCACCCGGGCCCGCATCTATGACCGCGACGCCAATCTGCTGCTCGATTCGCGCCATCTCTACTCGCGCGGCCAGATCCTGCGCTACGACCTGCCTCCGGTCGAGGACGAGCAGCCGGATATGCTGGAGCGCGTGCAGAAATTCGTCTTCGACTTCTTCCGCAACAAGGACCTGCCCGTCTACCATGAGCAGCCCGGCGGCAACGGTGCGGCCTTCCCGGAAGTGGTCAAGGCGCTGACCGGCAGTCCGTCGACGATCGTGCGGGTGAGCGAACAGGGCGAGCAGATCGTTTCGGTGGCGGTGCCGATCCAGCGCTTCCGCGCCGTTCTCGGCGTGCTGATGCTGTCGACGGAAGGCGGCGACATCGACAAGATCGTCGCCGCCGAGCGCAAGGCTATTTTGCGCGTGTTCGGCATCGCCGCCCTGGTCACCGCCATCCTGTCGATGCTGCTCGCATCCACCATCGCCAATCCGCTGCGCCGGCTATCGGCGGCGGCAGTGCGGGTGCGGCGCGGCGTCAAGAGCCGCGAGGAGATCCCCGACTTTTCCGACCGCCAGGACGAGATCGGCAATTTGTCGGTCGCGGTGCGCGACATGACCAATGCGCTCTATGCCCGCATCGAGGCGATCGAAAGCTTCGCCGCCGATGTCTCGCACGAGCTGAAGAACCCGCTGACCTCGCTGCGCAGCGCGGTGGAGACCTTGCCGCTTGCCAAGAACGACAATTCACGCGGCAGGCTGATGGAGATCATCCAGCACGATGTCCGGCGTCTCGACCGGCTGATCACCGACATTTCCGATGCCTCGCGCCTAGACGCCGAACTGGCGCGTGAGGATGCCGCCACGGTCGATTTGAAGAAATTCATCACCGATCTCGTCGCCGTGTCGCGCGAAGCGACGCGCAACAAAAAGGCTGTCGAGATCGAATTCAAGGCCGCCAAGCTGCCGCAAGGCGTCAAAGGCTATTTCGTCACCGGCCATGATCTGAGGATCGGCCAGGTCATCACCAATCTGATCGAGAATGCCCGCTCCTTCGTGCCGGAGGACCACGGCCATATCGCCATTTCCCTGGCACGCTCCGGCAAGGTCAACATCGTCACCGTCGACGACAACGGCCCCGGAATCCGCGCCGACGCCATCGACCGCATCTTCGAGCGCTTCTACACCGACCGCCCGGCCGGCGAGGCGTTCGGCCAGAATTCGGGGCTTGGCCTGTCGATATCCAGGCAGATCGTCGAAGCCCATGGCGGCACGCTGACCGCCGAGAACATCCCCGGCACCAAGCCCGGCGACATCAAGGGCGCGCGCTTCGTCGTTACGCTGCCGGCCGAAGGCTGATCGCGGCTGCGCATGCCCGATCCCACCGCGGAACCCGAGAACATCCATGCCACCGCAGTCCTGATTGGCGAGCGGGGCGTCCTGATCACCGGGCCGTCCGGCTCGGGCAAGACAACGCTGGCGCTGGCGCTCATCGACCATTTCAGCCGGCTCGGGCTGTTTGCGCGGCTGATCGGCGACGACCAGCTGTTTGTCGCGGCGCGTTTCGGGCGGCTGGTCTGCCATGCGCCCGCCAGCATTGCCGGCCTCACAGAGGTGCCCGGGCTTGGTCCGAAGCCGCTTTTGTTCCAACCTGTGGGGGTCATCGACCTGGCAATCCGGATGGTTTCCGCAGACGCGATCGCGCGTTTCCAGGAAGAGTCGAGCGCGACCATTGCCGACTGTGTGGTGCCGCGCATCGACCTCGTTCAGCGCAACGTCACTGCGGCTTTGCCGGCGGTAATGGCGCGGCTGGCGATTGCGCCTTTCGTATGATCCGCCGCCGGTTTTTTGCTGCAATGCGTCAAATTGGCCATGGCCGACGCAATTTTGGGCTTGTCAACGCGCCGCGCGTCGACAAGATAGCGCTCCCGCCGCCTGGGATGGCCGGCGAGCATAAAAAGCGCCTGTGAAGCGGCGATGACGGGAGCCACCATAGAATGATCGGACTCGTGCTTGTAACGCACGGTCAACTGGCCGCCGAGTTCCGCCATGCCGTGGAACATGTCGTGGGGCCACAAGACAATTTCGAAACCGTGGCAATCGGCGCCGACGACGATATGGAGCAGCGTAGGCGCGATATCGTCGACGCCGTCGGCCGCGTCGACACCGGGACCGGCGTCATCGTTCTGACCGATATGTTCGGCGGCACGCCTTCCAACCTCGCCATTTCGGTGATGGAATCCGGTCGCACCGAGGTCATCGCCGGCATGAACCTGCCGATGCTGATCAAGCTGTCGTCGATCCGCAAGGGCGACAACATGGCGACCGCGCTCGACGAGGCGCAGGCCGCGGGGCGCAAATACATCAACGTCGCAAGTCAGCTGCTGAGCAGCAAATGAACGCGCTGTCGCCCGGTGAGATCGTGCGCGAGTTCCCGATCGTCAACCAGCGCGGCCTGCATGCGCGCGCCTCGGCGAAGTTCGTCCAGGTCGCCAGCGGCTTCGACGCCACCGTCCATGTCGAGAAGGATGGTCTCAAGGTCGGCGGCACCTCGATCATGGGGCTGATGATGCTGGCGGCGAGCCCCGGTTATTCGATCCGCGTCACCGCCAGCGGCGCTGAAGCCGCAGCGGCGATGGACGCGCTGGAGCAGCTGGTCGCCTCGCGCTTCGGCGAAGAGTGCTGAAGTTTTTGCTTTGGACGCCGTTGTCCCAAAACCGCCGGATACTTTTGGGCGGCATGCATCCCCGTAAACACATACGCGCATAAAGATTTCTTTATATCCCATTGTCGTCTTGGCGGCGATCTGCTAGTCAGGCCGGCATTCCGCGCCCTTCGACGCGCCGTGTGGCGCAGGCGCATTCTGAAGACAAATCACACCGGAGCACTGCCATGACAGGTAGCAAGGACTATGTGGTCGCCGACATCTCGCTTGCCGGCTGGGGCCGCAAGGAACTCGATATCGCCGAAACCGAAATGCCGGGCCTGATGGCCTGCCGCGAGGAATTCGGCGACAAGAAACCGTTGAAAGGTGCGCGCATCACCGGATCGCTGCACATGACCATCCAGACGGCGGTGCTGATCGAGACGCTGAAGGCGCTTGGCGCCGATATCCGCTGGGCCTCGTGCAACATCTTCTCGACCCAGGACCATGCGGCCGCGGCCATCGCCGAGGCCGGCATCCCGGTGTTCGCCGTCAAGGGCGAGTCGCTCGAGGAGTACTGGGACTACACCGACAGGATCTTCCAGTGGGCCGATGGCGGCCTCTCCAACATGATCCTCGATGATGGCGGCGACGCCACGATGTACATACTGATCGGCGCCCGCGCCGAAGCCGGCGAGGACGTGCTGTCCAACCCGCAGAGCGAGGAAGAGGAATACTTCTACGCCCAGGTCAAGAAGCGCCTGAAGGCTTCGCCCGGCTTTTTCACCAAGCAGAAGGAAGCCATCCGCGGCGTCACCGAAGAGACGACCACGGGTGTCAACCGACTCTACCAGCTGCAGAAGAAGGGCCTGCTGCCCTTCCCGGCGATCAACGTCAACGACTCGGTCACCAAGTCGAAGTTCGACAACAAATATGGCTGCAAGGAATCGCTGGTCGACGGCATCCGCCGCGGCACCGACACCATGATGGCCGGCAAGGTTGCGGTCGTCTGCGGCTATGGCGACGTCGGCAAGGGCTCGTCGGCTTCGCTCAAGGGCGCCGGCGCCCGCGTCAAGGTCACCGAAGTCGATCCGATCTGCGCGCTGCAGGCGGCGATGGACGGCTTTGAAGTCGTCACGCTGGAAGATGCCGCACCGACCGCCGACATCGTCATCACCACCACCGGCAACAAGGATGTGGTCACCCTCGACCACATGCGCTCGATGAAGGACATGGTGATCGTCGGCAATATTGGCCACTTCGACAATGAGATCCAGGTCGCGTCGCTGCGCAACCTGCAATGGACCAACGTCAAGCCGCAGGTCGACATGATAACCTTCCCGGACGGCAAGCGGATGATCCTGCTGTCCGAGGGGCGCCTGCTCAACCTCGGCAACGCGACCGGTCATCCGAGCTTCGTGATGTCGGCTTCGTTCACCAATCAGGTGCTGGCGCAGATCGAGCTCTACACCAAGCCCGGCCAGTACCAGAACCAGGTCTATGTGCTGCCCAAGCACCTCGACGAGAAGGTGGCGCGTCTGCATCTCGACAAGCTTGGAGCCCGCTTGACCGAACTTTCCGGCGAACAGGCCGCCTATATCGGCGTGACCCCGCAGGGTCCGTTCAAGCCGGAACACTACCGCTATTAGCCAAAGCGGCGTTTACCACTAGATATTGAAGCCGGGCGATTGACTTTTCGCCCGGCTTCTTTTTTGCGCGGATGATTCTTCACGCCGATTCCAGCACGCGCTATTGTGCTGATTCGTGGGCCGGGGACGAGGCCGGCGTACGCATCGAGAGCATGATTCGAACCGAAGGACCGCGTCAGCGAAAAGTGGGAAGCGGTTTTCGGAAAAGATCATGCCCTTTAGAAAAGAGTTAGGTCAGAAGGGCGTTTCCATCAAACGTGATCCTGATCTAGGCGGTCTTGCATTCAGGCGGCGAAGAGGACCAAGGCATGCCGGGGGAAAACCCGCCTCGCGCGGGATCGGCCGTTTCCGGCGGCCATGACGATTCCGATAGCAATGGCTCCGTCACGACAGGCGGTGGCCTGAAGAGGCGCGTTGGCGCCCGCACCGCCGGCTTTCTTGCCACCTCAGCTCTTGCCGGCCCGCTCACCTCGTTTGCCGCCCATGCCGAGCCGGCCATTGCGCAGAAGGCCGGACTGTCGGTCAGCGCGGTCGAAGTCATCCAGCTCGCCATGTTCGTCGGCGTCATGGGCGCGGCACTGGTCTCGGCCATCTTCCTGATCCGCGAAAGAGCCCGCACCTCGGCGCAGAATGTCGAACTCAGAGCCCGCATTGCCGACATCAATGCGGCGCTGCAGCGCTCCGAGGCGCTGCTCAATCTGCGTGACCAGCGCGTCATCGTCTGGGCGTCGGAGAACAAGAAGCCGGAGCTGATCGGCACGCTGCCGCTGGAAAGCGGTGCGCCGGACGACCGTGCAGCCTTCCTCGCCTTCGGCCGCTGGCTGATGCCGCGCTCGGCGGCGGCGCTCGAAAATGCCGTCGCTGGTCTGCGCGAGAAAGCGAAACCCTTTGATCTCGTGATCGAATCGCAGGCCGGGGCGCCGCTTGAAGTGCATGGCCGCAAGAGCGCCGCGCATGTGCTGGTGCGCTTCGTCTCGCTGTCGGAGACGCAGCGAAGCCAGGCCAGGCTGAAGATCGAGAACCAGCGGCTGGCCGCCGACTACGAGATGATGATCGGCCTGCTCGACGCCTTGCCGATGCCGGCCTGGCTGCGCGCCACCGACGGGCGGCTGAAATGGGTCAACCGTGCCTATGCCGGAGCGGTCGAGGCACCGAACGCCGAGACCGCGGTGCGCGAAGCCAAGGAATTCCTCGGCGCCCAAGCGCGCGAACAGATCGCCGCGCAGCACAAATCGCGCCCGATCTTCGAACAGACGCTGTCGACGGTGATCGAGGGCGACCGCCGGGTGTTCGCCGTCACCGACTTCGCCGGTGCCGACGGCTCGGCCGGTCTTGCCTGCGACACCAGCGCCACCGAAACCATTCGCGGCGAATATGAGCGCACGGTGCGCAGCCATGCCGACACGCTCGACCAGCTCAACACGGCGGTGGCGATCTTCGATGCCAACGAGAAGTTGCGCTTCTTCAACCAGGCGTTCCAGAAACTGTGGGGGCTGGACCCGGGCTTCCTGCACAGCGCGCCCGACAATGCGCTGCTGCTCGACCGGCTGCGCAGCGAAGGCAAGATCGCCGAGCAGCCGGAATGGCGGCGCTGGAAAGAAGGCCTGCTTGGCGCCTACCGCGCGGTGGAATCGCAAGAGCATTGGTGGCATCTGCCCGATGGCAAGACCATCCGCGTGGTGGCCAACCCGCAGCCGAAGGGCGGCGTGACCTGGGTGTTCGAGAACCTGACCGAGAAGATGGACCTCGAAAGCCGCTACCAGACGGCGGTGCGGGTCCAGGGCGAAACGCTCGACAATCTGGCCGAAGGCGTCGCGGTGTTCGGTCCCGATGGGCGGCTGCGCCTGTCGAACCCGGCCTTTGTCGCGCTGTGGGGACTGAGCCAGGATGTGATCAAGCCCAACGTCCATGTCTCGGCGATCCGCGATCTCAGCGACCAGCGCGCCGTCGACAGCCCGTGGGGCGGGTTCGTCGCCGCCATCACCGGTTTCGACGACGAGCGCCGCGACCGCCATGGCCAGACCGAACTGAAGAACGGCACAGTGCTCAGCTACGCCGTCATCCCGCTGCCCAACGGCCAGGTGATGATGACCTTTGTGGACGTCACCGACAGCGTCAATGTCGAGCGCGCGCTGAAGGACAAGAACGAAGCGCTGCAGAAATCCGACCAGCTGAAGAACGAGTTCGTGCAGCATGTCTCCTACGAGCTGCGCTCGCCGCTGACCAACATCATCGGCTTCACCGAGCTTCTGTCGCTGCCGGCGACCGGGCCGCTCAGCCCAAAGCAGCGCGAATATGTCGAGCATGTCGGCTCGTCATCCTCGGTGCTGCTCACCATCGTCAACGACATACTCGACCTCGCCACCGTCGACGCCGGCATCATGCAGCTCGACATTTCGGAAGTAAGCGTCGAGCGCACCATCGAGGCCGCGGCCGAACTGGTCGCCGACCGGCTGCAAGAGCATTCGATCAAGCTCCGGATCGACGCCGCTGCGGCGCCGAAGAGTTTTCACGGCGACGAGACCCGGGTTCGCCAGATCCTCTACAATCTGCTCAGCAACGCCGCCAATTACGCGCCGGAGGCGAGCACTATCACGCTTGCCTGCCGGCATTTGGAGCAAGGTGTGGAATTCTCCGTCCATGACAACGGCCCCGGCATGCCGCCGGACCTGCTCGATTCGGTGTTCCGCCGCTTCGAGCCGCGCACCAATGGCGGGCGCCGGCGCGGTGCGGGCTTAGGCCTGTCGATCGTCAAGAGCTTTGTCGAGCTGCACGGCGGCAGCGTGCGCATCGAGACCGGCAAGGACAAGGGCACCACCGTCATCTGCACCTTCCCCGATGCACCGTCGGGCATCCGCGCCGCGGCCGAGTAGCGCGCTCGATGACTGTTGTTGTGCTGGAGCGTTTTCTCGCCGACGAGGCTGCGACCGCAAGGCTCGGCGAAGACCTGGCCATGGCGCTGCGGCCGGGCGACGTGCTGGCGCTCAAGGGCGATCTCGGCGCCGGCAAGTCGACGCTGGCGCGGGCCCTGATCAGGGCGCTGGCCGATGATGCCGGCCTCGATGTGCCGAGCCCTACCTTCACCTTGGTGCAAAGCTACGACACGCGCATCCCCGTGCACCATTTCGATCTCTATCGCCTGTCCTCGGCCGGCGAGATGGACGAGCTGGGTTTCGACGAGGCGCTGCTGCAGGGCGCTGCCCTTGTCGAGTGGCCGGAACGGGCGGAGGCCGCTCTTCCGAGAACGTCGATCTGGATCGAACTCGTCCATCAGGACGAAGGACGATTGGCGAAACTATCGGGCCAAGGCGTTGCCTTCGAACGCGTGGCGCGATCGCTGGCGATGCGCGATTTCCTCAAAACGGCCGGTTGGGGCGACGCCGCGCGGCGCCATTTCGTCGGCGACGCCTCGGCGCGCTCTTACGAGATTGTTTCGCTCGCCGGCCTTGCGCCGCGCGTGCTGATGAATTCGCCAAGGCTGGTGCTGGGGCCGCCGGTGCGCGACGGCAAGCCCTATGCCGTGATCGCCCACACGGCGCAGTCGGTCACCGCTTTCGTCGCCATCGACAAGGCGCTGCTGGCGCAAGGTGTCAGTGTCCCAAAAATCCATGCCGAGGATCTCGAGCAAGGGTTTCTGCTGCTGGAGCATCTGGGCTCGGAAGGTTTTCTCGACGGCAATGGTGAGCCGGTGGCCGAGCGCTACGCGGCAGCAGCCGAATTGCTGGCCATGATGCATGGCAAGACCTGGCTGCCGCGCATGGAAGCCGTCCCAGGCGTCTTCCACGAGGTGCCGCCCTTCGATCGCGACGCCATGCTGATCGAAGCCGATCTCTTGGTCGATTGGTATGTGCCGATGGTGACCGGCAGCCCGGCAAGCGAGGCTTTACGCGCCGGCTATCACAGGGAATGGAACGCGGTTCTCGATCGGCTGGACACACAGGAATACACGCTGATGCTGCGCGACTTCCATTCGCCCAACATCATCTGGCGCGGTGACCGCAAAGGCCACGACCGGCTGGGCATCGTCGATGTCCAGGACGCGCTGATGGGTCCGGCGGCCTATGACGTTGCGTCGCTGGCCATGGATGCCCGCGTCACCGTTTCGCCCGATATCGAGCAGCGGACCGTGGACGCCTATGTCGCTGCGCGCCACGCCGCCGGCGGCTTCGATGAGGACGCCTTCCGCGCGGCCTATGCGATCATGGCGGCGCAGCGCAATTCGAAGATCCTCGGCATTTTCGTGCGGCTCGAAAAGCGCGACGGCAAGCCCTATTATCTCCGACACCTGCCGCGCATCCGCGATTATCTCAGGCGGGCGCTGGCGCACCCGGCGCTGGCTCAGTTGAAGGAGTTTTACATGGCACATGGCCTGCTGGAGGAACGGCTCCCGTGACCTTGACCACAGCGATGGTGCTGGCGGCTGGTCTTGGCAAGCGCATGCGGCCGATCACCGACACCATGCCGAAGCCGCTGGTGCGGATCGCCGGCAGGACCTTGCTCGACTGGGGGCTGGACAGTCTCGAAGCGGCCGGCGTCGAGAAAGCCATCGTCAACGTGCACTATCTGCCGGACCAGATCGTCGCCCATATCGCCCACAGGCGGGCGCCAAAGATCGTCATTTCCGACGAGCGCGACGCACTGCTGAATTCGGCGGGTGGCATCGTCAAGGCATTGCCGCTGCTGGGCAGCGACCCCTTCTACATCATCAACGCCGATACGTTCTGGATCGACAGCGGCCAGCCCAGCCTCGAGCGCCTTGCCCTTGCATGGGACGGCGCGAAAATGGATATTCTGCTGATGCTTACCGATCTCGACTCGGCCACCGGACACGGTGTCGGCACGGATTTCCTGATGGCGCCGGATGGCGGCCTGCGGCGCTCGAAAGGCGATCCGGCCGGGTTGATCTATGCCGGAGCGGCAATCGTCAATCCCGCCATCTTCAGGGATGCGCCGGCCGGGGCGCATTCGCTCAACACCTATTTCGACACGGCAATCGCCTCTGGCCGTCTGTTCGGCATGCAGATGCGCGGAAGCTGGATCACCGTCGGCACTCCCGACGCCATTCCGCAGGCGGAAGCGGCCGCCGCCGAAGCTCTCGCGAAGGTGGTATGAGCGGCGCGCGCCGCGTTCTTTCGATCCCGCCCGGAGCGCCATTCCTGCCGACTCTGGCCGAGGCCTTGCTGGCCGGACGGCTGGTGCCCGGCTTCCGGTTCGACGGCGATCCGCTGGCGCTGGCTGATGTCACCATCTATGTGCCGACACGGCGCGCGGCCCGTGCGCTGCGCGGCGCTTTTGTCGACGCGCTTTCGGGACCGGGGGGGAGCCGCCGTTCGGCGATCCTGCCGGTCATCCGCCCGCTCGGAGAGTTCGACGAGGACGAAGCCGCCTTCGACGCCGGCACGCCGACCGAGCTTGAAATGGCGCCGCCGATCGCAGCCATCGAACGCCTGCTGCTACTGGCGCCGCTGGTGCGGGCCTGGAAGCGCACCTTGCCGGCGCATGTCCTTGATATGTTCAACGAAGAGATCGTCGTGCCGGCCTCCGCCGCCGATGCGATCTGGCTGGCGCGCGACCTCGCCCGGCTGATGGACGAGATCGAAACCGAAGGCACGGACTGGACCAGGCTTGCCGATCTGGTCACCGGCAATCTTGCCGGATGGTGGCTTGTGACGCTCGATTTCCTCCGTATCGTCACCGAGGCCTGGCCGAAATTGCTGGAGGAGCGCGACCGCTCCAACCCGGCCGCGCACCGCAATGCGCTGATCCGGCGCGAGGCGAAGCGGCTGGAACGCAACCCGCCCAAAGGCCCGGTGATCGCCGCCGGCTCGACGGGCTCTATTCCCGCCACGGCCGAACTGCTTGCCACGGTCGCCAGCCTGCCCAACGGCGCCGTGGTGCTGCCCGGGCTCGATGGGATGCTGGACGAACCGTCTTTTGCCGCGATTGGGGCGCCCGGTGCGCGGCCGGCACTGCTTGGCCACCCGCAATACGGCATGGCCAAGCTGATCGGCAAGATTGGCGTGCTGCGTGGCGATGTCGAGGAAGTGGTCTCCGCCGAGCCCGCACTGGCGCTCCGCGCGGCCCTTGTCGGCGAGGCGCTGCGGCCGGCCGAGACCACGGAATTATGGGCCGAGACCCGCATATGCTTCAACGCCGTAGACATCGCCGAGGCCTTCGCCGACGTGACGCTGATCGAAGCCGCCAGCGAACGCGACGAGGCGGCGGCGATCGCCATCGCGCTGAAAACCGCCGTGGAACAGCCGGGACTAAGGGCAGCGCTCGTTACCGGCGACCGCGGGCTGGCGCGGCGCGTCTCGGCCGAGCTGTTGCGCTTCGGCGTGATCGCCGACGATTCCGGCGGCACGCCGCTCGCCAACACGCCTGCCGCCAGCCTGCTGCGGCTCACACTTCAAGCGGTATTCCGGCCCGGCGATCCCGTCGGCCTTTTGTCGCTGCTCAAGCATCCGCTGCTCGGGCTCGGACTTGAGCGCACAGGCGTGCGCCATGCCGCCGAGCTCATCGAACTCGTGGCGCTGCGCGGCGGCACCGGACGCCCCGACATCGCCTCTTTGCCAGCACTGTTCGAGGAGCGTCTCGCCGGGCTGCGCGGGGACAAGCGCCAGCCCTTCTGGTTTTCGCGCCTGAGCGTGCGCGGCATCGACAATGCCCGCGACATGCTGAGCCGGCTTGTGGCGGCGCTGGCGCCGCTGACTGCCTTTCGCGGTGAAGAGAATGCCGATCTCGTCGCGTTGACCAAAGCGAGCGTCGCCGCGCTGGAAAATCTCGGCCGCACGGCGGAGGGCAGCCTGGCTGAACTTTATGCCGGCGACGCCGGCGAGAAACTCGCCGAGCTGCTGCGCGGTGTGGTCGCCGCGTCTGCATCGTTCGACTTCCCGGCCGACGAATGGCCTGATGTGATGGACGCGCTGGTAGCACCGGAAACGGTCAAGCCGGGGCAAGGCACAGACCGCAACATCGCGATATGGGGCGCGCTGGAGGCACGGCTGCAGAGCGTCGACACGCTTGTCATTGGCGGGCTGAACGAAGGCGTGTGGCCACGCAAGCCGGAAAGCGATCGCTTCATGTCGCGGTTGATGAAGACCGGCATCGATCTCGAGCCGCCGGAGCGCCGTATCGGCCTTGCCGCCCACGACTTCCAGATGGCGATGGGGGCGAAAAAGGTGGTGCTGACGCGCTCCGCCCGAGCCGGCGACGCACCGGCGGTGCCGTCGCGCTGGCTGCAGCGCATCCTCACCTTCATCGGCAAGGATCCGGCGGCCGCATTGCGCGGGCGCGGCGACGAATTGCTTGCCTGGGCGCGCGCGCTCGATGCCGGCGAGCGGCAGCATTTCGCGCCGCGACCGCAGCCGAAACCGCCGCTGAGCATGCGGCCCACCCACTTCTCGGTGACCGCGATCGAGACGTTGCGACGCGACCCCTATGCGGTCTATGCAAGGCGTATTCTGAGCCTTCTGCCGCTCGAACCGGTGATCCGCGATCCCGGTGCGGCCGAGCGCGGCACGCTGTTTCATGACATCCTGCATCTGTTCTCGACAGAGGTGGCGGATCCCCGCGCGCCCGAAGCTCTGGAACGCCTCATCGCTGCCGGCCGGACCTGCTTTGCCGAGATCGCCCTGCCCGCCGACGTCGAGGCTGTGTGGTGGCCGCGCTTCGAAAAGCTTGCCGCCAACATCATCGAATGGGAGCGCGGCCGCGCTCCCGCCGTCGCCCGGCGGCATGCCGAGGAGCGCGCCGAAAAGACCGCTGTCGGCCGCACCGGCGTGACGCTGTCCGGCTATGCCGACCGCGTCGACCTTTTGGCCGGTGGCATGGCCGACATTCTCGACTACAAGACCGGCTCCTCGCCATCCAAGGCGCAGGCGCACACGCTGCTGGCGCCACAGCTGGCGCTCGAAGGGGCGCTGCTCCGGCGCGGCGCCTTCAAGGGGCTTGGCGCGCGCGAGCCCTCCCAGCTCGCATTCGTGCGGCTGAAGCCGAATGGCGAAGTGTTCGAGGAATCCATCCTCGACTACAACCGCCAGCCTCGGACCGCCGAAGACCTCGCCGAGGAGGCTTGGGCGCGGTTGGAAAAGCTGCTGGTCCACTATGCCGATCCGACGACCGGCTATCTGTCGCGGGCGCTGCCTTTTCGCGAGGGCGAGAGCGATGGCGATTACGACCATCTGGCGCGCGTGCTCGAATGGTCGGCCGGCGGCGACAGCGATGACGAGGCGGGGGAGGCATGAAAAAAGCCTATCCCATCCCCAGCGAAACCGCCGCCAGCCAGGCGCGCGCCTCCGACCCGAAGAACTCGGCCTGGGTGTCCGCCAATGCCGGCTCGGGCAAGACGCATGTGCTGGCCCAGCGCGTCATCCGGCTGCTGCTCAACGGCACCGATCCGTCGAAGATCCTGTGCCTGACCTATACGCGGGCGGCCGCCGCCAACATGTCGAACCGCGTGTTCTCGACCCTGTCGGAATGGACGGCGCTCGGCGATGCCGAGCTTGCCACAAAGATTGAGGCGGTGGACGGCCGCCGACCCGACCGCGACACGATGCGGCGGGCGCGCCGGCTGTTTGCCGAAGCGCTGGAAACGCCGGGCGGGCTGAAGATCCAGACCATCCACGCCTTCTGCGAATCGGTGCTGCACCAGTTTCCGCTGGAGGCCAACATCCCGGCGCATTTCGAAATGCTCGATCCGCAGATGGAGGCCTCGCTGTTTGCTGGCGCCCGCCGCGACATGATTTCGGGCACGTCAGCCGGAGACACCGGACTGGCCGAGGCCTTTGCCACCGTGCTGGAGCGCGGCGGCGAACACGGACTCGATGCGCTGCTCGCCGAAATCGTGCGCAAGCGCGACGGCATACGCGGCTTCATCGGTGCGGTCCGGCGCGACGGCGGCGGCTTTCAGGCCCTGTTCGACGAATTCCATTTTCGCCCCGGGCAGAGCGCCGAAGACATAGCGGCATCGGTATGGCCGCTGCCGGGTTTCCTGCCGGACTTCTTTGCAGTGTTCGCCAGTGCCGCCGAGGCCGCCGACGCCCGCACCGTGCTCAACAATCTCTTGCCCTATGCCCGCTTGGCCTTTGCCGAGACGGACCCGACCCGCCGGCTGCAGATGCTCGGCAAAGCCTTTCTCAAGGCCGATGGCGACCCCTATGATCCCTCAAAGTTGTTCAAGAAGGCGCTGCTCGGCCGGCTGCCCGACCTTCCCGAGCGCTATCTGGCGGCCGTCAAGGCGATAACAGAGGTCTCCGACCGGCTGGCGCTGTTCCGGATGCTGGAAGGCACGGTCGCGGCGTTGACCATAGCCGACTGGCTGATCGTGCGGTACGAGCGCCTGAAGCGCAGCCGCGGCTTTCTCGACTTCAACGACCTCATCACCCGCACCGTCAACCTTCTGGCGCGGCCGGATGCCGGACCCTGGGTGCAGTACAAGCTCGACCAGGGTATCGACCACATCCTGCTCGACGAGGCGCAGGACACCAGCCCCGACCAATGGGAGGTGGTGAAGCGGCTGGCGGAGGAGTTCTTTGCCGGCCACGGCCAGCGCGGCACGGCCAATCGCACGGTGTTTGCCGTCGGCGACGAAAAGCAGTCGATCTATTCCTTCCAGGGTGCCGCACCGGATTCCTTTGCCGACAGCCGGCTCTTGTTTTCCGGACGCGTGAACGCAGCCAATGCTTCGTTTGCCGACCTGAAACTGACCTGGTCGTTCCGTTCGACCGACGACGTGCTTGCCGCAGTCGACCGCGTCTTTGCCGATCCGGGCGTGCGGCGCGGCATCAGCCACGACCCCGATCCGCTCGACCACAAGGCGATCCGCAACGACGCGCCTGGCTATGTCGAGGTCTGGCCGTCGCTCGGCGCTGACGCCGTCGAGGAGCCCGACGACTGGACGTTGCCGGTCAATCATGCCAGCGCGCCGGCTGTGCGGGTGGCCGAGCACGTGGCTGCGACCATCCAGACCTGGCTCAAGGACCGCGAGATCATCGAGGGCAAGGGACGCAGGCTGAGGGCCGGCGACATTCTTGTGCTGGTGCGCAAGCGCGACCGCTTCGTCCATGCGCTGTCGCGCGCGCTGAAGGACCGCGATATTCCCGTCGCCGGCGCCGACCGGCTGAGCCTGCCCGGCCACATCGCGGTCAAGGACCTGATCGCACTCGGCCATTTCCTCATCCAGCCGCAGGATGACCTGTCGCTCGCCGCCGTGCTGCGCAGCCCGGTTTTCGACGTGTCGGAGGAGACGCTTTTTACGCTTGGCGCCGGACGGCCAGCCGGAACATCGCTGATCGCCTCACTACGCCAGCATGCTGGCGACAATACCGCGCTGACCGATGTCGTTGCCCGGCTCGACGGCTGGGCCAACGAGGCGGCGTTCCGGCCGGTGTTCGAATTCTACGCCGGGGTGCTGGCGCGCGACGGCCTGCGCAAGAAGATGATCGCCCGGCTTGGACCGGAAGCCGGCGACATCCTCGACGAATTCCTGAGTTTCTGCCTGGCCGAGGAACGCACCGGACTGCCGGGGCTGGAGGCCTTCCTGGCGACGCTGGAAAACACCGGCCCGGAGATCAAGCGCGAGATGGACCAGACGCGCGACGAGGTCCGCGTCATGACCGTGCACGCCGCCAAGGGCCTGGAAGCGCCTGTTGTCTTCCTGGTCGATGGCGGGTCGGCGCCGTTCAGCGACCAGCATCTGCCGCGGCTGATGCCGTTCGACGCTTCGGGCCGCAATTTCGACGGCAAGGGCTATCTCTGGCGCTCGGCCGCCGATGTCGCGAACGGCTTCTCCAAGGCGGCCTCGGCCAGGGCGCGGGAGCTTGCCGACGACGAATACCGCCGGCTGCTCTATGTCGGCATGACGCGCGCCGAGGACCGGCTGATCGTCTGCGGCTATCACGGCAAGCGTTCGCCGAGCACCGGCACCTGGCATTCGATTGTCAGCCGCGCGCTGCTTGCCGCGCCGGAAAGCACGGAGCGCCATCATCCCGCCAGCGGCGAGCCGGTGCATCGCTTCGTCATCACCAAGCTGCCGCCGGTGGCGCTGGCAGCCGCCGACGAGGCGCGGCTGCCGCAACCGCTTTTGCCGTTCTTGCCGGCAAACCTGTTTCGCCCTTTGCCGCCTTATGAAGAACTGCCGCGCCCGCTATCGCCCTCTGGCGCTTCGGCGCTGATCGACGAGGGCAAGGAGGCGGTCGTCGATACGCGTTCGCCGGTGCTGGACAGCGAAGCGGAGCCCGGTTTTGCCGTGATGCGCGGGCTGGCGCTGCACAAGCTGCTGCAGATGCTGCCCGGTTTTGCCGAAGACGAACGGCAAGGCGCGGCGGCGCAGTATCTCATTCGAGCCGGCGCCGACTGGCCGGAGGCCGAGCGCAACAAGGCGCTGGCTTCGGTGATGGCGATCCTCAGAGATTCGCGTTTTGCCGGGCTGTTTTCGCCGTCGTCCCGCGCCGAAGTTGCTGTGATGGGCAGCCTTGAGGTCAAGGGCAGACTGCGCTCGATCTCCGGCAAGATCGACCGGCTGGCGGTGACGCCCGGGCGCGTATCGATCGTCGACTACAAGACCAACCGGCCGGCGCCCGCAGGCCTGGCCCAGGTGCCGCCGGCCTATATACTACAGCTGGCGCTCTACCGCGCGCTGCTCCAGCCGCTTTACCCCGGCCGCGCGGTGACGGCAGCACTGCTGTTCACCGAGGCACCGAGGCTTATCGAACTGCCGGCGCAGGCGATGGATGACGCCCTTGCCCGACTCACGGGAGCGTGACACAAGTTCTGCTTGAAGAAGGGCTGCTGAACCACCACATTTGGTGCGAGATAAATTTCGAAAGGATTTTCGTATGGCCACCGTCAAGGTCGACAAGAGCAATTTCCAGGCCGATGTGCTCAACGCCTCGCAGCCCGTCGTCGTGGATTTCTGGGCCGAATGGTGCGGCCCCTGCAAGATGATCGGTCCGTCGCTGGAAGAGATCGCCAACGAACTCGGCGACAAGATCAAGATTGCCAAGCTGAACATCGACGAGAACCCCGAGCTTGCCGCCCAATTCGGCGTGCGCTCGATCCCGACGCTGATGATCTTCAAGGGCGGCGAAGTCGCCGACATGAAGGTCGGCGCCGCGCCGAAGACCGCGCTGTCGCATTGGATCAATGGCAGCCTCGCCTGATCCTGTAGGAGTTTCTGAAGTTAAGCCCGGCCCTCGCGCCGGGCTTTTTCTTTGGCGTCATCGCCCGACCGCCTCTGGCCCTCGCATCGGCGCACTCCATGTCATCTGCTTGTTGCAGGACAGGAGAGACAAATGACCGGATCCGCCAAGGCCACCGTCTTCATCGACAATGAGCGCGTCATCGTCACCGAATATCGCTTCCAGCCCGGCGACAACACCGGCTGGCACCGGCATGGCCATGACTACGTCGTGGTGCCGCTGATGGACGGCAAGGTGAAGCTGGTGACCAAGGACGGCGAGAGTTTTGCTGAAATGAAGAAGGGCGCGCCCTACTTCCGCAAGGAAGGCGTCGAGCACGACGTCATCAGCGCCAATGACGGCGAATACGCCTTCATCGAGATCGAGCTGAAATAGGCCTCAGACTGGTGCCGCGGCCGCCGATGTCTATTTAGTTTGAGCCGCGGTTTTTTTTGGCCTGCCTAGGCTTGCCGGGCTTCCGTCCGGTCGCGGGCTTCAGGACCTGCCCATATCCCTCTATAGCGCCCGTATACACACGATAGAGAAACGTCTCTCGGCTTACGAAATACGCGACACTGGGCTGGCCGGATGCATCATTGGGGCGCGTCGGTCTGTGGGCCACTCGAACAATTGGGTGCGGTGGCTCGATGGCTCCCGGTAACATCACATGATCGCCGACCCGCGGAGCATATTCAAATATCAGCTCCTCCGGCGGGTCGTTGTCGACGGTAACAAGACACTTCACAACCATTCGAGCTTGCCTCCATGCTTCGCCAAGCATATCGGGGCTTCTGCCCGAGGGGCAACCGCCCGATAGATTCCCCGGGCCAAAATACTACCAGTCGGCGATGCGATCCCCGCCGGTGAATTGCGCGCTTTTTGCGGTGTATTCGAACAGCTCGATCTTCACGCCGTTGGGGTCGCGGATCCAGGCCTGAAACGTGTCGTCGCAGGCATGCTTCTTGGCCGTGATATCAATGCCTTTCGACTTGATGTGGGCGATCGCCGCATCGATGTTTTCCACCTCAAGGCAGAAATGGTTGATCTGGTTGAGCTCGCTATGGCTGGTGCCGTCCTTCTGGAACACCTCGACATGGCTGCGATCGCCGCAATTGAGGTAGAAGCCGAACACCTTTCCGTCGCGCAGGAAGTTGAACTGCGTGTCGAGGCCGAGCACGTCGCGGTAGAAGGCCCGCGTCGCCTCCAGATCATGCGCGAAGATGCAGACATGGGCGAGTTGCTTGACCTTGATCATGATGGGCTCCTCGCAGTGAAATGGCTTCAGGTTGGCGGCGTGCCGTTTTCGGCCAGCACCGCGCCGGCGAGATATAACGACCCGCCGATCAGGATGCGTGGCGCCGGCCCGTCCCAGGTGTCGCGCAGCAGCATCATCGCACTGGCGACGGAACTGACCGGTTCGGCCGTGAGGCCGGCTTCGGTCGCCCGCACCGCCAGCTCGTCATTCGGCACGCCGGCATCGCTCATGCTCACCGGCACGGTGTAGACATGCCGTGCCAGGCCCTTGAAGGCGTGGAAGTAGCCGCTCTGGTCCTTGGTGTTGATCATGCCGGAGATCAGAAACAGCGGCCGCGGGTTCTTTTCCTCCTGCTCGGCCAGCGCCTCGGCAATGACCATGCCGGCGCCCGGATTGTGGCCGCCGTCGAGCCAGATGTCGGCGCCCTTGGGCGCCAGCTCCATCAGCCGGCCCTGTACCAGTTTCTGCATGCGGCCCGGCCATGCGACGCTCGCCATCGCCTTCTCAGTGGCGCGATGACTGATTTCGAAACCGGCGGCCTTGACGGCGGCAATCGCTGCCGCCGCATTGGCGAACTGGTGGCGCCCGGGCAGGCGCGGTGGCGGCAGGTCCATCAGCCCGTCCTCATCCTGATAGACCATGCGGCCGTTTTCCTCGAAGGCGAGAAAATCCTGGCCGTAGACGAAGGTCGGGCAATCCAGCCGCTCGGCGGTTTCGATCAGCACTTGCAGCGCCGTCTCGCTCTCCTGCGCGCCGATGACCACCGGGCAGCCGCGCTTCATGATGCCGGCCTTTTCGGCGGCGATCAGTTCGACCTGGTCGCCGAGATAGGCTTCGTGATCCATCGACACCGGCATGATCACCGACACCGCCGGCCGGGCAACGACATTGGTGGCGTCGAAGCGGCCGCCAAGGCCGACCTCGATGATGGCGGCGGCAGCCGGATGTTCGGAAAACAGGATGAAGGTGACGGCGGTTAGGATTTCGAAGACGGTGATCTTCTGGCCTTGATTGGCCCGGGCGACGCGGGCGATGGCCTCGGCGAAGGTCTCGTCGTCGACCAGCCGGCCGCCGCCCTCGGCCGCCAGTCGGTAGCGCTCGGCCCAGTTCACCAGATGCGGCGAAGTGTGGACATGGACAAGGTGGCCGCCGGCTTCGAGCAGCGCGCGCGAAAAGGCCGCGCACGAGCCCTTGCCGTTGGTGCCGGCGATATGGATGACCGGCGGCAGCCGCTCCTGCGGATTGCCGAGGCGTTCGAGCAGCCTTGTGATGCGGTCGAGCGAAAGGTCGAAGCCTTTCGGATGCAGCGCCATCAGGGCTTCGATTTCACGATCTGCGGCAAGCGTTGTCATGAGCGAATCCTACGCATGCGCACAGGTGCACGCAATCGCGGTTTGCGGCCAGAAATGTCGCGTCAGGCCTGCGGGCGGGCTTCCGTCGGGATGACCGACGGCGGCAGGATTTCCGGCTCCAGCGGCTTTTGCTCCTGCGGCAGTTTGAGCAGGATTTTCAACAGCCGTGAAATCGTCTCGCGCAGTTCCAGCCGCGACACCACCATATCGACCATGCCGTGCTCCATCAGATATTCGGAGCGCTGGAAACCGTCCGGCAGTTTCTCCCGGATGGTCTGCTCGATGACGCGCGGGCCGGCAAAGCCGATCAGCGCGCCGGGCTCGGCAATGTGGACGTCTCCCAGCATGGCGTAGGAGGCGGTAACGCCGCCGGTGGTCGGGTTGGTCAAGACGACGATGTATGGCAGGCCGGCTTCCTTCAGCCGGTCGACGCCGATCGTGGTGCGCGGTAACTGCATCAGCGACAAGATGCCTTCCTGCATGCGCGCGCCACCGGAGGCGGCAAACAGGATCAGCGGCCGCTTGCGCTGCAAGGCGACCTCGAAACCGTGCACAATGGCGTCACCCGCGGCCATGCCGAGCGAGCCGCCCATGAAGGCGAAATCCTGCACCGTCACCACAACCGGCAGGCCTTTGACCGTGCCCAGCGCGTTGATGATGGCGTCTTCCAGGCCGGTCTTGGCCTTGGCGTCCTTCAGCCGGTCCGTGTAGCGCTTCTCGTCGCGGAACTTGAGCGGGTCCTGCATGACCTTGGGGTTCTCAAGCTGCTCGTATTTGCCGTCGTCGAGGAAGAATTTCAGCCGTTCCTTGGCCGAAATCTTCATGTGATGGCCCGATGACGGGATGACGAACTGGTTGGATTCCAGGTCCTTGTGAAACACCATCTCGCCGGTCTCGGGATCCTTGATCCAGAGATTCTCGGGCATGTCGGTGCGCCGGCCGAGCATCGAATTGATCCTCGGGCGAACGTAATTGGTGATCCAGTTCATCGCTTCGGCTCCTGTCCTGACGAAGAGTTGGCTCGTGCATGTCGCCCAAAAGTGGGAACCGATTTTGGGATAACGACTTGCACAAGGCCTAAGTAGGGAAACTATTCGGCAGCAGCAAGGCGGGCCGAACGCACGCCCTGAGACAGTCCGCTGACCAGGGTGGCGACGGCCTCGGCCGGGTCGGCGGTCTTCTCGCCCTTCGGTCCCAACACATTGGCGACCGCGTTGACGATCGCGGTGCCGACGACGACGCCATCGGCATTGGCGCCGATAATGCGCGCCTGCTCGGCGGTCTTGACGCCGAAGCCGACGCAGACTGGCAAGTTGGTGTGGCCCTTGATGCGCTTGACCGCGGCGGCAACCTTGCCGGTGTCGGCCAAAGCCGAGCCGGTGATGCCGGTCATCGACACGTAATAGACGAAGCCCGACGTATTCTGCAGCACCTTGGGCAGGCGCTTGTCGTCGGTGGTCGGCGTTGCCAAGCGGATGAAGTTGATGCCGGCCTTCAGCGCCGGAATGCAGAGTTCTTCGTCCATCTCCGGTGGCAGGTCGACGACGATCAGCCCGTCAATGCCGCTGGCGATGGCGTCCTTGAGGAAGCGATCGACACCGTAGATGTAGATCGGGTTGTAGTAGCCCATCAGCACGATCGGCGTTTCATTGTCGGTGGCGCGGAAATCAGCCGCCGTCTTCAGCGTCTTGACCAGGGTCTGGCCACCTTTCAGCGCCCGCAGGCCAGCGGCCTGGATCGCCGGTCCATCGGCCATCGGATCGGAAAACGGCATGCCCATTTCAATGATGTCGGCGCCGGCCTTGGGCAGCGCCTTCATGATCGACAAAGCGGTGTCATAGTCGGGGTCGCCGCTCATGAAATAGGTGACGAGCGCCGGGCGGCCCTCGGCTTTCAGTTTTGCCATGCGGCGGTCGATGCGGGTCACCATGATCAGATCTCCATGCCCAGCATCGAGGCCACTGTGTGCACATCCTTGTCGCCGCGTCCCGACAGATTGACGATGACGATCTGGTCCTTGTCCATATCAGGCACGATCTTCACCGCATGCGCGATGGCGTGCGCGGATTCCAGCGCCGGGATGATGCCTTCGACGCGCGTCGTCAGCTTGAAGGCTTCCAGCGCCTCGTCGTCGAGGATCGGCACATATTCGACGCGGCCGGAATCGCGCAGCCAGGAATGTTCGGGGCCGACGCCCGGATAGTCGAGGCCGGCCGAGATCGAATGGCCGTCCATGATCTGGCCATCGGCGTTCTGCAGGAGATAGGTGCGGTTGCCGTGCAGGACGCCTGGCGCGCCGGCATTCATCGAGGCGCAATGCTCGATGCCGTCGAGGCCGCGGCCGCCGGCTTCGATGCCGATGATGCGGACTTGCCTGTCGTCGAGGAAAGGATGGAACAGGCCGATGGCGTTGGAGCCGCCGCCGACAGCCGCGATGATGGTGTCGGGCAGCCGGCCTTCCTGTTCGAGGATCTGGGCGCGCGCCTCGATGCCGATCACCGACTGGAAGTCGCGCACCAGCTCCGGATAGGGATGCGGACCTGCGGCGGTGCCGATCAGATAATAAGTGTCCTCGACATTGGTGACCCAGTCGCGCAACGCTTCGTTCATGGCGTCCTTCAGCGTGCCGTGACCGGCGGTCACCGGCCGCACTTCGGCGCCGAGCAGCTTCATGCGGAACACGTTGGGGCTTTGGCGGGCGACATCGGTGGCGCCCATATAAACGACGCAGGGAAAGCCGAAGCGCGCCGCGACCGTGGCCGCGGCAACGCCGTGCTGACCAGCGCCCGTCTCGGCGATGATGCGCTTCTTGCCCATGCGCTTGGCCAGCAGGATCTGGCCGAGGCAGTTGTTGATCTTGTGCGAACCGGTGTGGTTCAAATCCTCGCGCTTGAAGTAGACTTTGGCGCCGCCCCCGAGGCCCTTCGCCGAGGAAACCTCACGAAGATGCTTGGTCAGGCCTTCGGCGAAATAGAGCTTTGACGGCCGCCCGGCATAGTGGGTCGACAAATTGGTCAGCTCAGCCTTGAAGTCCGGATCGTTCTTGACCTCGTTCCAGTGCCGCTCCAGGTCGAGGATCAGCGGCATCAGCGTCTCGGCCACGAAGCGGCCCCCGAAGATGCCGAACATGCCCTGTTCGTCGGGTCCGGTGCGGAAGGAATTGGGTGTCGCCGGCTTGTTCATCGCCGATCTCCTGGTCTTGGTTCTGAGCATGTCTTATCGGAAAACCGGTTCCCACTTTTCCGGAACATGCTCGGGTTCGAAAGAAGTGCTCAGGCAGCGCGGTCGTCGCGCGCGGCCCTGACGGCCCGGAAAAACTGCTCGATCAGCGCCGGATCCTTGACGCCCGGGCCGCTTTCCACCCCCGACGAAATGTCTATCGCGGGCGGATTGGCTGATATCAGGGCGTCGCCGATATTGGCGGCGTTGAGCCCACCGGAAAGCATGTAATCGAGCCCGGCGTCAAGGCCGGCCAGGATGCGCCAGTCAAAGGCGACGCCATTGCCGCCCGGAAGTTGCGAGCCCTTTGGTGGCTTGGCATCGAACATGAAGCGATCGGCAACGCCGATGAACGGCTTTAGCCGCTCGAGATCGGCAGCCTCACTGACGGAGAACACCTTCATGACAGGCAAGCCGTAGCGGGCTTTCACCTCGGCCACCCGCTCGGGCGTCTCCGTGCCGTGCAGTTGCAGCATGTCGGGTCGCATCTTTTCGACGATCTCGTCCAGGAAGGCGTCATCGGAATCGACCGTCACGGCAACCGCCAGGGCCTTGCCGATTGCCGCCTGGCGCAGGCGGCCGGCTGCCGCAGGCTCGACATAGCGCGGGCTCCTGGCAAAGAAGATGAAGCCGACATGGCTGGCGCCGCCGGCCAATGCCGCGGCCATTGCATCATCGGTCTTCAATCCGCAGATCTTGATATCGAGCGCCATGGCGCGGGGATTGGCACGAAACCGGCCAAGAGTCGAGAAAAAGCATGCTGTTTGCCGGCAACGCCAAAGGCGCTACCTATTGATGGGAGAAGCAAGGCGGAGCAGACGAATGGCCGACCAGAGCATAGCCGAACTCAGGCAGAAGATCGCGCAAGCGCGCGACGTCATCGCGCATCTGATGCAAAAGGCCGCCTTCGACGGGGCAGAAGCGCACCGGGTCCTGGATTATTTCGGCAGCGATGCGTTCGAGCAGAATTTCCTGCCATGGCCGCGCCATGGCGACGAAGGGCTGCGGCCTGAAGAGCTTAATGCGGCCAATGATGATTGAGCGCGGCGCCGGCGCAGGCTAATCGAACACGATCGCCTGCAGCGCGCCGCCATTGCGCTTCAGCCAGTCCTTGCAGCGGTCGGTATCGGGACAGAGCTGATCGCACAATTTCCAGAATTTCGGGCCGTGGTTCATCTCCTTGAGATGCGCCACCTCATGCGCGACCAGGTAGTTTATCACCGGCGTCGGCGCCATCATGATGCGCCATGAGAAGGACAGATTGCCATCGGAAGTGCAGGAACCCCAGCGGCTCGACGTGTCCTTGAAGCGGATCGCCTTGGCGCGCTTGCCGATGGCCTCGGTATGCTTGACCACCAGCTTCTCGATGTCCTTCTTGGCCTCACGCTTGAGGAAATCGGCGATGCGGCGCGGCAAATGTATGCGCTCGCCATGGACGATCAGCAGCGGACCGCGCTCGTCGCGCGACACGGTGACGGTGCCGCGTTTCGACGGTTCGTGGACGATGCGATGCGCGACGCCGCGTATCGGGATCTTGATGCCGGGGCGCACTTGCGGCCGTGTCGGGACCTTGGCCAGACGCTGCTCCAGCCAGTCCTGGTGGCGGTGAAGGAATTTCTCCACCTCGCCGCGGCGCAGGCCCGGCGGCACGGTGATGCGCAGCCCCTGGCCGCCCGAATCGATGCGCAGCGTCAGCCGCCGTGCGCGGGCGCTCTCGACGATCCTGAGCGGCAGTGTGCGGCCGGCAACGACGTGCTCTCGCTCTTCGACAGGCGAGGGTTTTGGTTTGGTCAGGTTGCGGAAAAAGCCGAAGGACATGGCTGAACGATACGCGATTCGAGGAAAACGACCAGAACAAAAAAGAAACGGCGCCGCTCGCGCGACGCCGTCCATCATGCCAAGGCCTGTCCTACAGCGCCGCGCGTCTCTGACGCGCAAAGGACGCTGTAGCACTCTAATTCGGCGCATGACCCCGAAAATCGGTTCCGATTTTCGGGGTCATGCGCGCAGCCTCAGTCGTCAAGCAGGTTCGGGCCCTTGCGCTTGGGGGTCGCGGGCTTGGCCGTTTCGGCCGAGCCTGTTTTCGCAGGCGCCGTCGACTTGTTGCGGTTGGCCATGAAGCGGTCGAACTCGTCCTGGTCCTTGGCGCGGCGCAATTCGCGGGCGTACTCATCGAACTCGCTCAGCATCTCGTCGAGCTTGCGACGCTCTTCGGCGAGGCGTTCGAGTTCCTTCTCGCGCCAGTCGTCGAAAGCGACATTGCCGGTGCGGGCCGAACCGTGGCCCCAGCGCGCGGCCTTGTCGGAACCGCGGCGGCAGCCGGCGAAGATGCCGTCGGTGGCCCGGTTGACGTCGCGCTTGAAGCCGTCAAGCCGGTCGCCCCAGATGATGTAGGCGAGCATGGCGAAGCCAAGCGGCCAGAACACCATGAAGCCGATCACCATCAGCGCGATGGTCGCCGGCGTCCAGGCCGGGCGGATCAATGCGGATGTGTTCATTTTCTCCCATTCCTTCGGTTGGAGACAGCCAAGAGTGGCTGCGTGGATTCGAAATGGGATGAGAAAAACGGCGATTCAAGACAACGTCCGCCAAAACCGGACAAGGGCCTGAAATGATTATCGCTTTTTGAGCGCTTCGAGGGAAAGCACGACCAGGCCAGCGACCAGACCCCAGAAGGCGGCGCCAACGCCGAACAAGGTCAGCCCTGACGCGGTGACCACGAAGGTGACCGTGGCGGCCATGCGCTGGTCCTCGTCCTTGAGCGCGATCGACAGCGCGTTGGCGAGCGATCCCATCAGCGCCAGGCCGGCTACCAGAACGATCAGGCTCTGCGGCAGGACGGCGAAGATTGCCACCAGCGAGGAGCCGAAAACCGCGAAAATCAGATAGGCAAGTGCATAGAAGGGTCCGGTCTTCCAGCGCTCGGCCGGGTTGGGATGGACGTCCGGCCCGGTGCAGATCGCCGCAGAGATCGCGGCCAGATTGGTGGTCGAGCCGCCAAACGGCGCCGACAGCAGCGAGAACAGGCCGGTGACGCCGATCAGCGGGCCGGGTTCGGGGTGATAGCCGGCGGCGCGCAAGACGGCGAGACCCGACAGGTTCTGCGACGCCATGGTGACGAGGTAGAGCGGCAGCGCCAGGCCGATGACAGCTGCGGCGCTGAAATGCGGGGCAATCAGCGTCAGCGTCGACAGTTCCGGCGCCGGCAGTCCGCCGACACGGCCTGTCAGGAATGCGGCGATGCCGCCGCCGATCAGCACCGCCAGCACCGACAGCGCCGGGTTGAACAGGCGAATGACGAAGAAGGCCGCGATCAGCGGCAGGATCAGCCAGGGATCGACCGGAATGGTCTTAACGGCATTGAGCGCGAAGGTGACGACGATGCCCGCCAGCATGCCGGACGCGACTGACGCCGGTATCCTTGATATCAGCTGGGTCAGCGGCTTGAACAGGCCGGTGGCGATCAACATCAAGCTGGTGACGATGAAGGCGCCGACCGCATCAGCCATGGTAAACCCGCTCGATGCCGCCATCAGCGCCAGGCCCGGTGTCGACCAGGCGGTGATGATGGGTATTTTCGTGCGCCAGGACAGCCACAAGCATTCGATCGCCATCGCCACGCACACTGCCGTCACCCAGCTCGCGGTTTCGGCTTGCGTGGCGCCAACCGCCTTGGCGGCGGCAATGACGACGGCCAGCGTGCCGCCGAAGCCGACGATTGCCGCGACAAAGGCGGATATCGGGATGGAAATGCGCATTCTTGCCTACCCCGCCCGCTGAACCATGTCGCCCACCGCCCTCAGCAGCATGTCGAGATCCTGCGGCCGCGACAGCCGGTGGTCGCCGTCGGGAATGAGCGACAAGGTGACGTCGTCGGCCGGCAGCAGCGAGACCAGCTTCAGCGCATGGCTTGCCGGCACATCGGCATCGGCCAGGCCCTGCAGGATGTGGACGGGGCAATGGGTATCGATCGGCCCGGTCATGACCCGGTTCGCCCTGCCGTCCTCGATCAGCGCGCTTGTGTAGATGTAAGGCTCGGCGGAATAGTCCGAAGGTTCTTCGAAAAAGCCTTTCTCCCGGAGGTCGCGCCTCTGTTCCTCCGTCAGAGCCGGCTCGACCAGCTCGGCGGTGAAATCCGGCGCCGGCGCGAGCAGCACCAGGCCAACCACATTGCTGTCGCCCGCCTTGCGCAGTTCCTGCGCCATGCGCAGCGCGATCCAGGCGCCCATCGACGAGCCGACCAGGATTTGCTTGCCCTCGGTGAAACGCCGGAAGACGGCGAGGCTCTCGCCAAGCCATTTCGAAATGGTGCCGTCGGCAAAGGCGCCGCCGGATTCGCCATGGCCGGAATAATCGTGGCGCAGATACGCGCGGCCTTCCCTTGCCGCCCAATCCGATAGCGTCTGCGCCTTCGTGCCCAGCATGTCGGATTTATAGCCGCCGAGCCAGACGATGCCGGGCGTTGCGCCCGAGGAATGGCGAACCGCGATATCAATGCCGTCGACATCCAGCAGGGTTGGGGTGGTCGCGGTCATGGCTGTGGATCAATCCTGGTTCTGGGGGCCTGATTGCGGGAGCCTGATTTTACTCGCCGGTCTTTTGACACAGGCACAGGCGAGGCGGAAAGTGCTCGCGACATCCTTTGTTTGGTGCAGGCCTGCGATCAGGGTGATTTTCTGTCAGCGCTGTGCTATTGACTCCGCCCGCGCGCTCACCACATTGGCGCGTCCTGAACATTTCTAGATTGAAACCCTGAACGAAACGGCCAAGGAGACCACGACCATTCGCAGACCTTTCAAAGCAGCGGCGCCCACCAAAGATGGCCCGCGCTCCAACCGTGATATCCGGGTTCCCCGGGTCCAACTGATCGACGCCGATGGCCAGAACCGCGGCGATATTTCCATCAACGACGCATTGCTGCTCGCCGAAGAGGCAGGGCTCGATCTGGTCGAGATCTCGCCCAATGCGGTGCCGCCTGTCGTCAAAATTCTCGATCTCGGCAAATTGAAATACGCCAACCAGAAGAAGGCGGCCGAGGCGCGCAAGAACCAGAAGGTCATCGAGATCAAGGAGATCAAGATGCGCCCGAACATCGACAGCCATGACTACGAAACCAAGATGAAGGCCGTGCGGCGCTTCTTCGAGGAAGGTGACAAGGTCAAGCTGACGTTGCGCTTCCGCGGCCGCGAGATGGCGCATATGGAACTCGGCATGCAGCTCCTGAACAAGGTGCGCGAGGAGACGGCTACCATCGCCAAGGTCGAAGCCGAGCCGAAGCTGGAAGGCCGCCAGATGATGATGGTGCTGGCCCCGCGCTAGATCAGTTCGGGCGTTGCGCTCTAAATCCGCCTGAATCCTGTCTCATGGCGTCCCGGCGATCGGCGGGACGCCGATTCTCCTGTCCAGACGCCGCGATCGCCGGCAAAGCTTCTCGACGATCGGATTCCCGACATGGCCAATGAAATCAACCCTGCGCCCATCAAGGAGCTGGGCGGCTACCAGCACATGCGCCGGATGGTGCTTGCGGTGCTGGTGGTGGTGCTGTTTGCGGCACTGCTGTTCGGCCAGTCGACCTTCCCGCCCGATACCCCGGTGCATGAAACGATCGAGATGGTCGGCGTGCTGCTGATCTTCCTTGGCGTCGTCGGCCGCTTGTGGTCGACACTCTATATCGGGGGGCGCAAATCCTCCGAAGTGGTCACCGGCGGACCCTATTCGATCACCCGCAATCCTCTCTACGTGTTCTCGACCGTTGCCGCCGCCGGCGTCGGGGCGCAGATCGGCTCGTTCTCCGGCATCGTCCTGTTTGCGCTGTTGTGCGCCGGCGCCTTCCACATCGTCATCCTGCGCGAGGAACGGTATCTCAAGGAGGTTCTCGGCGCGCCCTACACAGCCTATCTGGCGCGGGTGCCGCGTTTCTTCCCCCAGCTGTCGCTCTACCAGGAAGGCGACACCGGCAGCTTCAAGCCGCGCCTCTTGCTGACCACCTTGCTCGACGGGCTGGTGTTTCTGGTGGCGTTGCCGGTGTTCGAGACCATCGATGGCGCCCAGCAATCGGGCATTCTGCCGGTGCTGTTCAGGCTGCCCTGATCGCGGACAGAGCGTCGCAGCCGCTCGGGTGTTGCGCGCCAGCCCGCTTTGAAGTATAGGACCGCCGTTCCAAGAAAACCGCCCGGCAGGGCATGCCGTGGCGGTTTCATTTGCTTTTCGGGCTTTTGGTCCGCCCGAAGCGAACAAGAAGCGCGATTGTGCGCCACCAATACGGAGTAGCAAAATGCCCAAGATGAAGACCAAATCGGCCGCCAAGAAGCGGTTCAAGATCACAGGTACGGGTAAAGTCCTGTCGGCTGCGGCCGGCAAGCGTCACGGCATGATCAAGCGTTCCAACAAGTTCATTCGAAATGCCCGCGGCACGATGGTTCTGGCTGAACCGGATGGCAAGAAGGTCATCAAGAATTTTCTGCCGAACGGCCTCTGAGCATTCGGTTTCCAGGAACAGCGTTTAAGGAGATCATGACATGGCACGCGTAAAAAGAGGCGTCACCTCGCACGCCAAGCACAAGAAGGTCCTGAAAGCCGCGAAAGGCTTCTACGGCCGCCGCAAGAACACCATTCGCATCGCCAAGCAGGCGGTCGAAAAGTCGATGCAGTATGCGTATCGCGACCGCAAGAACCGCAAGCGCTCGTTCCGCGCGCTGTGGATCCAGCGCATCAACGCCGCGACGCACGAGCATGGCCTGACCTATGGCCGCTTCATCGACGGCCTCAACAAGTCCGGTATCGAGATCGATCGCAAGATCCTGTCCGACATGGCCATCCATGAACCGCAGGCGTTCGCCGCACTCGTGGCCAAGGCCAAGGTCGCGCTCGAATATCTGAAGAACACCACCCCGAATGCTTTTGAAAGCGCTGTCGCCTAGAGCATGATGCCAAAAAGTTGCTGACTTTTTGGACAACATCATGCTCAGGGAAATTTAGCGAGGAGCGCGATCTTTCCGAAAAGTCTGCAACTTTTCGGGATCGGGCTCCGAGCCCAGCGCTTCCCAGCATTCGCAATTCTGATTGGGGAACCCGCGCTGGCACGGCTGGCGCGGGTTTTTCTTATGGCTGAACTTTCAACTTGAAAGTGACTTTCACCTCAAAGTTGACTCCCAACACAGCGAGTTTGACCGTGAACGACATAGCTACCGGCTTGGATACTCTCGAAAACTCCCTGATGGCCGACGTCGCGTCGGCCGCCGATGAGGCTGCTATCGAAGCCGTGCGCGTCGCGGCTCTCGGCAAAAAGGGGTCGATCTCGGAATTGCTGAAGACACTGGGCGCGATGAGCGCCGAGGAGCGCCAGGTCAAGGGCCCCGCGATCAACGGCCTGAAGAACCGCGTCACCGAAGCGCTGACGACACGCAAGGCCGAGCTGAAGGATGTGGCGGTCACGGCGCGCCTTGCCGCCGAGACGGTCGACGTGACGCTGCCGGTGCGGCAATCGCCGGCCGAGCGCGGCCGCATCCATCCGATCAGCCAGGTCATCGACGAGATCGCGGCGATCTTCGGCGATCTCGGCTTTGCCATCGCAGAAGGTCCCGATGTCGAGAGCGACTATTACAATTTCACCGCGCTGAATTTCCCCGAAGGGCATCCGGCGCGCGAGATGCACGATACCTTCTTTTTCCAGCCGGACGAAAAGGGCGAGCGCAAGCTGTTGCGCACCCACACCTCGCCGGTCCAGATCCGCACCATGGAGAAGCAGAAGCCGCCGATCCGCATCGTCATTCCCGGCAAGACCTACCGCCAGGATTCCGACGCTACCCACTCGCCGATGTTCCATCAGGTCGAGGGGCTGGTGATCGACAAATCGGCCAATGTCGCCAACATGAAGTGGGTGCTGGAAGAATTCTGCAAGGCTTTCTTCGAGGTGCCGCAGGTCAAGATGCGCTTCCGGCCGTCGTTCTTCCCGTTCACCGAGCCAAGCCTCGAGGTCGACATCCAATGCGACCGCTCGTGGCCCGGCGAAGTGCGCTTCGGCGAAGGCTCCGACTGGATGGAGATCCTCGGCTGCGGCATGGTCCACCCCAATGTGCTGCGCGCCGGCGGGCTCGATCCCGACGAATATCAGGGCTTTGCCTGGGGCATGGGAATCGACCGCATCGCCATGCTGAAATACGGCATGCCGGACCTGCGCGCCTTCTTCGACGCCGATGTCCGCTGGCTGTCGCATTACGGTTTCCGGCCGCTCGACATGCCGACGCTGTTCGGAGGTCTTTCCGCATGACGGCGCCGCACGCCGGTGGCTGCCGCTGCGGCGCGGTACGGTTCGAGGCCTCGGTCGAACCGCACCATGTCAGCTATTGCCATTGCGGCGATTGCCGGCGCGCCAGCGGCGCGCCGGTGTCGGCCTTTGTCGGCTTCCTTACCGAGCAGGTGGCTTTCACCGGCAAGGCACTGAAGATGTACGAGAACGGCCCGGTTACACGCTCGTTCTGCGGCATTTGCGGCTCGCCTATCGCCTATGTCGACGAGCGGCTGGAAGACCACATCTATTTCATGCTGGGCGCCATGGACATGCCGGCTTATTTCCGGCCGACGCACCATGCCTATGTGCGCGAGCAGCTGCCCTTCGTGCATATGCCCGACGACTTGCCGCGCCATTTGAAGACAAGCGTGCCCAGACCCGATGGACAAGGTCCGGGCGGGTACAGACAAAACGGAACATAGTGATGAAACTCACCCTTTCCTGGCTCAAGGATCATCTCGACACCGACGCCACGCTCGACGAGATCGTCGAGAGGCTGACCTCGATCGGCCTCGAAGTCGAGCATGTCGACGACAAGGCCGGCCTGAAGCCGTTCGTCATCGCCAAGGTGCTGACGGCGGTGCAGCATCCCGACGCCGACCGGCTGCGGGTGCTGACCGTCGACACCGGCAATGGCGCAGCCCCTGTCCAGGTGGTGTGCGGTGCGCCGAATGCCCGCGCCGGCCTGATCGGCGCCTTCGCCGCGCCCGGCGCCTATGTGCCCGGTATCGACGTGACGCTGACCGTCGGCAAGATCCGCGGCGTCGAGAGCCATGGCATGATGTGTTCCGAGCGCGAGCTGGAGCTGTCGGATGAGCACAATGGCATTATCGACCTGCCGGCCGATGCGCCTGTCGGCACCAGCTTCGCGGCTTACGCGCATCTCGACGATCCGGTGATCGAGATCAATCTGACGCCGAACCGGCCGGATGCGACCAGCATTTACGGCGTAGCCCGGGACCTGGCGGCAAGCGGGCTTGGCCGGCTCAAGACCGCGCCGGTCGAAGCGGTCCCTGGCAAAGGTGAAACGCCGGTCAAGGTGACCATCGAGGCGCCGGAGCTCTGCCCCGGTTTCGCGCTGCGCCTGGTGAAAGGCGTGAAGAACGGGCCGTCGCCGAAATGGCTGCAGCAAAGGCTGATCGCCATCGGCTTGCGCCCGATCAGCGCGCTGGTCGACATCACCAACTACGTCACCTTCGACCGTGGCCGGCCGCTGCATGTGTTCGATGCCAAGAAGGTCGCCGGCAATCTCGTCGTGCGCCGCGCACGCGACGGCGAGAAGGTGCTGGCGCTCGACGGGCGCGAATACACGCTGACGCCGCAGATGTGCGTGATCGCCGATGATAATGGCGTCGAATCGATCGCCGGTGTCATGGGCGGCGAGCATTCCGGCTGCGACGAGAGCACCACGGACGTGCTGATCGAATCCGCTCTTTGGGATCCGATCACCACGGCCCGCACTGGCCGTACGCTCGGCATCATCACCGATGCCCGTTACCGTTTCGAGCGTGGCGTCGACCCAGAATTCATGGTGCCCGGCGTCGAGCTGGCGACAAAGCTTGTGCTGGAGTTCTGCGGCGGCGAGCCGACGGAAACCGAGGTCATTGGCTATGCCGGCTACAAGCCTAAGATCGTTTCCTTCCCGATCTCGGAAGTAAAGCGGCTGACCGGCACCGAAGTGCCGAAGGCGGAAAGCCTCGACATCCTTTCGCGCCTCGGCTTCGAGCCGCAGGGCTCGGACGACATCGTCGATGTGGCGGTGCCGTCCTGGCGGCCCGATGTCGATGGCAAAGCCGACCTGGTCGAGGAAGTCATGCGCATTCACGGCGTCGACAACATCGCGCCGCAGCCGCTCGGCGCTCATGACGCGGTCAATTCCAAGATCCTGACGACGCTGCAGGTGCGCACCCGCATTGCCAAGCGCTCGCTCGCCGTGCGGGGCATGCTGGAGGTTCTCACCTGGTCGTTCATCCCGGCCAAACACGCCGAACTGTTCGGCGGCGGCCAGACGGCGCTGAAGCTCGCTAATCCGATTGCAGCCGACATGTCCGATATGCGGCCCTCGTTGTTGCCCGGCCTGATCGTCGCCGCGCAGCGCAATGCCGACAAGGGGATCGGCGATGTCGCGCTGTTCGAGGTCTCCGGTACCTATGAGGGCGACGGCCCCGACCAGCAGCGGCGCGTTGCCGCCGGTGTGCGCCGCGGCACCGCCAAGCTCGACGGTTCCGGCCGCAGTTGGGCCGGCAATTCCGGTCCGGTCGGCGTGTTCGACGCCAAAGCCGACGCGATTGCAGCGCTGGAAGCCTGCGGCGCGCCGGTCGACAGGCTGCAGATCGAGCCAGGCGGTCCGGCCTGGTATCATCCCGGCCGCTCCGGCACGATCAAGCTCGGCCCGAAGACAGTGCTCGGCACCTTCGGCGAGTTCCACCCGAAGACGCTGGAGGGGTTGGACGTTTCCGGACCGATCTGCGGTTTCGAGGTCTATATCGACGCCGTGCCCGAGCCGAAGGCCAAGCCGACGAAAACCAAGCCAAAGCTGGAGCTGTCCGCCTTCCAGGCGGTGAAGCGCGACTTTGCTTTCGTCGTCGACAAGACGGTGGAGGCCGGCGCGCTGGTGCGCGCGGCGCTCGCCGCCGACAAGAAGCTGGTCACCGGCGTTTCGGTGTTCGATGTGTTCGAGGGGGCATCTCTCGGGACCGCCAAGAAGTCGGTTGCCATCGAAGTATCTATCCAGCCGGTTGAAAAGACGCTCACCGACGAGGATTTCGAGGCGCTGGCCAAGCGCATCGTCGACAATGTTGGCAAGCAAACGGGCGGCATGCTGAGAACGTAGAGCGGCTAACGCCGCCCTACGTATTTCGACTTCAGGCAATTCTTAGGGAAAGCGCGTCTTAGGGAAAGCGCGGCGCGCTTCCCAGTAAAACCGCTACACACTTTTCCTGGAATTGCTTCTGAGGATTGCCGGCAGTTGCGAATCGCTCTCCAAAGGGCGATGGACCATCTGCGCTATTCCGGTCTGCCGTTCGAAGCCCAGCGCGAAGCGTTTCTCGCCATGGTGTTGGCGGATGCGCTCGTCAGCGACGCGCTGGAGCGGGCCCGCACGCTGGCGTTGCCGGACTGGCTGGTGGTGTCCGGCGCGCTCTACAACAGCGTCTGGAACCACCTGACCGGCAAGCCGCCGGGCTACGGCATCAAGGATGTCGATCTCTTCTACTTCGATGACAGCGACCTGTCCTACGAGGCCGAGGAACGGTCATCCGTCGAGCCGCGCAGCATTTCGAGGGGCTGGCTCTGCCGGCCGAGGTGCGCAACCAGGCACGGGTGCATCTGTGGTATCCGCAGAAATTCGGCCAGCCCTGCCCGCGCTATACGAGTTCCAGCGAGTCGGTGAGCTATTTCGCCTCGAAGACGCATGCGGTCGGGGTGCGATACGATGCCGATGGGCAGCTTGAGGTCGTGGCGCCGTTCGGGCTGGATGACCTCTTCGCGTTTCGCATCACGCCCAACCGGCTGATGGATAACAGGCGCACGCATGAGGCCAAGGGGGCGAGGGCGAAGGCGTGCTGGCCGGAGATTACGGTGGTGCCTTGGTAATACGAAATGGCGGCGCGAGGCACCCCCCTCTGGCCTGCCGGCCATCTCCCCCGCAAGGAGGGAGATTGGCAGCTTCATCGTTGGCGCACTTTCTGCAACGTTGGTGATTGGCGAAAACAGCGACGACAGCCGATCTCCCCCCTTGCGGGGGAGATGTCCGGCAGGACAGAGGGGGGTGCCGCGCGCTGACTTCTCAGGGCGCCAAGCTCCCCCGCTTGTTCACCCATTCACCAGCGCCAGCAATTCCTCAGTGTAGCGCTTGCCAACCACCTTGTCCGGCGACAGCGCATCTCCAATCGCCGCGACCTCAGCCGCGCTCAGCTCGATCCCGACCGCCGCTGTGTTCTGCTCGAGATGGCGGATCTTTCTTGCGCCGGGGATCGGCACGATGAAGTCGCCCTGGTGCAGCACCCAAGCCAGCGCCAGCTGCGCCGAGGTGACGCCTTTTTCCACCGCCAGCTTTTCCAGCGTCGCAACGACCTTGGCATTAGCGGCCATGGCGTCGGCCTGGAAACGCGGCAAGGTGCGGCGCCAGTCGTCGTCGCTGAGGGCCTCGGGCTTGGCGATGGTGCCGGTGAGCAGGCCGCGACCGAGCGGGCTGTAGGGGACGAAGCCGATGCCGAGTTCGCGGCAGACATCGAACACTTCGTCTTCAGGGTCGCGGCTCCAAAGCGAGTACTCACTCTGCACGGCAGCGATCGGATGCACGGCGTGCGCCCGGCGGATGGTGGCGGCACTGACCTCCGACAGGCCCAGCGCCCGCACCTTGCCATCGCGCACCAGCTCGGCCATGGCACCGACCGTGTCCTCTATCGGCACGTCGGGATCGACGCGGTGCTGGTAGTAGAGGTCGATAACATCGGTATCGAGCCGCTTCAGCGAGGCTTCGGCCACCGCCTTGACGTGCTCCGGGCGGCTGTCGACGCCGACCATGCGTTCGAGGCCTGAGCCTTCCTCGGAAATCTTGAAGCCGAATTTGGTGGCGATCGTCACCCTGTCGCGCACCGGCTTCAATGCCTTGCCGAGAAGGATCTCGTTCTCAAAGGGACCATAGACTTCGGCGGTGTCGAAAAACGTCACGCCGATCTCGACAGCGCGGCGCAGCGTGGCGATTGCGTCAACCTCGGCCTGACCGCCATATGCGAAGCTCATGCCCATGCAGCCGAGGCCGACGGGGAAGACTTCGAGCTCAGTACCAAGTTTGCGGGTTTTCATGGCGCATCTCCTTGTTGCGATGAAACAGAGATAGCGCCTAGCTTTACGTTCGATAATTGGCTGTCATTCGCACGGGCTGTTCTATAAAATAGAGCAATGAACCGAGCGCATCTTTCTCAACTCGCTGTACTGGCAACAGTCGCCCAATGCGGTAGTTTTCGCGGCGCGGCGCGCGAACTGGCCATCGCGCCCTCGGCAGTTAGCCATGCCGTGTCCAGCCTGGAGGCGCGGCTCGGCGTGCGGCTTTTGGCGCGCAGCACCCGCAGCGTGGCACCAACGGAGGAGGGCGCGCAGCTGCTCGAACGGCTGCGGCCGGCGCTGTCCGAGATCGATCTGGCGCTGGAAACGGCGATCGAGGCGCGCGACCGGCCGGCCGGGAACCTGCGGCTGACCGTGCCGCGCACCGCGGCCCACCTGGCATTGACGCCCAGGCTCGGCGGCTTTGCCGCGGCCTATCCCGACATCGTGCTGGAAATCGTCATCGAGGATCGCTTCACCGACGTCGTCGAAGGCGGCTTCGATGCCGGCGTGCGGCTCGGTGAGAGCCTGCAGCGCGACATGATCGCGGTGCGCATCGGACCGGACCTTCGCGGCGCCGTGGTCGGCGCGCCATCCTATTTCGCGACCATGCCAAGACCCCGCCATCCGCGCGATCTTGCCGACCACCGCTGCATCCGCTTCCGTTTTTCCAGCGGCATTCTTTACCGCTGGGAATTCGAGAAGGATGGCGAAGAGATCGAGATCGCGGCGCAAGGGCCGCTGATCCTCGACGAAGACCATCTGATCGCCCAGGCGGCGGTCGACGGCGCTGGGCTCGCCTTCGTCTTCGACGATTATGTGCGCGCGCCGCTCGCCGACGGTCGCTTGATCCGCGTGCTGGAAGACTGGTGTCCGCCCTTCGACGGTTTCTTCGTCTACTACCCCAGCCGCCGCCAGATGCGCCCGGCGCTGCGGGCGTTTGTTGATTTCTTCAAGGTCGGTGCTTAGCCACCTCCCCCTAGTGGGGAGGGTCGATCCGCGTAGCGGATCGGGGTGGGAGTCTTCGTAGGGCGCTACCCCCCACCCCGTCGCTTCGCGCCGACCCTCCCCACAAGGGGGAGGGTGGAAGAAAGCCCAGCTGCCATTCGTTCACCAGCCATGCCGGCATTCATCACCAACAACTCAACCCGCTACGGCTGGGCGGCGATCGTCCTCCACTGGCTGATCGGCATCCTGTTCATCGGCCAGTTCATGCTTGGCTTCATCATGGTGCGGTTGACCAGCCAGCGCACCGCCTTCGAGCTGATCCAGCTGCACAAATCCTTCGGCTTCCTGCTGCTCGGCCTCCTCATCCTGCGCATTGCCTGGCGGCTCGGCAATACGGCCCCGGCCTTGCCGGCCTCGGTCGGAGGCCTGGAGCGTCGGACGGCGCCGCTGGCGCATCTGGCGCTTTATGGCTTCCAGCTCGCGGTGCCGCTGTCCGGCTGGGCACTGGTTTCGGTGTCGATGCTGGAGATCCCCAGCATGCCGTTCAACCTTTTCGTGATGCCGAACCTGCCGCTCGGCGTGTCCGATGCGGCGGAAAACTTCTGGGCGGTAGCACACTGGTATCTCGCCTATGCCGGCATTGCCTTGGTCGCGCTGCATGCGCTGGCGGCGCTGCGGCATCATTTCTGGCTGCGCGACAGCGTGCTCACGCGCATGATCACGCCTTCGTCAGATCAGGACATGGAATAGCGCGCGCCGCGCATTCGTTCATTGGAGTGAGGGCGCAACACTTCGCCTGCCCCAGTAAGGACAAAACCCATGTATGCGCGCATCTTCGGATTGGCGGCTGTTGCCGCTTGCCTTGCCATGCCTGTCTCCGCCGCTGTGGACCTCGGCGACGCCGCCGGCAGCTACACGGTCAACCCGGCCAGCTCCAGCATTCGCTTCTCCATCGGCAAGGTCGGTGGCGGCGGCCTCGACGGCGCCTTTGGCCGCTTCAAGGGCTCCATCCGCATCGACAACAGCGATGTCGGCCGTTCCGCGGTCAACTTCACCATCTATCCCGAAAGCGTCGGCACCGGCCAGGGCCGCATCGACGCCTTCCTGCGCTCCGATGCGGTGTTCGACGTGGCCAACAGCCCCGAAATCCAGTTCCGCTCGACCAGCGTAACCCGAACCAGCGACACCACGGCGCTGGTCAGCGGCCGGCTGACGGCGCGCGGCAAGACGTTTGCGGAAAAGTTCACTGCCGAGCTCGGCGGGCTGAAGGGCGGCGTCATTAAATTCCACGTCACCGGTAAGGTGCTGCGCTCCCGGTACGGCATGGATGTCGGCACGCCGATCTATTCGAATATCGTCAATTTCGACATGACGCTAACGGGCAAGCGAGGCTAGCAGGACCAGCGATCCGCATTGGCTTTTCCTGCAATTTCGGGCAAACCTCCTCGCCTGTAAATCGATAGGAGAAGCCTGATGTTCCGATGGGGTGTTTTGTCGACGGCCAAGATCGGCCGCGAGCAATTGTTGCCGGCAATCGTCGAGGCCGAGAATGGCGTTTTGTCCGCGATCGCCAGCCGCGACCTGTCGAAGGCCGAGGCCCTGGGCGAGCGGTTCGGCGCCAGGCATGCCTTTGGTTCGTATGAGGAGCTGCTCGCTTCGAAAGACGTCGACGGCGTCTACATCCCGCTGCCGACCTCGCAGCATGTCGAGTGGACGGCCAAGGCCATCGAAGCGGGCAAGCATGTGCTGGTGGAAAAGCCGCTGGCGCTCGACGCCAAGAATATCGCACCGCTGATCAAGCTGCGCGACCAGAAGAAGGTGCTGGTCTGCGAGGCCTTCATGGTCATCTACCACCCGCAATGGATCAAGGTGCGCGATCTCATCGCCGATGGCGCCATCGGCCGGCTGCGCCATGTGCAGGGCGCCTTCTCCTATTACAATGTCGATCCCACCAACATGCGCAACCAGCTCGATCTCGGCGGCGGCGCGCTGCCTGATATCGGCGTCTATCCGACGGTGTCGACGCGGTTTTCGAGCGGCAAGGAGCCACTGCGCGTGCAGGCGACGATCGAGCGCGACAAGAAATTCGGCACCGACATCTATTCCTCGATCCGCGCCGATTTCGGCGATTTCGAACTGTCCTTCTATCTGTCGACGCAGATGGCGGCGCGGCAGGTGATGGTGTTCCACGGCGAGAAGGGTTTCATCGAGGTGTTCTCGCCGTTCAATGCCGGGCTCTACGACCATCACCGCATCGAATTGCACAACCAGAACCATACGGAGGCGCAGGTGTTCCGCTTTCCCGGCACGCAGCAATACCGGCGCGAGGTCGAGACGTTTGCCAGGGCGGCACAGGGTGGCAAGGAGCGTGTCTTCACGCTGGAGGAGTCCGTGCTCAACCAGAAGGTCATCGACGCCATCTTCCGCGCCGGCGGCAAGGAAGGCTGGGAGGCCGTCTGATACAGCAATCTTAGCGGGTAATTTCATGGGAGAAGGGCGTCCGCATTGTGCATGCGGACGCTCCTTTCCTGTTGAACTGACGATCTCACGCGCCTCTGAGCGTCAGGTGCAAGGTCTCGGCGAAGCGGTCGGGATAGGGCGCAAAGCCCATGTGGTCGCCGGGGAAGGCGGCGCGCTTGCTGCCGAGCCCGTCGGCCAGCGCCTTGCCCATGCCGTCGATCGGCTGGCCGATGGACTCTTCGCCGATGCCGACCACGACCGGGCGGCCGCGCAGCGCCTCGATATCAGGACGGTAGAGCGACAGCGGCATGACGCCATGCGCCAGCCAGTATTCGAAATTGCCGCTGACCCTGGCAAAGGTCTCGGCCTCCTCGGGCGACGGTTCGAACGAAGGCGGTCCGTCCTGCGGCCCGGCTTCATCCTGACCCGGCCCTTCCGACAGGCTGTTCTCGCTGAAGAATTTCTGCATCGCCGCCTCGACACCCTGGCTGCGATAGGTGTCGTGCAGGTCGCGCATGCCGGCCAGTGACGGCGACGGGTCGTCGAGCAGCATCATGCTGGGCGGCTCATGCGCCACCAGTGCACGAACCCGGCCGGGATGGCGGGCGGCGAGGTTGAGCCCGATCTGGGCGCCGCCGCTGGTGCCGAACACATAGGCCGGTCCGGCGCCAAGCGCCTCGATCAATCGCGCGGCATCGTCGCCATGGACATCGAGGTCCTGCTCTTGCGGCTCTCCGTCGAAGGTGCTGCGCGAATTGCCGCGCGGATCATAGGCGACCACCGTGTAGCGGTCGGCGAGGTGGCCCGCGACATCGGCGAAGACGCCGGCGTCCTGCGGTCCGCCGGGGATTATCAACAGTACGGGGCCGGAACCGCGCATCTCATAATAGAGGCTGGCGCCCGGTACTTTCAGCGTCGACGTTTGGGGGGTCATGTCCATCTCTCCTGTTGTTCTCATGTCAAAGTTCGGCTTTGCGCCGGGTCCGATCATTTGCTGGCGACAACCATGCGGTTGCCCTCGCTGTCGCGGAATTCGGCGACTGTGCGGCCCGGCTGCCAAGGCGCTTCCTGCGGCTCGGTGATGATTTCGACGCCGCGCGCCTTCAGGCCCGCGACCGTTGCCTCGACATCGCCATCAACGAGCACCAGCACGGGCTCAGTGCCCGGCGTGTCATCGGGGCGTTTGACGAAATGCAAATTGGTGACGGCGCCGGGAAATGTCAGCTCGATCCAGCGCCAGCCGCTGTCGCCCATCAGCTGGTCCTCCGCCACTTGGCAAGCAAGATGTCCGGTGTAGAAGGCCTTGGCGCGGTCCTGGTCGAACACCGGCAATTCGGCAAACTGGATGTGCATGATGGGTCTCTCCTGCTCCTGGACGGCTGCCGCGCAGCCGTCGACGGGAAAGACGATCCGGACGATCGAAAAGATTCGCCGGGCGACGAATCTTTTCGAGGCCGCGAAACGTCTTCTCTGTGCAGAGTTGAAAAACAGGAGACGACAATGGGCTACAATCTCATCCGCTACGGCGTGAAGGACGAAAGCATCGCCGAGAACCGTATGCTGGTTGCACAGGTGTTCGAGGCACTCGACGACACGAAGCCGCAATCCGTGCGCTACCTCGTCCTGGAACTGGAGAATGGCGAGTTCATCCATCTTGTCAGCCAGGATGGCGACGGCCTGACGGGGCTCGCAGCCTTCAAGGCCTTCAGCGCCGATCATGCCGGGCGCCGCTCGACGCCGCTTGCCAGATCGCCGGCAAAGATCGTCGGCAATTATCGTATGCTGGCCGGCGAGGTCGTGCCGGCTTGAATGCAAAGACCGGCATTTTGGGAACGGACAGGATGAACACAGCAAAACTCGACCGCGTTGCCCTGGAGGCGATGCTCGGCGCCTTGCGACCGAAGCTGCACCGCTACTGCGCCCGCATGGCCGGCTCGGTGATCGATGGCGAGGACATCGTCCAGGAGACACTGATCAAGGCACTGCAGGCCATCGACGGCGACGCCACCGTTGGGCGTCCGGAGCAATGGCTGTTCCGCATAGCCCACAATGCCGCGCAGGATCATCTGCGCCGGCGCCAGCGGGAGCAGGCGCGCATGAGCGAGACCGACATGACGACGATCGAAGACCCCTCCGCAAGCGCCGATGCGAGGCTCGCCACCGCCGCCAGCCTGCGAAGCTTCATGCAGCTGGCAACAGTGCAGCGCAGCGCCGTGATCCTTGTCGACGTGCTTGGCCTCAGCCTGCACGAAACCTGCGAAGTGTCCGGCGCGACGCTGGCCGCGACCAAGGCAGCGCTGCATCGCGGGCGGTCGCAGCTGCGCCTGCTGGCGTCACAGGACGAGCAGGCGCCTGCCCCAAAGCTCGACGCCGACGACGAGCGGCGCCTGCGCCGCTATGTCGACCTGTTCAACGCGCGCGACTTCGACGCCGTGCGCGCGTTGATCGCCGAGGATATCCAGCTTGAAGTCGTCAACCGCACCCGCATGCGCGGCAAGGCGCAGGTTTCCAACTATTTCGGCAATTACGACCGTGTCCAGGACTGGGCGCTGTCGCTCGGCTTCGTCGACCGCAGGCCGGCCATCCTGATCCGCAACCCGCAAACGGGAGATGACGCCGTGCGCGGCTTCATGCTGGTCGACTGGCAGGATGGAAAGGTCAGCCATATCCGCGATTTCCGCTACGCGCCCTATTGCCTTGCCGATGCGGACATCCGCTTCATCGACGAGTAAGCATCGGCCAGAGAGCGCGGACTTCGCGCCTCAGGCGAAGCTTTGCAAATTGGCGTCCTGCAGCTTGGAGCCGGCGAGCAAGGCCTCGAGCACCTGCTTCTTGAGCGACAGGCACTGCGAGCGGGCAAGCTTTGCGATGGCCGAGACTTCGGCCAGCTCGCAGGCAAGCACCAACTCCTTCTGCTGGCCGATGATCGCTTGCGTGAAGTCGCGCGATTTGAAGCCGAGATGGAGGACACGCTCCGACTGGTCGAGCGTTTGGTCGAGCAGGCGAACCAGCCGCAGATTGCCGGAGAGTTCAGCCAGGGCCAGGCGAAAGGCGCGGTCGGCCGCCAGAAAGGCGACATGGCTGCGCAGCGTCTCCGGCTTCAGCACCTTCTGCGCCGCCAGCCTGATGTCGTCGAGCCCGCGTTCGGTGAGGTTTGCCGCGGCCACCCGGAACACTTCCGGTTCGATCAGGCTGCGGAGGTCGAAGATCTCGTTGACGTCGCGCAGGCTAAGCGGTGCGATGACATAACCGCGGCGCGGCTCGCTCTTGATCAGCCCTTCCTGCGTCAGGCGGGCCAAAGCCGAGCGGATCGTCGCCTTCCTGATCTGGTAGCGGTCGCCGATCTGCTTTTCGGTCAGGCTTTCGCCGGGTTGCAGGACGCAGGCGACGATGTCGCTCTTCAGCTGCTCATAAGCTTCCTCGCTGCGCAATATGTCGGCGGTCGACGGCGCCTTGACGGCGGACGGTGACACTGATTTCGGAAGAGCCATATCTGCCTGCCCGTGTGGTCTGCCCGCGTGGTCTGCCCGCGTAGTCTGCCCGCGTAGTCTGCTTGCCCGTTTCGACCATCCGGTTGAGGGGTCTGTCGGCATTCGCTAGCCTGAGCATCTCAGCTGTATTGGTTGAGCTTCCCAATGGAGATGACGACAAATGTCTCTTGCCGCCAACTCGCCTCTCTACGCCGTAACCGCCGGTATCGTCAACGCAGCCAAAGGTGCTCATGCCATCGAACGGGTCAAGGCGGTGCTGCGCGAACACACCGACCGCTTCCATGCATCAGGCGTGCTCGCGCATGAGGAAGACGACGATGAGGTGCTGCTGCATGCCAGCCCTGACTTGACCATCTACCACATCACGCTGTCGCCCGGCCTGCGGTACCCGCCGCACAACCATCTGATGGATGCGCTGATCGGCATCTACAAGGGCAGCGAGACCAACTTCATCTATCCCGTCGACGGCAGCGAGATCGATGCGCCGGAACGCCACGACATCGCGGCGCCCGCGGTGGTGCACATGACCCCTGATACCGTGCACGCGGTGGCCAACACCGGCATCGCCCGCTCAGGCGCGCTGCATGTCTATCTCGGCAATCTGACCGAGACCCACCGCCACATGTGGAGCCCGGGCAGCACCCACGCCGAGCCGTTTGACAATGAGCGGTATCTGGCTGGAGCGAGGCCTATTGGGCCCTGATCCGGGAAAGGCGGAAGAAAAGTGAGCGTGCTGCGCGGCGGCGTGAATGAGCATTCAGCGTCGCTGCGCCCAGATAACGGTCGCCGCGTACTCTCCCGTTTCAAGAACATCGCAGCGCGTTTATAGCGCAGTCAGGCTGACGACTGGGGTAATAAATGAAGAAGCCCGGAATAGGCGGCGTCCAGTTCTCCAGCACTCGGATGAGGCGGTGCTCGGCAACGTGTTCCGCGACCTGCTCTTCATATGCGAGCCCAAGACCGGCTAGCGGATCGCAGGAAATCGCAGATTCGGCGGAAATGGCGCGCCCGAAGAGATTCGAACTCCTGACCCCCAGATTCGTAGTCTGGTGCTCTATCCAGCTGAGCTACGGGCGCGCAACAGGCCATGCTTTACATAGCCCCGCTAACCGATCCTGACGACCGGCCGCGACAAGACGTGTTCCCTAGCGACTGAATTTCCGAAAAGCAAGCCAATCCGGCAAAAGTTTTGTCGCAGCTGCTTTCGACGGTGCCGATCAAAGGGGTGCTGAGATTCAGCTCAGTCCGGCTTCGGCTGAATATCAATACAGCTCAGGCAGGGCGGCGCAGGCCGTTGCGGGCCTGGTCGAGGCGGACCGGCTGGTCGGGGATGGTGACGGCGAAGGTGGTGCGGCCGCCGATCGATTCGACCAGTTCCACCGTGCCGCCATGGGCGCGGATCAGCTCGTGCGCGATGGCCAGGCCAAGGCCGGTGCCGCCGCTGCGGGCCGAGCCTCGAAACGCCGCGAACAGGTTTTCTCGCGCCTTCGCCGGCAGGCCGGGACCGGTGTCGGTGACAATGATGCGGCTTACGCTGCCTATGCGCTCGGCCGATACGGCGAGCCGGCGCACCAGCGCGCTCTCGGCGTCGGCCGCCATCGCCTGCACCGCGTTTCGGCACAGATTGGTGAGCACGCGAAACAGCTGGTCGGAATCGGCATCGACCTCGAAGGCGAGCTCGACGGCATTGACGAATTCGATGCCGTCCTCGATGTCGAGCAGGCCGTGGACGTCGTCGACCAGCTGGCGCAGCCGCAAGCGGCGGCGTGAGGGCGCCGGCTCCTGCGTGCGACCATAGTGGAGCACACCTTCGGAATAGGAGACGGCGCGGTCGAGCGCGCGCAACAGCTTTGGCGCGAAGGCCTGCACCGTCGGGTCCTTGACCAGGCGCAGGCGGTCCGACATCAGCTGCGCCGAGGCCAGGATGTTGCGCATGTCATGGTTGATCTTGGAGACGGCGAGGCCAAGATCGGCAAGATGCTTCTGCTCCGACAGCATCTTTTGCAGCCGTTCCTGCATCTGCGACAGTTCGCGCTCGGCAACGCCGATCTCGTCGGCACGGGCGGCCGGGTGGATGATGCGCCCTGGATCGTCGGGCGCCTCGGAGAAGGACAGCATCGAGCGCGTCATGGTGCGGATCGGGCCGATCATGATCAGGTCGATCGCGGCATAGACCAGCATTGCGGTGAACAGCGAGATCAGCAGCGAGACGAAGGCGACGTTGCGCGAATAGCGCAGCATGGCGTTGCGGAGGGAATAGTCGGGCATGATCAGCTCGAATTCCTTGTCGCTGTCGCCGACCGGGCCGAACACCCGCAGCATGCGCTTGCCGCCGAAGAACAGCGTATCCAGCGCCCCGGTCATGCCCTTGATCATGCCGACATTGGCGATGTCGATGTGCTCGTCGACCTGCGGCGGCATCTCGGCCACCACCAGCAGGCGCGATACGCCGCCGTCGCGCACCGCGATCGCCTTGGCGCCGATTGCCATCAGCACGTCGTTCTGGGCGGCGCGGGAGAGCGAATTGGGCTCACCCTGCACCAGCACGATCGACACCGCGGCAGCGGTGCTTAGCCTCTCCTTCAGCCAGGCCAGGCGGTAGCTGGCGATCCAGGGCAGGAAAATGAGGACTTCGGCCAGGAGCACGAAGACAATGGTGAGCAAGAGCAGCTTGGTCGACAGGCCGCGCGCCAAGGGCACTGAACGATTGGGCACCGAACGGCTCGCAACCGGGCGAACGGTCGCCGGGCTGGCATCGGCTGTCGCCGGGCCGCTCCCTTCATCCGCTGATGCAACTTCGCTCATTAAGGCCTGTCTTCACAAACGCTTGATCGGTTGAGATTAGGTGATTGCGGCTTTTTTGCCAATTTCATCCTTCGTTGGACGATGGCGCCAGCAATAAAAATAGCCTCGAACTGGGTGTTCGCGCCGCGACGAACGGGGTGTCGCGCCGTGACGAACTGGCAGTTCGCGCTGCGACGAACTGGCGTTCGCGCTGCGACGAACTCATAGTTCGCGCTGGATTGACTCCCAAAACCCTTCTTTCTATAAGCCGCTCACGCTCGGGCCATTCGTCCCGGCGCGGTTTCGATCGCGCCAATGCCGGCCCGGCAAAGCTCCTGTTACACAGTGACAGAATCAAGAAGGGCCGCACCCCGCGGTATTAAAACAAATGAAGCGTACCTACCAACCGTCCAAACTCGTCCGCAAACGCCGGCACGGTTTCCGTGCTCGCATGGCCACCAAGGGTGGTCGCGGCGTCGTCGCAGCTCGCCGCAACCGCGGCCGCAAGCGGCTCAGCGCCTGAACGGAAGACGAGATCGTTGCCCGCAACCGGCAAGCCAGTGGGACCAAACCCCAAGCGGCTTCTGAAACGTGCGGAATTCCTGGCCGTCCGCCGCGGTGAAAAGCGGCGCGGGCGGCTTTTTCTCGTCGAAGTTCTCGACCGCAATGACGGCCTGCCGCCGCGCGTCGGCTTCACCGTCACCAAGAAGGTCGGCAATGCGGTTGTCCGCAACCGCGTCAGGCGGCGGCTGAAAGAAGCCGTGCGCACCCATGCCGCAAGTGACATGGCGCCCGGCAATGACTATGTCATCGTCGGGCGTGAAGACGTGCTCACCATTCCGTTCGGCCAGTTGAAGGCCGAACTCTCCCGCCGTCTCAGCGGAACACGATAGGCCAAGGGCTTTCGATGGAAAACAACCGGAACTTCTACATCACCATCGTCTTGTCGGTGCTGATCCTCGGGCTGTGGCAATATTTCTATGTGCTGCCGCGCAGCGAACAGCAGCGCGAGGCGGCCCGCATCGAAGAGCAGCGGGCGGCGGAGCAGAAGAAGGCGGCCGAGGCCGCCAACCCCGGCGGCACGCCGGCGCCCGCAGCGCCCGGCGCCATTCCAAACGCGCCCGGCACCTATGTTACGACGCCGGAAGGCCGCGCGCAGGAAGTGGCCAAGACGGCCCGCGTCAACATCGACACGCCGAGCCTGTCGGGCTCGATCAACCTCACCGGCGCCCGCCTCGACGACCTCAAGCTCAAGCACTATACCGAGACGGTCGACAAGACATCGCCGCAGATCCAGCTGCTCAATCCGCAGGCGCTGCCCACCGGCTATTATGCCGAGATCGGCTTTGTCGGCAGCGACACGACCGGCACGGTGCCGGGCCCGGAAACGGTCTGGAGCGTCGACGGCAATGCGACTCTGACGCCGGCGACGCCAGTGACGCTGACCTTCACCAACGACAAGGGCCTGACCTTCAAGCGCACGATCTCCGTCGACGGCGACTACATGTTCACCGTTTCCGATGCGGTGCAGAATTCAGGCTCGGCCCCGGTCACGCTGTCCAATTACGGCCGCGTCATCCGTTTCGACAAGCCAGCCATTGCCAGCTCCTATGTGCTGCATGAAGGCCTGATCGGCGTCACCGGCACGGAAGGCCTGCAGGAGCACAAATACGCCGACATCGAGAAGAACAAGCTGTATACGCCGAGCAAATCGACCGATGGCTGGCTTGGCATCACCGACAAATACTGGGCGGTCACCCTGGTGCCGACCGAGAAGCAGCCCTTCCAGCCGCACTATGCCTATTACGACAATGGCCGCCCGCGCTACCAGTCGGACTTCCTCACCGACCCGATCACCATTGCCGCCGGCCAGTCGGCGACGGTGGAGACCGAGATCTTCGCCGGCGCCAAGGAAGTCAACAAGATCAACGCCTACGCCCAGGACCGGCAGATCAGGCTGTTCGACCGGCTGATCGATTGGGGGTGGTTCATCTGGATCACCAAGCCGATGTTCTACCTGATCGACACGCTGTACAAATTCTTCGGCAATTTCGGCCTGGCCATCCTTGCCACCACGGTCGTCGTCAAAACCCTCTTCTTCCCGCTCGCCAACAAATCCTATGCGTCGATGGCGAACATGAAGAAGGTGCAGCCCAAGATGCTCGAGATCCGCGAGAAATACGCGGACGACAAGATGAAGCAGCAACAGGCGATGATGGAGCTGTACAAGACCGAGAAGATCAATCCGCTCGCCGGCTGCTGGCCGGTGGCGCTGCAGATCCCGGTGTTCTTCTCGCTCTACAAGGTGCTCTACATCACCATCGAGATGCGGCACGCGCCGTTCTTCGGCTGGATCCAGGATTTGGCCGCGCCCGATCCGACCTCGGTCTTCAACCTGTTCGGCCTGCTGCCCTTCGCGCCACCGGCATTCCTGCCGCATATGGGCGCCTGGGCGGTGGTCATGGGCATCACCATGTTCCTGCAGATGCGCATGAACCCGACGCCGCCGGATCCGACGCAGGCGCAGATCTTCACCTGGATGCCGGTGATCTTCACCTTCATGATGGGCAGCTTCCCGGCCGGCCTCGTCATCTACTGGGCCTGGAACAACACGCTGTCGATCCTGCAGCAGGGCGTGATCATGAAGCGCCAGGGCGCCAAGATCGAATTGTGGGACAATCTGACGGCATTGTTCCGAAAGAAACCCTCGCCGGCTGAATAGAAGGCGCTATTCCGGCAATCAAAGCCCCGGCTCGTCCGGGGTTTTTTTGGACGAGGCGCGCATCACGTTCCCGTGAGGCGCGAAACTTGCGGCGTGCAACCGGCGTGGCTGCTGCTTGTACCGCCAAGGCCGATCAACACCGATCAGCTCTAATCCGAAGACCGCTGTTTTTGATCCGTGACCCCGTCATGTCCATCGCGGGGATGCGGCGCGTGGAATGGGCATTCGCCTTTAAGTATTTGTTATCATTATCGTTTTTTACTCTGCACCGAAACTTTCCCGCAATCGCCGCGTAACTCTTCCCGACAATCGAATCAACAATTGTCGCACCAGAAGGGTTCTCCAATGGCAAAGTCCATCCTCAAGGCATTCTGCTTTTCCGCCGGCCTGGCTCTATCGGGCCTCGCAGCTACGACGGCCTATACGCTCGCCAATCCCGCCGTTGGCGGCGCTGCGATGCTGACCTCGAAGAACATCGTCGAGAACGCCCTCAACTCGCCGATCCACAAGACGCTGGTTGCCGCCGTCAAGGCCGCCGGCCTGGTCGACACGCTGGAAAGCGCGGGACCCTTCACGGTGTTTGCGCCGACCGATTCCGCCTTTAAGAAACTGCCGGCCGGCACCGTCGCCACGCTGGTGAAGCCCGAAAATAAGGACAAGCTGACCAAGATCCTGACCGCCCATGTCGTGGCCGGCAAGATCTCCGCCAAGGATATGATGACCAAGGCCAAGGCGATGGGTGGCAAGTATGAAATGAAGACCGTCAGCGGCGACACGCTGATCGCCGAGGTAAAAAAAGGCGCGCTTTATATCGTCGACGAATCCGGCGGCGCCGCCAAGGTAACGGTCGCCGACGTCAACCAGTCGAACGGCGTCATCCACGTCGTCAACAAGGTGCTGTTGCCGAAGTAACGGTTTTAGGCAACGGGGAATGACGGCGGGCTGCGACGGGCTTTCTCGGTCTGCCTTCCCCACCTCACGGCGAGGTGCCATTCTTTTGAAGCCGTCTTCGACACCACCGGGGTCCTGCTTGTCCTTCGCAGGGCCCCGTTTTTCGTTTCAGGGCGCCTTAGGCGACTGCGCTGCGGTCGACCTGATCGTGATCTGCCGCGGCACCAAGTGAACATCGAAGCCCAGCAGGGCTCGCTCATCGGGCGATTGGTGCTATAGGGCGGATCACGCCATCTAGAATGGCGGCTTTAATTTGCGCCACTCTCGACGGATCTCGCCATGGACGGACCCAACCCAGACATCAAACACCCGATCCCGATGCACACCCGCGTCGGCTTCCTCAAGCCCCTGGTCACCGCGCCGAATATCGAGATCGGCGAGTTCACCTACTATGACGATCCTGACGGACCGGACAAATTCGCCGAGCGATGCGTGCTGCATCATTATCCCTTCATCGGCGACAAGCTGATCATCGGCAAGTTCTGCGCCATCGCGGAGGGCGCGCGCTTCATCATGAACGGCGCCAACCATGCCATGTCCGGCTTTTCCACCTATCCGTTCAACATTTTCGGTCATGGCTGGGAGCAAGGCTTCGACCCGAAGACGTGGTCACAGGAACTGCGCGGCGACACGGTGGTCGGCAATGATGTATGGATCGGCATGGATGCGGTGATCATGCCCGGCGTGTCGGTCGGCAATGGCGCCATCGTGGCGGCGAAATCGGTGGTGACGCATGACGTGCCGGCCTATGCGATCGTCGCCGGCAATGCGGCAAAGGTGGTGAAGATGCGTTTCGACGACAGGACGGTGCGGCGGTTGCTGGCTGTGGCGTGGTGGAACTGGCCGGTGGACAAGATCGGCCGCAACCTCAACGCCATTCGGGGCGCCGATATTTCCAGGCTGGAGGCAGCGATTTGAACGCGCTGGGCAACACCGTCATCGGCACCGACCTGTTCACCAAGGGGTGGATCTTCATCCGCGGCGTGCCGGCGATGAAGTTCCTGCCGCCGGAGGGGCCGCCTGAGATCGCCTTTGCCGGCCGCTCCAATGTCGGCAAGTCGTCGCTGATCAATGCGCTCGTCGGCCATAACGGGCTGGCGCGCACCTCCAACACGCCGGGCCGCACGCAGGAGCTCAACTATTTCGTGCCGGGCGGGTTTTCCGGCGAAGGCACCGACCTGCCGCCAATGGCGCTGGTCGACATGCCGGGCTACGGCTATGCCAGCGCGCCGAAGGAAAAGGTGGACGACTGGACCAAGCTGGTCTTCGACTATCTCAAGGGCCGCGTGACGCTGAAGCGGGTCTATGTGCTAATCGATTCCCGGCATGGCATCAAATCCAAGGACGACGAGGTGCTGTCGCTGCTCGACAAGGCGGCGGTGTCCTACCAGATCGTGCTGACCAAGACCGACAAGATCAAGGCCGCCGGCGTGCCGCGGCTGGTCGAAGAGACATTACTGAAGATCAAGAAGCGACCGGCGGCGTTTCCGTTCGTGCTCGCCACGTCGTCGGAAAAGGGCGAGGGTCTGGACGAACTGCGCGCGGCGATCGTGCTGGCGGCCAATGGCGGTTAAAAGCAACTCCGGGAAAAGTGTGAAGCGGTTTTCCGTCCGGAGTTGCGAAAAAAGACCTTTGGCTAACTAGGCCTTTGCCTTGGACTTCGCCTCGAGCGCGATCATCTGATGGCTTTCTTCCTCGGCAAGCTTTTCGGTGCCGTAGGACTTCAGGAACAGGCTGACGCCCGACCGCACGATGTGGTCGATTTCATCCTGGCTCGGCGCCTTGGTGCGGTAGGCGAAGATGCACTGGCGAAACAGGCCGGCGAGGCACAGTTCGGTGAATTGATAGGCGGCAAGATCGACATCATCGATCTTGAGCAGGCCGCGTTCGATGGCTGCATTGAGGAACTTGACCACCTTGTCGTGGCCGCGTTTGGGGCCGCGTTCGTAAAACCGCGCGCCCATGTCCGGTATCCTGTCGGAGGCGCCGATCACGGTGCGTTGCGCCTGGATGACCTTGGCCGAGGTGATCTTCATCGACAGCACCTTGCCGAATTTCACCAGCGTCTGGCGCAGATCGTCGGCGCGGTCGAGCATGTCGTACATGTTCTTGAAGATGGTGCCGCGCTCTTCCTCGATCAGCGCCTCGAACAGCTCTTCCTTGTTGGCGAAGTAGACATAGATCGTGCCCTTGGAGACGCCAGCCTCGCGGGTAATGTCGTTCATCGACGCCGCTTCGAAGCCCTTGTCGATGAACACGCGCCGCGCGCCCTCGATGATCTGGCTGCGCTTGACCGGATCCTGGCCCGCCGCCGGGCGGCCGCGACGCGCACTATCCAGCACATCGCACGGATCATTTTCGACGTCGGGTAACGTGTCGGCCATTAAAGTCACACCTCGCGAAATAATTCGAACCGAGCGGTTCGATTGCTCTTGATATGGGCCTGCTTTAGCGCTATGTCAACGTTCGCATCGAACCGAACGGTTCAGTATAACACATTTTCCTTATGTAGCTACGGTAGCGAGATATCATGTCCTCGAACACGCCAACCACCGCCGAAGTCCGCCCCTTTCCCAACGCCAAGGTCTCGCCGGTTATCGAAGCGCCGGAAGCGCCCATCAAGCCTGCCGCCGAAGTTTTGGCCGAGGTGCCGGCCAAGAAGAAGCGGTCGGCTCGCTCGTTCATGCTGCCGATCATCGGCCTCGCTCTGCTCAGCGCCGGCGCCTGGTATGGCTATAATTACTGGACCGACGGCCGGTTCCTGATCTCGACCGACGATGCCTATGTCCAGGCCGACATGTCGTTCGTCTCGCCGAAGATTTCCGGCTATGTCGATCAAGTCAAGGTCTCGGAGAACCAGCAGGTCAAGGCCGGCGATCCGCTGCTGACGATCGACGACGGCGACTACAGAATAGCCGTTGCCCAGGCGGAGGCGCAGATCGCCACGCTGGCCAAGACGCTCGACCGTATCGACGCGCAGACCAAGGCGGCGCAAGCTTCGCTGCAACAGGCGCAGGCGCAGAAGGTCGCCGACCAGGCGGCAGCCGACAACGCCGCTCGCGCCCAGCAGCGCGCCGCGCAACTGGTCAAGACGCATGTCGGCACACAGGCGCAACTGGACGATGCCCAGACCGCTCTCGACCAGGCCAATGCAGCCCTCGTCGGCGCCGACGCGCAGATTGCAGCCGCACAGGCCAATATCGGCGTGTTCGAAGCGCAGCGCGCCGAATCGGCCAGCACGCTGGCTTCGCTGCGGCTGAACCGCGACAAGGCCGCGCGCGATCTGTCCTTCACCGTGCTCAAGGCGCCTTATGACGGCGTCGTCGGCAACCGCTCGGTCGAGCAGGGCGACCTCGTCAGCCCCGGCCAGAAGCTCGCCGTCGTGGTGCCGCTGGACAAGCTCTACATCGTTGCCAACTTCAAGGAGACGCAGCTGGCCAAGCTGGTGCCCGGCGAGAAGGTGCGGGTCTCGGTGGACGCCACGGACGGCCATGATTTCGAAGGCACGGTGTCGTCGCTGGCGCCGGCTTCGGGTGCGGTGTTCTCGCTGCTGCCGCCGGAAAATGCCACCGGCAACTTCACCAAGGTGGTGCAGCGCATCCCGGTTCGCATCGACGTGCCGGCCGATGTGCTGAAGGCAGGCAGGCTGCGCGCCGGCCTGAGCGTCGTCGTCGCCGTCGACAGCCGCACGGCTCCGGCTACGACGAACTGAGCGAAAGCCGGGAGCAACGCCATGGCAACCGCAACCATAACTGCAGGAGCGGGGCCGGCGCCTGCCATGCCGGCGGTACCGACGACCATCTCGACGCGCCGCCTCATCGCCTTCCTGGCGATGGTGTTCGGCATGTTCATGGCGATCCTCGACATCCAGATCGTCTCAGCCTCGCTGGCGGAGATCCAGGCCGGCCTCAGCGCCAGTTCCGACGAAATCCCATGGGTGCAGACCGCCTATCTGATCGCCGAAGTGGTGATGATCCCGCTGTCGGGCTTCCTCAGCCGGATGCTGTCGACGCGCGTGCTGTTTGCAGGCGCCGCGGCCGGCTTCACGGCGGCCAGCGCGCTGGCCGCGACCGCCACCAACATCGACCAGATGATCGTCTACCGCGCCATCCAGGGCTTTATCGGCGGCGGCATGATCCCGAGCGTTTTCGCCGCCGCCTTCACCATCTTCCCGCCGTCGCGCCGCGCCATGGTGTCGCCGATGATCGGCCTGGTGGCGACGCTGGCGCCGACCATCGGCCCGACCGTCGGCGGCTATATCAGCCATGCCATGTCGTGGCACTGGCTGTTCCTCATCAATGTCATTCCAGGCATTCTGGTGACGGTCACGACCTGGACCCTGATCGATTTTGACAAGCCCAATCTCGGCCTGTTCAGCAAGTTCGACTGGTGGGGCCTTGCCGGCATGGCGGCGTTTCTCGGCTGCATGGAATATGTGCTCGAGGAGGGTCCGAACCATGACTGGCTGCAGGAACAGGCCGTGTTCATCTGCGCCATCATCATGGTTGTCGGTGCGGCGCTGTTCTTCTGGCGTGCCTTCACCGCCGAGGAGCCGATCGTCGATCTCAGGGCCTTCACCAACGTCAATTTCGCCTTCGGTTCGCTGTTCTCCTTCGTCATCGGCATCGGCCTGTACGGTCTGACCTATCTCTACCCGGTGTTCCTCGGGCGCATCCGCGGCTACGATTCCATGATGATCGGCGAAGCCTTGTTCGTCAGCGGCCTGGCGATGTTCGTCACTGCGCCGATTTCCGGCATCCTGTCGAGCAAGATGGATTTGCGCATCATGATGATGATCGGGCTGTTCGGCTTCGCTGCCGGCACATGGTGGATGACGCATCTGACCGCCGACTGGGATTTCTGGGAATTGCTGATCCCGCAGATCCTGCGCGGCAGCTCGATGATGCTGTGCATGGTGCCGATCAACAACATTGCGCTCGGCACCTTGCCGCCGGACCGGCTGAAGAACGCGTCGGGCCTGTTCAACCTGACCCGCAACCTCGGCGGTGCGGTCGGCCTTGCCGTCATCAACACCGTGCTGATCGATCGCAGCGCCTTCCACTACGCCAGGCTGGCCGAGCATGTGGAATGGGGCAGTGCGGCGGCGCAGACCAAGCTGCAGAACATGACGCTCGACTTCCAGCAGACTCCCGGCCTCGACGCCACCAAGGCGGCGATCTCCAAACTGTCGGGCATGGTCCAGCAGCAGGCGTCGCTGCTGTCGTTCATGGATGTGTTCACCATGCTGACCGTGCTGTTCGCGACCATGGCGGTCTTCACCCTGGTCATCGCCAAGCCGGCGCCGCCCGCGGGCAGCGGCGGCGGAGGCCATTGAGCGCGCCGGACCCCCCGCCTGGCGCGCTCATGTGTGACCCCGGAAATCACCCCCGATTTCCGGGGTCACGCTTAAGCATCGATCGTTGTCAAGCTCCTTGGTCGAACACCCGGCGCGCTATGCTGCGGCAGGCGGCCCAAACCATTTGGTCAGCGAGTCGGTTAGCCCGGCTGCTTCAGGGCCGCCGACCCAGGCCACATAACCGTCAGGCCGGACCAGCACTGCGCGTGGGGCTTCGACTGCCCCCAGCACCGGAAGCTCCCATGCGCCATCGTAGCTGGCGTCGACCAGCTGAATCCGCTCCACCCACTGGCCGATACCAAAAGCGCCGGGCTCACCAAGATTAAGCAGCAGCGGCCGAGCGTCATGCAGCAGGGCGAAAACCGGCAGCGGACCGGCAGCGGTGACGAGGTCGAGATCCGGCATGCGACGCCCCAGCAGCGGATGCCCCTCGCCAAGATCGTAGTGGATGTCCAGGCCGGACAACATGCCGGCAAAACGCTTGCGCGGCTCTTCCATGCCGAGAAGTTCCGACACTGTATCGCGCAGCGCCTTGGTGCGCTCGTCTTCGCGACGGAGCACGACCGACGCCATGGTGTTTTTCATCACACGCGCGGCAATCGGGTGGCGCTCTGCCTGGTAGCTGTCGAGCAGGCTTTCGGGCGCAGTTTTCCTGACCACCTGGGCGAGCTTCCAGCCCAGATTGACCGCGTCCTGCACGCCGGTCTGCAGCCCCTGTCCACCGTCCGGTGGATGCACGTGCGCGGCGTCGCCTGCCAGCAGCACCCGCCCCTTGCGGTATGAGGCTGCCTGCCGGGTCATGTCGGTGAAGCGGGCCAGCGATGTTGGATTGTGGACGCCGTAATCGGTGCCGTAGACGGCAATGAGCGCCTCGCTGAGCTCATGCAATGTGGGCACGCCGCCGGCCCCGACCTCGCGTTCGGTCACCAGCACCCGCACCGTACCGTCTTCCAGTCTGCTGAGGCCGTGAATTCCGATGGCATCGCGGTGGATACCCCATTGCGGCTCTTCTGTTACCTCGATCTCGGCGATCAAATTGCTGGTTGTCGGCTCGGAACCGGGGAACTCTATGCCCGCCGCCTTGCGCACGAGGCTTCTGCCGCCGTCGCAGCCGACAAGATAATCGGCACGAAGCGACCCGCCATCTGTCAGCGCGACATCGACGCCGCCTGCATCCTGCACGAAGCCTGTCACCTCGCGGCCACGGTAGACCGTGACGCCAAGTTCATCGACCCAGCAGGCAAGGATGCGCTCGATGTGCTTTTGCCACAGCGCCAGCCCGTAATTGTGGCGGGTGGGGAAGTCGCTGATATCAAGCGAAACGCCGGCGAAACCCGCGACCTGGGCGGTCTGGCCTTGCGACAGGAACCGATCGGCAATGCCGCGCTGGTCGAAGATCTCGATGGTGCGCGAATGCAGGCCGCCGGAGCGCACGCCCGCGAGATCCTGGTTCTCGCGCCGCTCGACGATGGCGACATCGATGCCGGCCAGGGACAGTTCGCCGGCCAGCATCAACCCGGTCGGGCCGCCGCCGGCGATCACCACTTGATGGGAGATACGCGGCCGGTCCGCATCAACACCGCCGGTCGATTTGGCGGTCGATCTGCGCTCGCTAGCGCGAGCCCGTGCTTTGGTTCGTTGCATAGGTTCTGGCCCTCTCGTTAGGGCTGCGGAATCTACGCATAAAAAGCCGTCTGCCAATTCTTGAAGTTGACTGTTTTCGCTCCATTTCAAGAGATAGGAGGCGGTCGTCACGCCGGCGCCAAATCCCCACCCCGCTAAAGACGCCGAACGGTCAGGCAGTGGCCGGCTTGAAGCTGAGCGCAACGCCGTTGATGCAGTGGCGCAGGCCGGTGGGTGCGGGACCGTCATCGAAGACATGGCCGAGATGACCGCCGCAGCGGCGGCAATGAACCTCGGTGCGGGTCATGCCCAGAGAACGATCCGTGGTCTTGCCGACGCTGTTGGCGATCTCCTGCCAGAAGCTCGGCCATCCGGTACCGGAATCGAACTTGGTCTCCCAGGAATAGACCGGCAGGTCGCAGCCGGCGCAGGCGAAAATGCCTTTGCGGTGCTCGTTGAGCAGCGGGCTGGTGCCGGGATATTCGGTGCCTTCCTTGCGCAGCACATTGAAGGCTTCATCCGACAGGATGGCGTGCCACTCGGCGTCGGTCTTGGTGACCTCGAAGGTTTCGGCAGCTCTGGCGGACTGGGTTCCGCCCAAGCGTAGCGTTGCCAAGGCGCCGGCGACGGCCGCAAAGGCGACGCCACTCAAAAGCAAGTCGCGACGGTTCATGACGGAAATCCTCCTGCGGATCATTTTGCCAGATTTGGCCGCCACTGGAAAATCAAAAGCCGGTGACGGTTGCCCTGCAAACCGAACGCTCCAAGCCGGCTCCGCGTTTTGTGGCGGACGGCGTGGAGCGCTCGGAAGATTGCGCGGCCCGCGAAGGGGGAGCCGCGCAATCAGAGAGCTTACCGCCTGTTCGTCGGCGGCAGGGGCTTTGTTACATCTTCGGCAGCAGGACCTTGTCGATGACGTGGATGACGCCGTTCGACTGCTCGACATCGGCGATCGTGACATTGGCGACATTGCCGTTCTCGTCGGCTACGGTGACCTTGCCGCCATCGGCCTTGAGCGACAGCTCGCAGCCGCCGACCGTCTTGACCTTGTGGGTGCCGCCATCGGCCTTGGCCATCGAGGCGACATCGGCGCCCATCGCCTTGGCGCCGATGACATGGCAGGTCAGGATCTTGGTGAGCTTGTCCTTGTTCTCGGGCTTGAGCAGCGACTCGACCGTGCCAGCCGGAAGCGCGGCGAAGGCCTCATTGGTCGGCGCGAAGACGGTGAACGGGCCGGCGCCCTGCAGTGTCTCGACCAGGCCGGCAGCCTTGACGGCGGCGACCAGTGTCGTGTGATCCTTCGAATTGACGGCGTTCTCGACGATGTTCTTGTTGGCGTACATGGCGGCGCCGCCAACCATCGGATTCTCGGCATAGGCGATTGTGGCGAGGGCGGAGACGGCAATGGTACCGGCGAGCAAAAGGGTGGCGATTCTACGCATAGTGTTCGAACTCCTCGGGGTTATTGTTTCCTCTTTCGGAACAGAGGAGATACGAAATAGACCTGCCTGAGTTTCCGCGCGCCGGGAAAAATTTCCTTTATTTTGTCGGCGAATTAATCTCCCAGATCGAACCTCTAATCTCCAGCAGCGTATCCAAAACGAAAACAGCGGAAGATGTACTTCCGCTGTCTTCATTGTCACGTCATGGTTTTACGATCTATCAGATGCCCTTCAGGTCGCCCGCGGCAACGACCGGTCCGGTCGGCTGTCCCGTCGTCGAACCGCCCGTCGGCTCGACGCTGACAGCAAGCACGGCGCCTTGCGCCAGCTTCTGCTGCACGGCCGGGGTAACCGGGATATGGGCGACCTGGCCGGCGGGGATGACGCCCATCGAGACCGGAGCATTCTTGCCTTCGATCATCCACAGTTCGAAGTCCTTGCCGGCGGCGCGTTCGCCCGAAACCAGCGACAGGCCGACATCGCGGCGGGAAGCGTCGTAGACGACAAGGTATTTGACATCGCTGCCTTCGGCAGCCAGCGAGGCGACGAGGCGCTCCTGCGGCACGACGACCGGCGACCTGACGTAAGGCACGGCGACATAGAGCACCAGGGCCGCGAGAGCCGCTGCGGTGAGGCCGCGCCAGAAGCTAAGGCTGGACCACAGGCTGCCGCTCGGGGCCGTCGTCGACGCCGCGGTGGAGGAGAACAGCCGGCGATCGATAGCCGGCTTGATGGTGGCCGGCGGCTCTACCTCAGCATAAGCGGCAGCCATCGGCGAGAGGTTTACTTCCCAGGAATCGACGAGACGGGCAAAGCCGGTCTCCGCGTCGATGCGTCCGGAGGCTATCTGGCGCTCATCCGCCGGCAGCACGCCGAGAACGTATTCGGCTGCGAGCAGGTCGTCGCCTCCACGTTCCGGTCCATTTTCTTCTGCCAGGGTCATCTTTCCAGACATTCTCTAAGTTTCAACAGGCTGCGGCGCAGCCATGTCCGCATCGTGTTGAGCGGAACCTTGTGACGTTCCGCGAGCTCGGCGTAACTTTCGCCGTTCAAATAAGCACCCCGAACGGCTTGCGCCCGGTCTTGTTCCAACTCTTCAAGGCACTGATAGATGCGCTCGGATTCACCGCCCGCAACAACCATAGCCTCTGGCCCCGGACCGGGGTCAGCCACGTCGAGCGCGGCATCGATATCGGCAGCGGGCTTGCGTCGCGACCGGATGCGATCAATCGCATGATTGCGTGCTATGGCCACCAGCCAGGAGATTGGGCTTAGATCGGAAACAGCGAAACGGTCCGCCTTCGTCCACACTTTGACGAAGACCTCTTGCAGCGCTTCTTCCGCATCTCCGCGATCCTTCAATACACGAAGGCACACGCCGAAAAGTTTCGCACTGGTTTGCCGGTAAAGCAGATCGAACGCAGTCCGATCCTTCATCGAGGTCCGGACAATCAGGGTGGAGATATCCTGCGGCGTCATACGGACAAGCTAAGCGATCACAATTTATTTGCAAAGGCAGAAATCTTGTTGTCCACGCAAACGATGTCCGCGCCCGATCGCCAGTAATCGCCGGTCGGTGCCAAGGAAATCGGCTGTCGTTAGCCTCCCGCAGAAAGGGGAACAGCAATGTCGGCCGAACAGATGCTGTGGGAGAACGATGCAACCGACTTGGCAGGCTGTGCACAGAGGCGAGATCTCGCCGCCAGACCTTGTCGATGCTGCGATCGCGCGCGCCGAGGCAACCCGATCATTGCGCATCCGCCGCTTGCCTGAGGCGCCATGGACCCGAAGGGGGCCGACGAGCTCATCGAAAACCTGCTCGACAAATTGCATTTGACCCGTCTCTTGGAGATCAGATCCTTGTTTGGGCAATTGATGGACAAGAGCCTGTGGTTCACCACTGGCCGGCGATCCAGAATGTCAGCGGCCAGCCGTCGATCGCGCTGCCGGTCCATGTCACCGATGCCGGCCTGCCGCTCGGCATCCAGGCCGTCGGCCGCCCCGGCGACGAGCAGGACGCTTTTGTCGCTTGCTGCGCAGATGGAGAAGGTTTCCGGGTGGCTGACGCGGCGGGCGCCGCTCAAGGTGCCGGCCTGATCCGGCAGATTTCATCATCGTGATAGCAAAGCTGTTTGCGGCCTGGGCCAATTCCCGCTAAGACGCCGCCGTCCTTACCCACATCCAGGGAACCATGCCGATGACGGAGATCACCGCCACCGCCGAAATGCAGGCCGCCCTGCTCTCGCGGGCCCTGCCCTATATGCAGCGCTACGAGCACAAGACGGTGGTGGTGAAATATGGCGGTCATGCCATGGGCGATATCGAGCTCGGCAAGGCTTTCGCCCGTGACATCGCGCTGCTGAAGCAGTCCGGCGTCAACCCGATCGTCGTCCATGGCGGCGGGCCGCAGATCGGCGCCATGCTGGCCAAGATGGGCATCGAATCCAAGTTCGAAGGCGGACTGCGCGTCACGGATCAGAAGACGGTCGAAATCGTCGAGATGGTGCTGGCCGGTTCGATCAACAAGGAGATCGTCGCGCTGATCAACGCCGAGGGCGAATGGGCGATCGGCCTGTGCGGCAAGGACGGCAACATGGTGTTCGCCGAAAAGGCGCGCAAGACCATGATCGACCCGGATTCCAACATCGAGCGTGTGCTCGATCTCGGTTTCGTCGGCGAACCGGTCGAAGTCGACCGCACCCTGCTCGACCTGCTGGCGCGCTCCGAAATGATCCCGGTGCTGGCGCCGGTGGCGCCGGGCCGCGACGGCCACACGTACAACATCAATGCCGACACTTTCGCCGGCGCCATTGCAGGCGCCTGCCAGGCGACGCGCCTTTTGTTCCTGACCGACGTGCCCGGCGTGCTCGACAAGAACAAGAAGCTGATCGACGAGCTGACGGTGGCCGAGGCCAGGGCGCTGATCAAGGACGGCACGGTATCGGGCGGCATGATCCCCAAGGTCGAGACCTGCATCGAGGCGATCGAGCGCGGCGTCGAAGGCGTCGTCATCCTCAACGGCAAGACGCCGCATGCGGTGCTTCTGGAACTGTTCACCGAACACGGCGCCGGCACGCTAATCGTGCCCTGATCGGCAACTGGCTTGGCGGCCAGTTGGTCGGCTGGCCAGCCCTTAGGCAGGCTGGGGCAGGCGCGCGATGACCTTTATCTCGAAGTCGAAGCCGGCTAACCAGTTGACGCCGACCGCCGTCCAATTGGTGTAGGGCGGTTCACCGAACACCTTCAGCCGAACGGCATCGATCACGGGCCATTGCGTTGCCGGATCGGTGTGGAAGGTGGTCACGTCGACTATATCGTCGAACGTGGCGCCCGCTGCTTTCAGCACTGCCGCGAGATTGTCGAAGGCAAGCTGGACCTGCTTTTCGAAGACAGGTTCGGGCGACCCGTCCTCGCGGCTGCCGACCTGGCCCGAGACAAACAAAAGATCGCCCGATCGGATTGCAGCAGAATAAAGATTTATCTCGTAGAGAGCCTGCCTGCCGGCAGGAAAGATCGCGTCACGTTTGGTCATTTTCACTCCATTGTCCGGGGCACTCACATACGTCCCGTATGCATGAGGTGGGTACATACGCCGCGTATGTCAATACGCATACGGTACGTATCTATGAATGGCAGCGAGCCGGTCAGGTGCCGGCCGAGATCGCGACAGCCGCTTCGGCCGGCTTGAGCGGCGGGCGCATGACGACCATGGATTCCTCATCGGCATCCTGCGGCGCGCCCCAGAACTCAGCCAGCGTCGGACCATCCTTGATGCGGCGGTTGCGGGCCAGAAAACCCCAGACCTCGCGGAACCACACGCGGCGGCCCATTTGCGTGTACCAGCGCATCGAATGGCGCTGTTCGGGATCGGGGTGGAAGAGAATGCGCGCCAGCGCCTTCGGCCGCGACTGCACCGCGACCTCGATCAGCTTCACCGAGAAGAACAGCATCCACGGTTTCAGCCGGGTCATCTGCAGCACCTGGTGCTTGTAGTCCCACAGCCGGGCATCCGTCTGGATCACCTTGCGGTCCCTGGCAATGCGGAAGAACGGCGTCCAGCGGTGCGGCGTGACATAGAGCGCCTGGATCTGGTCGGGGTCGTAGGCAAGCAGCTGGCGAAAGCCGCGCCACAGATCGCGAAAGGTCTCATCCTCGAACCCGGCCACCCAGGTCGCCATGGACAGTATGCCATGCTGGCGGAGCAGCCGGATCGCCTCGCGGTCGGATGAGGTGCTGCCGCCCTTGCGGATCAATTGAAGCGTCTGTTCGTCGGTGTTTTCCATGCCGAGCAGCCAGCGGATGACGCCGGCCTTGCGATGGAGGTGCAGGATGTCGGCATCGCGCACGATGTCGTCGGCCCGGGTCGAGCCGACGATCAGCACCGGCACGTTCTCGGCGATCAGCGCATCGAGAAGGGCGCGCCAAACCTTCTTCGACACGGTCGGGTTTTCGTCGGCGAGGTTGATCAGTTCGACGCCGTGCTGGCGGTACAGCCAGGCAATCTCCTGCGCAAATTTCTTGGGGTCGCGATGCCGCCAGCGGGTCCAGAAACCACGTTGGCCACAATAGTTGCACAGATGCGGGCAGCCCCGCGAAAACTGCATAACCACGGCGCGCTTGCCGCCCCAATAGCTGTAGCGGCGGTGATCGATCAGCTCCCAGCTGACGCGGTACTCGTCCAGATTGGCAGTGGTCCCGGCCGGCCGCGTCGCGAAGGGGCGGCCGAGATCGTCGCGATAGGCGATACCCGCGACATCGCCCAGCGGCCGGCGATTGTCCAGTGCCACGACCAGGGCAAGGATGGTTGCCTCGCCCTCGCCGCGCACGATGAAGTCGAAGACATCGCTCGCCGCCAATATGTCGCGCCAGTGATAGGTCGGGAACACGCCGCCATAGATCACCAGCGTCGCCGGCTCGAGCGCCTTGACCATGCGGGCGATCGCGAGCGCGGTGGGATGCGCCGAGGTCGAGCCGGAGTGGCCGATCAGGATGCAATCGGGGGGCTGGCCGCTGAGCGCATCGCGCACCAGAGTTTCCAACGGCATCGGCCCGAATTCGGCATCGACCAGCCGGACTTTATGGCCGGCGTCGATAAGCGGGCCGCCCAGTGCCAGCAGGCCGAGCGGTGGCAGATGGTCATCGGGCACGCGGCTGCCGATGGCGGTGTGCGGCGGATTGATCAGCACGATGTTCATGACGGACCTTTGAGCGACGGTCCGCATGGCGTAGCCGGCGTTTCAGTTTCGCATTTGGGCTCCGTTCAGCAGTTTGCGTGCAGCTTTTCCGCAGAAATGGCGGTGCGTGTCCTACCGCCTGAGGTGGGCGAGCGGCACGTGGCCCGGGCCCTTGATGTTCTGCAGCACCAGCTGGGTGTGAACGTCGCGCACGCCGGCAAGGCGCATCAGGCGGTGCATGACGAAGGCGTTGAGTTCGTCGACCGACGGCACCATGACGTGCAGCAGGAAATCGTGGTCGCCGGTCATCGTCCAGCATGACGACACTTCGTCCATGCGTTGCACGGCGGCGATGAAGGTTTCGGGCGAACCGTCGCTGTGGCTGGTGAGCCGCACCTGGATGAACACCTCGACCATCAGGCCGACGGCGCGGCGGTTGAGCACGGCGGCAAAGCCCTTGATGATGCCGGCCTCCTGCAGCGCCTCGAAGCGGCGGGCGCAAGGCGTCGTCGACAGGCCGATCTCCTGCGCCAGTTCGGACACGGGCTTGCGTCCATCGCGCTGAAGCACATCCAGCATCTTGATCTCGAAATCGTCGAACTGAGGCATTTTCACTCTCTTTCAGCTTCTGCTTGGTGATTTTTACCTCAAATCATGGACCCAAGCCATCATCAAAGCTGAATTGCCTCGCCGGCCGCCGCTAGACTCTGCGGACAGATTCAAGTGTCACGATCAGGGGAGAAGAACCATGACGACGATGAGCGTTGCCGAATATGCCCGTGATTGCGCGGCGCAAGGCCTGCGTGGCGACTATTCAGTGTGCCGTTCCGATTTCACCGTGGCGCAGGGCTATGATTACAGCGCCGACGAACAGGCGGTGTGGCGCACGCTGTGCGACCGGCAGACCAAGCTGACGCAGAAGCTGGCGCACCATTCCTATCTCGATGGCGTCGCCGCACTCGGCCTGCTCGACAAGATCCCGGATTTCGGCGCGGTCTCAGACAGGCTGCGCAAGCTGACCGGCTGGGAAATCGTCGCCGTGCCTGGCCTCATCCCGGCCGCGCCCTTCTTCGACCATCTCGCCAACCGGCGCTTTCCGGTGACCAACTGGCTGCGCACCAAGGACGAGCTCGACTACATCGTCGAACCCGACATGTTCCACGACTTCTTCGGCCATGTGCCCATCCTGACACAGCCGGTGTTTGCCGACTTCATGCAGATGTATGGCGAAAAGGCCGAGAGCGTGATTGCGCTGGGCGGTGACGAGATGATCACCCGGCTCTACTGGTACACCGCCGAATACGGGCTGATACAGGAGGAGGGCCAGAAGCTGAAAGCTTTCGGCGCCGGGCTGATGTCGTCGTTCACCGAATTGCAGTTCGCCGTCGCGAGCCCGGACGCGCACCACGTGCCCTTCGACCTCGAAACGGTAATGCGCACCGGTTACGAGATCGACAAGTTCCAGCGCGCTTATTTCGTGCTGCCGTCCTTCGACGTGCTGCGCGATGCGTTCCGGACCGCCGATTTCAAGGCGATCGTTGCCCGCCGCAAGGGGCAGCCGACCCTGGATCCAGCGACGGTTTAGCAAATCCTGAAGGGTTTGCGCGGCACCTATCCCCACCCTTAATCCTCCCCACAAGGGGGAGGGAGATCTCGTTGGCGCTGATTTCCGAGGGTTTCGACACCAAGGCATGGTTAGCGCCGGCAGCAATCCTGTCGCGCCGTTCGCTTTTTTGACATCAGACGGTAATGACTTCGTCACACCGTGGATGACTTCGTCACACCGTGATTACTTTGGTCAGATGGTCGCCTAGCCGGCAGGCAAGTGCGGTGATTGTCGTCGTCGGGTTGCATTCGCCCGACGTGCAGAACACCGACGAGCCGCCGACATAGAGATTGTCCATGCCGTGCACCTTGCAGTTGGCGTCGACCACGCTCTTGGTGATATCGGTGCCCATGCGCGTGCCGCCCATGTGGTGGTGGCCGGCCAGTTCCTCATCCGTCGGGTAGTCCTCGCCATTGGTCAGCCAGTCCATGATGCGGACGCGGCCGAGGTCCTTCTCGATCAGCGTCGTTCCGAACAGCTTGAGCCCCTCGAGGATGGTGCGGCGCTCCAACGGCGACTTCTTCCAGTGCAGCTCGATGCGCGGCACGCCGGCACGGTCGACATCGGTCTTCGACAATTCGATATGGTTCGAGGCCAGCGGCGCCTGTTCCCAGGCGACGTAGAGCTGGGCGGCGCAGCGCAGGTTCTGGCTGAGCTGGTAGGCGACCCATTCGGCGGCCTCGGGCGCGGTGCAGGCAAGGTCGGCAATCAGGCTCTTGACGCCGGCATAGGGCGTCTCGATCAGGCGTATGCCGAAATTCATGATCTGCAGCCGCTCCATGGCGGCGAGCGTCGGCGAGAAGAACGCCTCGTTGACGGCATCGACCTCGAACTCGCTGTAATCGGCCAGGATGGCATTGCCGCCCTCGAAGGTCGGGTGCTCCATCCAGTAGCGGCCAAGTGCCGTGGCGTTCGGCACCACGCCGCCATTCGAGCGCTGGTTCGACCATAGAAGCAGCCGCGAATTCTCCAGCCCGCCGGCGCAGACGATGAAATAATCGGCGCTGAAGGCGCCGGCATCCTTGCCGTTCGACCACAGCCTGGCGCCGGTCACTCGTTTGCCGTCCCCGGCAAGTTCGGTGGCATAGGTGTTGAGCACGAGCGCTATGTTCTTGCTCTTGTCGAGCTCGTCGGAGAATTTCTCGCCAAAGCGCACGGCCGGGCTCTTGATCAGCTGCACCCAGCGTATGTCGTCTGAAATCGGCACATCGGGCTTGAAGTCGGGAAGCTCGAGTATGTCGTGCAGCTCGGACAGATAGGGCTCGATGTCGGTCCGGGCGATTGGCCAGCCGGTGTCCGGCGCCCATGCCTTGGGCTCAAAGTCCTGCTTGTCGAGCACGCGGCACCAGCCGGCCCAGTGGTTCGACGACCCGCCCATGAAGCGCAGCCGGGTGATGTCGAGATCGAAATATTGATCGCCGACCGTGGAGCCGCGGTAGAAATCCTGCGACTCGTCGCTGAATTCGCGTGCGCCGGCCTCCAGCACCACGACCGGAATGCCGGCGGCGCCGAGCTTTCTGGCAATGGTGGTGCCGGCCGGCCCGGAGCCGAGAATGCAGACCTTGGGCTTGAAATCCGAGGCTCGAAACGCCTCATAGCTGTCGAAGATCATGCCAGGTCGCTCCGCTTCAGGATCCAGCCATTGACCACGACGATCACGTCGGGATCGGCCGGGGGGCGGTCGCTGTCAGGCTGCTTGCGAAAAAGCTGTAGCGCCGGCATCGCAATCAGCGCCTGCACGATGGTGCGGCGCGATATTTTCCTGATGAAGAAACTCATGACACGTCTCTGGATGGGGGCTTCGATCCACGCATGGCGTTCCCTGAACGGCACAGGTACCGGCCAGACATGCCATTCCCGTGCCAAGCCTTGCCTGTAAACGAGTTACAACCCGGTAAACGGCGCAGTTGCGTGGAAACAATGTTGGCGAACCGTTAACAGCCCCACCACCAACACCTAGGCAGCTTCGGAAATGTCCCGGTCGAGGATCGACAAATTGCGGCCGCGGTGCTTGGCCTCGTAGAGCCGGCGGTCGGCGGCGCGCATCAGGTCCGAGACATCGGCATCTTGCGCACAGGTGATGCCGCCGATCGAGACGGTCAGCGGCACCGTGCGCTCGTCGACCGGACGAAAGCGGACCAGCTCGACTTCACGGCGGATGCGCTCGGCCACGCGCCGGGCTTCGGCTTCCGTAGCGCCGACCAGGAAGGCGCCGAACTCCTCACCGCCAATGCGGCCGAGCACGTCGCCGCTGCGGACGCCGCGCTCGATGGCGCTGGCGATCAACACCAGTGCGTCATCGCCGGTCAGATGGCCGAAACTGTCGTTGATCGCCTTGAAATGGTCGGCGTCGATGATCAGCAGCGCGCCGCGATCGGATTTGCGCCGCGAGCCGTCCAACGCGGCAAAGAAGCTCTCGCGGTTGAGCATGCCGGTCATGTCGTCGCGGCTCGCCTTCGCCGACAGGCGCCGATGCGCGGCGGCGAGCTGGGCATGCGCGCGGGCGAGATCGCGATGCGCGTTTTTCAGTCGGTCGCTCTGCCAGAAGGTGCTGGCGCAGGCGATCCAGGCGAGCGCCAGCGGGCACACCGTCGATGTCAGCCAGACAGTGCGGTCGACCGGAAAACCCATGGCGGGAACGATGATCAGCGTCAGCAAAAGCGAGATGGCTACCGAGCCGAATGCGACCGCGGCGGACTTTAAGACTATGCGACTCATCGCTGGCTCCCACTGAACCGTCTCTGTGCCAGCAAGCCCTGAAGGCCACCTTTCCGTGATGGCTAAAATTTGAATGGTGAGCCCATTTTTACAACTCTAGATGCACATAGGTTGTGGATAAGCTCTACATCAGAAAGGGGTTCGAACGGCAGATATTTCATGCCATAAGGACGCCATGACCACGCTGCCCGATCCCGCCCGCTTCGCCCATGTCACCGACTGGGTGTTCGACCTCGACAACACGCTTTATCCGCACCATTCGAATCTGTTTTCGCAGATCGACGTCAAGATGACGGCCTATGTCGGAGAACTGCTCACGCTGCCGCGCGAGGAAGCGCGCAAGCTGCAGAAGGAACTCTATCTCGAATATGGCACGACGCTGAACGGGCTGATGACGCGTCACGGCATCGACCCCGACGATTTTCTCGAAAAGGTGCATGATATCGACTATTCGTGGCTGGTGCCGGATCCGGTGCTGGGCACCGCTATCCGCCAGCTGCCCGGCCGCAAGTTCATCTTCACCAATGGCGACCGCAGGCACGCCGAGCGCACCGCGCGCCAGCTCGGCATACTCGACCATTTCGACGACATTTTCGATATCGTCGCCGCCGGACTGACGCCGAAGCCGTCGCGGCAGACCTATGAGAAGTTTGCCGAACTGCACGCCGTCACCGGACACAATGCGGTGATGTTCGAGGATCTCGCCCGCAACCTCGAGGTGCCGAAATCACTGGGCATGACCACGGTGCTGGTGGTGCCGCGCAATTTCGAGCCGACCTTTGCCGAAATCTGGGAACGCGATCCGGCCAATGAGGACGACGTCGATTTCGTCACCGACGATCTGGCGACGTTTCTGACGGGGATAGTGGAGGGGGTGGAGGAATTGAGGAGCTGAAGAATAGAACTGGTGAAAGGAAGACCGATCCGGACCTCCTTTTCCTCAATTCTTCAGTTCCTCAATTCCCGGTTCCCCTACTCCCCCAACTTGTAGAAGCGGCTGATGATCCCCCAGGCCTCGTCGGCGGTGTCGACAAAGTCGATGATATCCTGGTCGCCGGGCGTGATGGTGCCTTGTTCGGCCAGGAAATCGAGGTCGATCGCGCGCTGCCAGAACGCCTTGCCGAACAGGATCACCGGCACGCGTTCCATGCGGCCGGTCTGGATCAGCGTCAGCGTCTCGAAGAACTCGTCCATGGTGCCGAAGCCGCCCGGAAACACCGCGACGGCCTTGGCGCGCATCACGAAATGCATTTTGCGGATGGCGAAATAGTGGAAGTTGAAGCACAGCTCCGGGGTCACATAGGCGTTCGGCGCCTGCTCGTGCGGCAGGACGATGTTGAGGCCGATCGACGGCGCGCCGACATCGTCGGCGCCGCGATTTCCCGCCTCCATCACGCCTGGGCCGCCACCGGTGACGACGACGAATTCGCGGTAGTAGGACGTGGCCGATTGCTGTGAGCAGAGGCGGGCGAATTTGCGCGCCTCCTCGTAATATTTGCTGTTTTCCTCGAGGTTTTTCTTCTGCGTCTCGTTCTTGGCGGCCCAGGCCTCGCCGCCGGGCTCGGGAATACGCGCGCCGCCGAACAGGATCACCGTCGAGCGGATGCCGCGCTCGGCCAGGATCATTTCGGGCTTCAAGAGCTCAAGCTGCAAGCGCACAGCGCGCAACTCCCGGCGCGTCATGAAGTCGGGATCGTTCCAGGCCAGCCGGTAGGTTTCGGCGCGAGTCTGCGGCGTGTCGGGCACGCTTTTCGAGCGCTCCAGATCCTCGTCCGAATGCGGCAGCGGCGTCCATCCCGCCTTTTCCATAGGAGTCATATGCTTTCTACCCGTCCCAACAGTTCACTTGCGCCGTCCCATGGCGCACGCGCGATTGACCCCCAATACGCCTTAACATAGGGTCCGCGCGACTTTCAAAACAAGGTTAAGTCCGACGGCCTTAACAGCGTGGTAACGGAGCGAATTCATGTCGAAGCCTGATCTGGCCAGCCTCGAAAAGACGATCGAGAAGGCCTTCGAGGAGCGCGACACGATTTCGACCGCGACCCGGGGCGAAACGCGCGACGCCATCCAGTCCTCACTCGACCTGCTCGACCGTGGCACCGTGCGCGTTGCCGAGCGCCAGGCCGATGGCAAATGGCATGTCAACCAATGGCTGAAGAAGGCGGTGCTGCTCTCGTTCCGGCTCTATCCGATGGAGATCATCAAGGGCGGCCCCGGCCAGGCGGTCTGGTGGGACAAGGTGGCGTCGAAGTTCGACGGCTGGAGCGCGGTCGATTTCGAGAAGGCAGGCTTCCGCGCCGTGCCGTCTTCGATCGTGCGCCGTTCTGCCTATGTCGCGCCGGGCGCGGTGCTGATGCCGTCCTTCGTCAATGTCGGCGCCTATGTCGATAGCGGCACCATGGTCGACACCTGGGCCTCGGTCGGCTCCTGCGCCCAGATCGGCAAGAATGTGCACCTCTCGGGCGGCGTCGGCATCGGCGGGGTGCTGGAGCCGATGCAGGCCGGCCCGACCATCATCGAGGACAATTGCTTCATCGGCGCGCGCTCCGAAGTGGTCGAGGGCTGCATCGTGCGCGAAGGCTCGGTGCTCGGAATGGGTGTGTTCATCGGCCAGTCGACCAAGATCGTCGACCGCGCCACCGGCGAAGTGTTTTATGGCGAGGTGCCGCCGAATTCGGTCGTCGTCGCCGGCTCGATGCCGGGCAAGGCCTTTCCGAACAACGAGCCGGGCCCTGGCCTCTACTGCGCCGTCATCGTCAAGCGCGTCGATGCCAAGACCCGGTCGAAAACCTCGATCAACGAACTGCTGCGTGATTGATCCTGTCCGAGCAACCAGAGCGCTCCAGATTGCCCAACACACCACCACTTCCCTGGCTTTTCTTCAGCCTCTCAGGGCGCGTCAGCCCAAGTGCCTACGTGCTCGCCGGGCTGCTGCTGGTGCTTGCACAGTTTTTCCCGCTCTACCAGTTGTCGAGACTGGAACCCGGCACCGCAACCAGCCAGAACTGGGCACTTGTGTTCTGGGTCGTTTTGCTGATCTCGACATGGTCGAGCTTTGCGGTAACCGCAAAGCGGTTTCATGATTTCGGCAAGCCGACTTATTACGCGTTGATCTCTCTTATCATCGGCCCCATTCTTCTCATCGTTCTAGCGTGTTTCCGCGGTGACCCCGGTCCGAACCGCTACGGCAAACGCAGCAACGCGCCGGCTGAACCATGAGCGCCGACCGGATATCTCGCCATGCGCTACCGCACGCTTGATCCGAAACTGATCATCGACACCGCCGAGCGGCTGGAAGAGCGCGTCGCCGAGCGTTTTCCCGATGCCGGCCTGCGCGGCGTCGCCGCCGAACTGGTGTCGCTGTCGCGCGACCTGGCCAAGGCGGCGCAGGCGCTGGAAGCGCCGATCTGGTGGCTGCGCGGCGCCATCGTCGCCGCTGTTGCCGCCGGCGCGCTGATCTTCCTGTTCGTCGGCACCATCCTGCCGCTCATCCATATCTCGCAGGCCGACGATGCGGTGCAGTCGGTGCAAGGCATCGAAGCCACGATCAACATGATGATCCTTGCCGTGCTCGGCCTGCTGGCGCTGATCCGCACCGAGGAGCGCATCAAGCGCAAGCGGGTGTTTCGCCAGCTGCATGGGTTGAGATCGCTGATCCATGTCATCGACATGCACCAGCTGACCAAGGATCCGGCAGCATTGTCCGCCAATTTCAGGCCGACCGCGCATTCGCCGGCTCGCATCACCAATGCCGCCGACCTGGCGCGCTACCTCGACTATTGCTCGGAAATGCTGTCGATCACCGGCAAGATCGCGGCGCTGTTTGCGCAGTCCGTCAATGACGATGTGGTCATCGACGGCGTCAACGACGTCGAGAACCTGGCGTCCAACCTGTCGCGCAAGATCTGGCAGAAGATCACGCTGATCGAGAACCACCCGGCGGCGCAGCCCGTGCCGGCGCCAGGCCCGGCGAGCAAAGCGCCGGCTCCGAGGCGCGCACCAAAGCTGTGACGCGGCGGGCCCACGCGCCTGTTTTGCGGGCCAAGGCCCGAGGCTCGCGGCAAGTAGACTATCCAGTGACGGTTTCCGGCGTCAGCCCGGGTGAGCCGCGCTTTTCCCGCTCGGCCTGCCGCACCAGCGCGGTGACCCGCTTCAGCAGAGGCGCCGGCGTGCCGGCCTTTTCGGCGAGGCTCAGGACGGCCCCCTGCAGGTCACCGATCTCGGTCGGCCGACCACGCTGGAGGTCGTCCCACATCGACGAACGCGCCTGCGGGTCGATGGCGAGCATGCGGCGGGCGACCAGCCGGAACAGCCAGTCCGGCAGCCGGAGCAGTTTCGGCAGCAGGACGGGATGCAAGCCGCCGATTCGCGCCGGCGCGATATGTAACGCCTTCATCGCCGCCAGGGCCTCGTCGATCTGACCGGCCAGGATCCGCCGCCAGCGGCGGTCGGCAAGTTCGCTCGCCAGCGGCAGGCCGGACAAGGCGACAAGCGCGTTGTTGAGGTTGATCAGCAGCTTGCCCCACTGAACGGCTTTCATGTCGGGATGGGTTTCCACGCCAAGCCCTTCGACACCGAGAAGGCCGGCAAGGCCGGTCACGCCATCTTCGATCATGACCTTGCCGTCGCTGGCGCGATGCACGTGAAGCGGCAAATTGCCTATGGCCGACTGGACGACATTGAACGGCACCATGCCGGCGAGCACAGTCCGTCCACCGAGCCCGGCGCGTAACCGGTCGGCATTGCCGACGCCGTTCTGCAGGCTGACCACCACGACATCGCCGCGCGCATGTCCGGCAACAAGCGACGCCATCTCCTCGGTAGCGCCGTTCTTGACCGTCACCAGCACCACGTCGGCGCTGGCGAGGGCAGCGGCGGGATCGGTGGTGACGGACTCCGGCCGCATGGATCGGTCGCGACCATCGAGATCGGTGATGCGCAGGCCACCGTCCAGCAAGGCCGTCGCTATGCCTGGCCGCGCCAAAAACAACACCTTGCGTCCGGCCAGCGCCAGGCAACCGCCGACATAGCAGCCGATGCTGCCGGCGCCGGCAATGACGATGGTTTTTTCGGCGTTGGCCATGCGATTATCTCGTGTTGGCCTGCACTATACGACATGAAAACCATAATGTCGGCGGCAGGACCGGTCATCATCTCTGGCCGTGACAGGCCTTTCGCTTTCGACTATCGCTTTGCCCATGAAACTGCCGACCGATCCCGCCGCCAACCTCGCGACCCTCATACGCTGCGCCTCCGTAACGCCCGCCGAGGGCGGCGCGCTGGCTGCCCTGGAAGGCATGCTGAAGCCGCTCGGCTTTTTCGTCGAACGCCCGGTGTTTTCCGAAGACGGCACCCCCGACATCGAGAACCTCTACGCGCGCCGCTCCGGCAATGGGCCGCATCTGATGTTTGCCGGCCATACCGACGTGGTGCCGGCGGGCGACGAGGCGTCGTGGACGCATCCGCCCTTTGCCGCCGAGATCGCCAGGGGCGAAATGTACGGCCGCGGCGCCGTCGACATGAAGGGCGGCATCGCCTGTTTCATCGCCGCCGTGGCGCGCCATGTCGAGAAAAAGGGTGGTCCGAAAGGCTCGGTCTCGCTGCTGATCACCGGCGACGAGGAGGGGCCGGCGATCAACGGGACGACAAAACTGCTCGACTGGGCGGCGGCCAGGGGCGAGAAATGGGACGCCGCGATCGTCGGCGAGCCCACCAATCCGGACACGCTCGGCGACATGATCAAGATCGGCCGGCGTGGCTCGATGTCGGGCAGTGTCACGGTCAACGGCCGCCAGGGCCATGTCGCCTATCCATTGCTCGCCGACAATCCGGTGCGCGGCCTGATCAGCCTGGTCGACGCCTTGCTGTCGCCCGTCTTCGACAAGGGCACGAAGGATTTTCAGCCGACCAATCTGGAAGTGACCTCGATCGATGTCGGCAACCCGGCGACCAATGTTATTCCGGCCAAGGCGACAGCCACCTTCAACATCCGCTTCAACGACACATGGACTGCCGAGACGGTGCAGGCCGAGATCCATAACCGCCTCGACCAGGCGGCGAAGCGCAAGAAATACCGGACCGGCAAGACGCCGGTCGACTACGAGCTGATCTGGCGCGACCGGCCGAGCCATGTCTTCCTGACGCGCGACGACAAGCTGATCGAGACGCTGCGCGGCTCGATCAAGGCGACGGTCGGCAAGGAGCCGGCGCTGTCCACCTCGGGCGGAACCTCGGATGCGCGTTTCATCAAGGACTATTGCCCGGTGGTCGAGTTCGGCCTCGTCGGCAAGACCATGCACATGGTCGACGAGCGCGTCGCACTGGCCGACCTCGAGACGCTGACCCAAATCTACCAGCGCTTCATCGATGACTGGTTCGAGCAGGGCTGATCATGCTTTCGGTTGACGAGACCTCTTCATCGCTTAACGGCGCCTGGCGGCTGATGCTCGGAAAGGCCGACGGCTTGCGGCTGCTCGACCTTTCGGCGGACGGCTTCTGGAATTCCTTCTTCGCCATCGTCGTCGCCGCGCCGGCGATGATCGTCGGCTGGGTCGGCACGGCCAACGAGATCGGCGATCCCAATGCGTTCGCAGGTCGGCTGGGCATGTTGGTTCGCCTGGCGACCGTCGACCTCGGCTCGTGGCTGCTGCCCCTGGTTGTGCTTGCCCTGGTCGCATCGCGCGCCGGCATCGGCGACCGCTTCGTCCACTATGTCGTCGCCAGCAACTGGGCGTCAGCGATCACCGCCTGGATGCTGCTGCCTTCAGCGCTGATCAGGCTTTTCCTGCCGTCCGGCAACCCGGTTGCCGAATTGGTGTGGCTGGTTCTGGTGGTGCTGTCGCTGGTACTCACCTGGCGGATGACCAACGCCGCGATCGGCAAGGGCGCGGCTGTCGGCAGTGCCGTGTTCGCAGGCATGTTGGTGGTGTCTCTGGCCGTCTTGTTCGGCCTGGTGGCGCTGCTCGGCATCACTGTGCCGACCGCCGCTCCGGCCTAGAACTTTTCCGGATAGTCTACACCGACGAGAAAAAGCCCGTCGGGCGGCGCCACCTGGCCGCAGGCGGCGCGGTCTTGCGCCGCGAGCGCGGCCTTGAGGTCGGCGGCGGTCCAGCCGCCGTCGCCGACGCGTTTCAGCGAACCGACCATGGAGCGCACCTGGTTGTGCAGGAAAGAGCGCGCCGAGGCCCTGACTTCGATCAGGTCGCCCTGGCGGCTTACATCGAGCCGCTCCAGCGTCCGCACCGGACTGTTGGCCTGGCATTGCGTCGAGCGGAAGGTGGTAAAGTCATGTCGGCCGAGCAGGACTTTCGCCGCTTCGTGCATGGCGTCCGCATCGAGCCGCTTCGGCACCCACCAGACCTTGCCCTTTTCCATCGCTGCAGGCGCGCGCCGGTTGAGGATGCGGTAGAGATAGTGCCGTCCGGTGGCCGAGAAACGGGCGTCGAACTCATTGGGGACAACCGTGGCCTGCAGGATGGCGATGCGCGCGCCTGCCGCCTGCAGGTGCGCGTTGACGGCGTCGCGCACCTTGTCGTTTGGCCATGCCTTGGCGAGGTCGACATGCGCCACCTGGGCGGTCGCATGCACGCCGGCGTCGGTGCGGCCGGCGGCGCGTATCCGCACCGCCTCACCGCAGAATTTCTCGATCGCCTGCTCTATCGCCTGCTGCACCGAAGGCTGATCCGCCTGGTGTTGCCAGCCGGCGAAGAGGCTGCCGTCATATTCGATATCGAGACGAAAACGCGGCATACACCCTTCGTTCAGGCGGCGAGTGCGGTAAAGGCCTGGGCGTAGACCAGTTTGCCTTTTTCGGGTGCGTCACCCCAGGCCAGCGCCTGCAGCGCTTCGCCCTGATATTCGCTCTCGAACATTTCGGCGCGCGCATGATTGTAGCCGAAGCGGCCGTAATAGGCCGGATCGCCCAACACAACGGCGAGCGTCTCGCCGCCATCCCTGAGGCGGATATGCGCCTCGCGGATCAGCGCACCGCCAATGCCCGAGCCGTGGAACGAAGGTTCCACCGCCAACGGCGCCAGCGCCACGGCTGCAAACTGCTTGCCGCCGTTCTGGACGAACAGCCTGGAAAACAGGATGTGGCCGACCACCTGGCCGTCTTCTTCCGCCACCAGTTCGACAACGGCGTCGCCGCCGGTGACCAGAGCGTCGACCAGCCCGGCCTCCGCCTGCTGGCCGAATGCGTGTTCCTCGACCAGGCGTATGGCCTCGCGGTCCCGCGGCGTCGCGCCGCGTATCGACATCATGCTCATGAGAACTTCATTCCCTTTTCGATCTTGGCCCCGCGCAGAAACTCCTGCGCGGCAGCGGGCTTTCCGCCCGCCCGTTGAACTTCGACCAGCCTGACCGCGCCCGACCCGCAGGCGACCGTCAGCCGGTCATCGAGAATTCCTCCCGACTCGCCCATGCTTTCAGAAAGCGTGCCTTCCAAAAGCGTCGAGCGAAGCAGTTTCAGCCGTTCCGTGCGGCCGCCGATGTCGGCCTCGCACCAGGCGCCCGGGAATGGCGACAGGCCGCGAATGTGATTGTGGACCTCCGCAGCCGGGCGCGTCCAGTCCACACGTGTCTCCGACTTATCGATTTTCCTGGCGTAGGTCACCCTGTCAGCCGCCTGCAAAGTCGATGCCAGGGTATTTGTCTCCAATCGGGACAGCGCTTCCACCATCAGCGTGGCAGCAATATTCATCAAGCGGTCGTGCAGATCGCCGGCGGTCATGTCGGGCTCTATGGCGCATTTTTCAACCAGTGCCACCGGACCGGTGTCCAGGCCCTCTTCCATGCGCATCACCATCATGCCGGTTTCGACGTCGCCGGCCATAATGGCGCGCTGGATGGGAGCTGCACCACGCCAACGCGGCAAAAGCGAGGCGTGGCCGTTGAGGCAGCCGAGGCGCGGAGCCTCCAAAATACCCTTCGGCAACAGCAAACCATACGCGACGACGACCGCGACATCGGCACGCAACGCATGGAAAGCAGCTTGCTCGGCCTCGCCCTTCAGCGACAGCGGCGTGCGCACTTCGATGCCCAGCCGCTCAGCCTCGCGCTGCACCGGCGACGGTGTCAGCTCCAGCCCGCGGCGGCCCGCGGCGCGCGGCGGCTGGGTGTAGACGGCTGCTATCTCGTGCCCGGCCTCGGCAATCGCGCGCAGCACCGGCACCGAAAACTCCGGCGTGCCCATGAAGATGACGCGAAGCGGCATTTTTCGTCCAGTATCCTGTTCTGCGCGCGGCAGTCCGCTCAAGCGTCTGCTTCAAACGGGTTTACGATCTTGAGGTCAAGCTCTTCGAAGTCCTTAATATTGCGCGTCGCCAGCATAGCGTCGTGCGACAGGCAGATGGCAGCGATCATGGCATCGGAAAGGCTGATCGGCCGGCCGATAGTTTCCCGCATTGCCCGGAGCTTGCCCGCCAGACGGGGAATGGGACCGGCAAATTCGACGACACGTCCCGAAAACTGCTTCGAAACCAGGTGGTCAAGTGCACGGACGTGGCGGTCCGAGCCGGTCTTGTTGAGAAACCTTTCGGCTCCAAAGGACTGCTCCATGACAACAGGACCGCAGAGATAGAGGTCGAGCAGGTCCTGTCTGCGAAACCACTTAGCGACGTTTGGATCGGGCGCGGGCCGGCTCGCTTCCGAGACGACATTGGTATCGAGGATTATCACTCGAAATTCTCAATGGTGCGGCCAAAGTCGCGTTTCCGTTCCGCTTCGATCTCATCCATCATCTGCGCAAATTCGTCGCTGATTGCATTTTCCGAGGCGAAGGCAGCGCGAATCGCATCCCAAGCCGTGAGTCCAGGCTCGGCCTTGCCTTCTTTTTCCGCAACCATGCCTTTTCGCAATAAATCGATCGCCTTGATCGAGAGGCTTTGGCCGCCCTTGCGTGCCGCATGCTCGATTTCACGCTTCAACGGCTCGGGAATATCTCTGATCAACATATCGCCCATCTGAGTCTCCAGTCTGATATCAATGATATCACGCTAGGAAGCGTCTCTCAATAGGGGCGGGTCGAGACGGGATTTTGTGCGAGTCGCCGAAAGCAGGGCCTATCCCACCAGCTTGCCCGGCGCCTTGTCCTTGGCGAGCTTCTTGAACTTCTTGACCACCATGTCGCGCTTCAGCTTCGAGATGTGGTCGATGAACAGCACACCGTTGAGATGGTCGATCTCGTGCTGCAGGCAAGTCGCCATCAGGCCTTCGGCCTCGATCTCCTGCAGCTTGCCGTCGCGGTCGAGATATTTCACGCGCACCGAGGCGGGACGCTCGACCTCGGCGTAATAGTCCGGGATCGACAGGCAGCCTTCCTCGTAGACCGAGCGGGCGTCGGCGCTTTCGAGGATTTCGGGATTGATGAAGACATGCGGCGCCGGCGGCTCGTCTTCTTTGGCGAGGTCGATGACCAGCATGCGCAGCGGCTCGCCGATCTGGATTGCGGCCAAACCGATGCCCGGCGCATCATACATCGTCGCCAGCATGTCGTCGGCCAGTTTGCGCAAAGGCGCGTCGACGCGTTCGACTGGTTTGGAAACCTGGCGCAGGATGGGATCGGGAAGGATGATGAGCGGCTTGATCGACATGGCGCCTCACCTAAAACGTCGCAGGAGAAGCGTCAACCGGTGCGAATCGGTCTCGTTCACGTTTTGATCTGTGCCAGGTCTGCGAATCGGCTATGCTGGCGGGATGAACGACCTGAGCACCATCCTTTCCGAACCCGTTGCCCGGCTTGGCGCCACGACGATCACGCTCGGCCATGCACTGGCCCTCGGCGCGCTGGTGTTTCTCGGCCTGTTCCTGGCGCTTGTCGTGGCGCTGTGGCGATCGGCCAAGGCGCGCACCATCGCCGCGGCGGAAGCCGCCGACCACGCCCGCGACGCCGAGGCGCGGATGGCCGGCATTTTGCAAAGCCAGGCCGAGATGCAGGGCCGCATGGGCGCCATCGCCGACGTGTTCGGCGCAAGGCAGGCCGAACTCAACCAGTCGATCGGCCAGCGCCTCGACGCCATGACCGGCAGGCTCGGTCAAACCATGACCGAACAGACCAAATCGACGCATGAGAGCCTCGCCAAACTGCAGGAACGGCTGGCGGTCATCGACACCGCGCAAGGCAACATTCAGTCGCTGGCCGGCCAGGTCGTGCAATTGCAGGCGATCCTGTGCAACAAGCAGACGCGCGGCGCCTTCGGCCAGTCGCGCATGGAGGCGATCGTCGCCGACGGCCTTCCGATGGGCGCCTACGAGTTCCAGGCAACGCTGTCAAACGGCAGCCGTCCCGACTGCCTGGTCAGGATGCCGAACGGTGCGCCGCAGCTTGCCATCGACGCCAAGTTTCCGCTGGAAGCCTGGAACGCCATCCGCGCCGCCGATGGCGCCGAACACCAGAAGATCGCGGCCCAGGCTTTCCGCCGCGACATCGAAATTCACGTCCGCGATATCTCGGAAAAATACCTGATCCAGGGCGAGACGCAGGACACCGCCTTCATGTTCGTGCCGTCCGAATCGGTGTTCGCCGAAATCCACGAGAATTTCGACGCCGTGGTCCAGAAGGCGCACCGGGCGCGTGTCATCATCGTCTCACCGTCGCTTTTGATGCTGTCGATCCAGGTCATCCAGGCCATCCTCAAGGACGCCCGCATGCGCGAACAGGCGCATCTGATCCAGGGCGAGGTGATCCGGCTGATGGAGGACGTCGCGCGCGTCGACGAACGCGTGCGCCGGTTGCAGACGCATTTTGGCCAGTCGGCCAAGGATATCGACGAGATACTGGTGTCGACGTCGAAGGTGACCAAGCGCGGCCAAAAGATCGAAGCGCTGGAGTTTGGCGAAAACGAAGCCGAAGTGCGCGGTGGCGGACCCGCCAAGGCCGAAGCCGGGGTGCGGGTGGCGGATTCCAAGACGGGGCAGCTCAGGCTACGTGTCGTCGAAGGCGACGATTAAAGTGCGTCGCGCTGAAACGGATTCATACGACGCGCTTTAAGTCTTTGTTTTGATGAATGTCGTTGTCCCAGAACCGCGGCTCACTTCTGGGCAACATGCATTAGACCGTAGCCACCATCACGTGCGCCTGGATCTTGGCCGCAACCTCGCCGCTGCCGTGTCTGGCTGCAATCACGGACGCGGCGTGATCGGTTGCGGCTTCCAGTTTTCCTCTGGCCTCGATTTCGTTGCGAAGCGGAGTTCCCTGGCAATAGGCAACCGCCGGAAGGCGCGGCGAGGAGGCACGGCTTTGTTCGGCCCTCGTGTCGATCACCACACGGGAGAAACCTGCGGCTTCCAACTCGCCGCGGATCAATGCAGTGTCATTGTAGCCGTGCGGCGTGCGGGCGAGAAAGCGGGGCGGATCGTTCGGAAAAATCTCCGCAAGAGCATTCGTCACATCACTGGCGAATACATTCTCTTCAATGCGATCCCACACGTTGAACAGGAAATGGCCGCCGGTCTTCAGGACCCGCTTTGCTTCGCGATAGCCGGCGGCTCGGTCGGGAAAGAACATCGCGCCGAACTGACAGCAAACGAGATCGAAAGCCGCATCTTCGAACGGCAGCGCCAGAGCATCCGCCTGACGCCATTGTATGCGACTGTCGGGAGCTTGTCGCGAGGCCGCGTAGTCGAGCATAGGCTGGTTGAGGTCGGTCACGATATAGCTTGCGCCGGGAGACAGTTTTGGAGCCAATGCGCGGGTAACAACGCCGGTGCCGGCGGCGACTTCCAGGACGGCGCCGGGCGACAAGGACGCTGCCCGTCGTGCCAAATCCGCGGCGAACGGCTCGAAGATCAGCGGCACCATGTAGCGGTCGTAGTTTTCCGGAATCGAGCCGGCAAACACTTTGTCCGTTTCCGACATTGCTATCCCCCGCCATCCGTTTGATGGGTAGCCTAGCACATTATTGGCTGGTTTGGGCCGCGTTTAACCGGGAGGCAGGTGCTACTGCGCCTCTACGATGCTTACGCCCTCGAATTCCGGAAGCCAGTGCAGGGCCGATCGGTGCCATTTCTGTTGGGTCGGAACGAGATCCTCGCGTTGCCGCGCGGTCCCCGCCCTGATCCCATAGACCTTCGGCCCGTCGCCAACCGACGTTGCGTAAAGATGCGAACCGCAGTCGCCGCAGAACGCCTGGGCACGCTTGGCGCCGCTCGATCCCGTCTTGATATAAACCTTCGGTGTGCCCTTTGTGATCCTATAATGATCCTCAGGCGCGGGAACAGTGACACGAAAGGCGGTACCGGTCAGTTGCTGGCAGTCGGTGCAATGACAGATAGAGGTCTTTTCCGGGTCGACGTCTGCTTCATAAGTTATGGCGCCGCAATGGCACCCACCATCGATTTTCATCGTTGATTCTCCGAAATCCGTCGGGTGATCTTAGCGGGACCAGGCGATGGCGCCAACGGTGGACTGCTGGTCCAGAACTAGTCCGACGCCGCCTCGACCTGCTTGCGCCGGTGCTCCCAGGTTCCGGTCGTCTGCGGCTTGACGAACAGTCTGGTGATCTCCGGCATTTCTTTTTTCAAGAGCGCCTCGATGCGCTCGACACAGGCTTCGATCTCAGGCGCCGTCAGATGGTCCTCGAATTCGATGCTCAGCCCAGCGACGATCTGTTGCGGGCCGAGATGGACGGTGAGAACGCCGTTGGCCCGCTGCACTGCCGGATCCTGCTGGGCGATGGTCAGCACCTTGGCCTGCACTTCCGGCGAGGCCGGCTCACCGATGAGCAATCCCTTGCTTTCGCGCGCCAGAAAGATGGCGGTGGCGCCGAGGATCATCGCGATGCCGATCGAGGCGACGCCGTCGAGTTCGGGCATGTCGAGGAGTTCGGCCGCCAATATGCCGGCGAAGGCGACGAACAGACCGAGCAGGGCGGCGCTGTCCTCGAACAGGATCGTGTAGACGCTCGGATCCTTGCTCGATTGCACAGCCTGCAGCCAACCTTGCTTGCCCTTCTGCTGGCGGAACTCCTTCAGCGCCACGTACCAGGAGCTGCCCTCGAACAGCATTGAGAGGCCCAGCACAATGTAGTTGATTTTGGGATTGGCGACCGGCTCAGGCGCCATGATGTGGACGACGCCTTCATAGAAGGACACGCCGGCGCCGAGCGCAAAGACGAGCAGGGCGACAATGAAGCTCCAGAAATAAAGCTCGCGGCCATGGCCGAGCGGATGCGTGCGGTCCGGCGGACGGGCGGCGCGGTGCATGCCGTAGAGCAGCAGCCCGCCATTGCCGGTATCCACCAGCGAGTGCACGCCTTCCGACAGCATCGCCGAGCTGCCGGTGAAGAAGGCGGCGACGAATTTGGTCACAGCAATAGCGAGATTACCGGCGAGCGCCGCGTAGATGACCGTCTTCGACCCGCCATGTGCTGCCATGCTGTCCCTCCAAGGAACCTGATGTAACGCCCCTGAGCTCCACAGGCATCACAACGCACGAATCGCCCGGTCGTTCAGGGTCTTGTAGGCCAGCTTGCGGAAAGACGCCCCTATTCGATGATCTCGTCCGTCCACACCTTGAAACCAGCCAGCGTGCCCGGTCCGAAGATGTGGGTCAGAGGCACGTCGGCGGCGTCGCGACCCGACGCGATCAGGATGCGGCCGATGCGTGGCGAATTGTTCCGCGGATCGAAGACATGCCAGCGGCCACCGAGATAGACCTCCATCCAGGCTGCGAAATCCATGCTCGCCCAAGGTTTGGGCAGGCCGATGTCGCTGATGTAGCCGGTGCAGTAGCGGGTCGGGATATTGAGCGCACGGCAGAAGGTGACCGCAAGGTGGGCAAAGTCGCGGCAGACGCCGCTTTGCTCGCGATAGGCTTCCGCGGCGGTGCGGGTCGGCCGCGCATTGCCGTAGCTGAAGACGATGTGGTTGTGGACGAAGTCGCAGACCGCCTGGACGCGCGCAATGCCAAGCGGCGTATGCCCGAACAGCCGCCAGGCTTCGCTGGCCAGCAGATCGCTCTCGCAAAAGCGGCTCGGCAACAGGAACAGCAATGTGTCCGACGGCAGATCGCGCACCTCGTGCTGCCAGGCCATCAGGTCGCCCATCTCGAACGTGCCGGGGTCGCGGATTACCGAATCGGTGCCGAAGGTGAAGCGCCCGGGCGGGGCGACGAAACGGTTGCACCAATTGCCGAAACTGTCGCGGTAGCTCTGGATCGGCACCGGCGGGTTGGAGGTCAGGAAATCCGGGCGCTCGAGATCGGAGGCCCTGGAGTAGTGGACATTGAGCATCGCGATCAGCGGCGTTTCCTGCGGAAAATCGAAACTCATCTCGCTGCCGATGCGGATTCGCATTGTCGTCCTGACCGCACTGCCTGATCATCGCCGGGCGAAGGCATGGCCGATGCTGCAGTGCGAAGGCAACCATGGCACGGACCGCAATGGTTTACGAGCAAATTAGAAACCGGTTGAAAGCGGCCCGACGGCGCCGGCGACAGACGCCCGCCCCCTTGCAGTCCGGCGTTTCTCTTGTTTCACTTGGCCTCCCAGCAACTGGAGGAACGAATCATGGCTAAAGGTGCGATGAAGGCGGGCAAGGAAGCTCGGAAGCCGAAAAAAGACGCCAAGAAGCCCGCAGCGGCTCCGGCACTCAAGGCGCCGCCCGTCAAGGCGATGAGGCTCAAGGAAAAGTAAGCCCGCCTCGGAAGATCTTGGACGGTTGAAATCCGGACAAACCGTTTCGGCGCAGATTTTGACACCGGCGGCATGAACGATGCGGCCGGTGTTTTGTTGATCGCACCGGCGCAGCCGCTTGTGTCGAAGCGGCGAGGACGACCTCGCGCCTTCCCATAAATCGGCCGGGACGGCCCGCCATGCTCATGGAATGGAGTGCATCCCGATGTCGTGGATTTTTCTGTTTTTCGCCGGCCTGTTCGAAATCGGCTGGGCGATCGGCCTCAAATACACCGACGGCTTCTCGAAGCCGCTGCCGACGGTGCTCACCGTCGCCTCGATGATCATCAGCCTGGGCCTGCTTGGCCTGGCGCTGAAGACGCTGCCCGTCGGCACGGCCTATGCGGTGTGGACCGGCATCGGCACGGTCGGCACGGCGCTGCTTGGCATCTGGCTGCTGGGCGAGCCTGCGACGGCCATCCGGCTCGCCTGCATTGCGCTCATCGTCTGCGGCATTATGGGGCTGAAGCTCGCCGCCTGAGCTCCGAGGCATCAAACCCTTAAATTAGGCAAACGCCTTCAGGGCCGCTGGAAGGCGACCCTGATGTCCGATCGTTTCGATCGAAGCGTTAGCGGGCGGAGAAGCCCGGAGGCGTCCTGCCGGTACGCTGCTTGCGCGCCGCATAGCGTGCGTCGCGCTTGGCCTTGCGTTCGGCTTCGTCGGCCAGCAAACGGGCAATGCGCTCGTTTTCTTCGGCTTCCTTGATCTTCGCTTCAGCCTGCGCTGCCTCTTCGGCCGCAATACGCGCCGCTTCGGCTGCTGCCTCGCGCTCGGCCTTCTCGACCGCCTCGCGTGCCAGCTTTTCCTGCTTCAGCCTGGCCTTTTCGGCCTCGCGTATTTCGCGAGCCTCAAGAATCGCCTTGCGTCCGGCCTGTTTGGCCAGAACCGCAGGATCATCAGCCGCCGGCTTTGACTTGAAGCGCTCCAGAAGCGCCTTCTTTGCCTCGTTCGCGGCATTGCGCCGCTCGAAAATGTCTTTTTCCCTGTAGATAGCCAAGTCCACTTCCCTGAAGTCAATTCGCGACGCTTACATACGCGCGAAAACCGAGAGTTCAAGCGCCAAAACGGTATGCCAGCCATGAAAGTTTAGGCTGTTGCAGCCGGGAGACGCGTTTTCCCTGAAACAAAGCCGGCCGAAACCGACATGCACTGTTCACTATCCGCCCCTCTGGCGGCCGGGGCGGCTCGCCGCTACCTCTAGCGGCAAATCAGAACATTTGGATGACATGCCATGGAACTCGGTCTCTACACTTTCGCCGACGTCAGCCCGGAGCCCGGCCCCGGCGCGATCGGCTCGCATCAGCGGCTGCGCAATCTGATCGAGGAGGTCGAGCTGGCCGACCAGGTCGGCCTCGACGTCTTTGGTCTGGGCGAACATCACCGCCCCGACTATGCCGCGTCCGCGCCGGTGGTGGCCCTGGCCGCTGCCGCCGAACGCACCAAGCGCATCCAGCTGACCAGCGCGGTCACCGTGCTGTCCTCCGACGATCCGGTTCGCGTCTTCCAGCAGTTCGCAACGCTCGACCTTTTGTCGGGCGGCCGGGCCGAGATCATGGCCGGGCGCGGTTCGTTCATCGAATCCTTCCCGCTGTTCGGCTACAATCTCGAGGACTATGACGAGCTGTTCGCCGAAAAGCTCGATTTGCTGCTGGCCATACGCGACGGCGTCAAAGTTACCTGGTCCGGCAATCTGCGCGCGCCGATCAACGACCGCGGCGTCTATCCGCGGCCGCTGCAGGACAAATTGCCGATCTGGATCGCAATAGGTGGAACGCCGCAATCTGCGGCGCGCGCGGGCGTGCTCGGTTTGCCGCTGGCACTGGCCATCATCGGCGGCGAGCCGGCGCGGTTTGCACCGCTGTTCGACATTTATCGCGATGCCGCAAGGCGGGCCGGTACCGACCCCTCGGGCCTTGCCACCAGCATCAATGTGCACGGCTTCATCGCCGGCACCACTGAACAGGCGGCCGACGATTTCTATGGCCCGCAGGCCGAAGTGATGAACCGCATCGGCCGCGAGCGCGGCTGGGGCCCGACCTCGCGGGCGCATTTCGATCAGTCGCGTGGTCCGAACGGCGCGCTGTTCGTCGGCGATCCGGAGCAGGTGGCGGAAAAGATCGTCGCCCAGCACAAGATCTTCAACAATGACCGCTTCCTGCTGCAGATGGCGATCGGCGCCATGCCGCACGCCAAGATCATGAAGGCGATCGAACTGTACGGCACCAAGGTGGCGCCGATCGTACGCAAGGAGACCGCCAAGCCCGGCGTCGCCGTCGCAGCGCCAGCCGCCTGAGCGACGGGCGGCCCGGATTGAGGGCCTTGCCGGCTAACGGAACCTTGGGCTTGCAGAGGCGTTTCCGTCAGGGGAAAGCACCAATTGCGGTGCGCCGCTGAGGGAAAATCATGAAAGCCGAACCCGCCGCTTTGGGTGCTGGCCTTGCCGAGACCGAAGAGGCGAGAGTTGTGGCGCGTGCCGACACGCATCTGATGCGTTCGCTGCTCATCGGGATCTTCCTGTTCATGGCCATCTACGCGCTGTATTTCGCGCGTGCTTTCTTCATGCCGGTCATCCTCGCCTTCCTGCTGACGCTGACGCTGACACCAATCGTGCGCTTCCTGCGCAAGCGCGGCATTCCGGAAGTGGTTTCGGCGACAATGTTGGTCGTGCTGTCGATCTGCGTCTTCGGCGTTGCCGGCTATCTGCTCAGCGGCCCGGTCATCGACCTTCTCAACAACACCTCGTCGATCGGCCAACAACTTACCGAACGGCTGGCGCAATTACGGCGTCCGCTCGAGAGGATCATGCAGATCTCGCATCAGATCGAACAGATGACGGAGACCTCGCAGGAGCCGGGCATCCAGAAGGTGGCGATGGCGCAGTCCGGCGTCCTGTCGGCCGCCGCCAGCAACGTCCTGTCGGCGGGGACAAGCCTGACCATCATCTTCGTGCTGTCGCTGTTCCTGCTGGCGTCAGGCACGATGTTCTATGAGAAGATCATCCAGTCCTTCGCCAGCCTCAGTGAGAAGAAGCGGGCCTTGCGCGTCGTCTATGACGTCGAGCGCGAAATCTCGCATTATCTGCTCACCGTCACCGTCATCAATGCCGGTCTCGGCGCGGTTATCGGCCTTGGCCTGTGGGCGCTCGGCATGCCCAACCCGCTGGTCTGGGGAACGATGGCGGCGCTGCTCAACTTCCTGCCCTATGTCGGCGCGCTGATCACCATCGTGCTGGTCAGCGTCATTGCGATGATCAGCTTCGACTCGATCACCTACGCCCTTTTGGCGCCGGGCTTCGTGCTTTTGTGCGACATCGTCGAAGGCCAGTTCGTTACGCCGATGGTTGTCGGCCGACGCCTCGAGATCAACGCCGTGGCGATCTTCATCGCCATCGCCTTCTGGTCCTGGCTTTGGGGCTTTGTCGGCGCGCTGATGGCGGTGCCGCTGCTGGTCGTCGTCAAAGTGTTCTGCGATCATTTCGATGGCCTCAGCCATGTCGGCAATTTTCTCGCCGCACAGCAGACGGCCGTGGTGGAGGAGGAAGCGGCCGAAGAGAACGGAAAGGCCGCGCCATAAGCTTGCCGCGCCTGTCCGTCATCTCGCATTTGTTGTCTTCAGGCGGAGTGCCTATATCGAGCCGGTCAACCCGGACCCCCCGATGAACGATGCCTCCTTCGACCTCGACGCCTATTTCGACCGCATCGGCTATCGCGGCCCGATCGATGCTCCGCTCGGCACGCTGAGCGCGTCGCATCGCCAGCATCCGCAGGCGATCCCGTTCGAGAATATGGACCCGTTGCTTGGCACCAGCTCGACATCCTCATTCCCGACCGCGCCTTCCAAACAAGGGGCAGGCAGTTGAACATCGTAAAGGCTTGAGGCCCATGACCGCACTTTCCGTTCTCGACCTGTCGCCGATCGTCGAAGGCAGCGACGCCTCGCAATCGCTGGCAAATTCGCTCGACCTGGCCCGCCATGCCGAGCGGCTCGGCTACAGGCGCTACTGGCTGGCCGAGCACCACAACATGCCGGGCATCGCCAGCGCGGCGACCGCCGTGGTCATCGCCCATGTCGCCGGCGGCACCAAGACCATCCGCGTCGGCGCCGGTGGCATCATGCTGCCCAACCATGCGCCGCTGGTGATTGCCGAGCAGTTCGGCACGCTGGCGGCACTGCACCCCGGCCGCATCGACCTCGGCCTCGGCCGGGCGCCCGGCACCGATATGGGAACAGCGCGCGCGCTGCGCCGCAATCTCGAGGCGTCAGACAATTTCCCCCAGGATGTCGTCGAGCTGATGGGCTATTTCCAGCCGGCCGCGGAAGGCCAGCGTATCCACGCCGTGCCCGGCGAAGGCCAGAAGGTGCCGGTCTGGATCCTCGGTTCCAGCCTCTATGGCGCGCAGCTCGCCGCCATGCTCGGCCTGCCCTATGCGTTCGCCTCGCATTTCGCGCCGGCCGAACTCGACCATGCGCTGGAGATCTACCGTTCGCGCTTCCAGCCTTCGGAACAGCTGGACAAGCCCTATGTCATGCTCGGCCTCAACGTTTTCGCCGCACCGACCGATGGAGAGGCCAAACTGCTGTTCACCTCGTTGCAGCAGGCCTTCGTCAATCTGCGCACCGGGCGGGCCGGCCGCCTGCCGCCGCCGGTCGAGGGCTATGACCAGACGCTCGAGCCGATGGCAAAAACCATGATTTCGCAGGCGCTGTCCTGCGCCGTCGTCGGCTCTCCCGAAACCGTCCGGCAAGGCATAGACGCGTTCGTGCGCCGCACCGGCGCAGACGAGCTGATGGTGACCGCGCAGATCTTCGACCATGCGGCACGCGTGCGCTCGTTCGAAATCCTGGCCGAGGCGCATAAATCGCTGTCGCAGGCCGCGTGACGCTTTTGCCTGTGTCTGCTGTGGGCAGGCGCCTTCCTCAGCCAGGAGCCGCCTCTCTCACGCATAGGTGACGTTTTCTTGTGGTTTCGAAGCCCTGACTGGGCGCTTCGCCGGGGGATCGCGCAGATCCTGGGGTTTTGAGCGCGGTTTGAGCACATCCGGCCGCCGGGCGGCTGTTCAAAGGCGCCAAGCGCGGCGCGGTGGATGCCATGCGCAGAATGCTTGCGCCCGATGCCGCCTGTTCTTATATACGCGCCAAGCCGCCCAGTGCCGGAATGCCGGTTGCCGGAGCGGAATTTCTTGTGAACAGGGGCTTTCGTCGGAACGCCTTACGGGTCCTGAGAGCCTGCTTAGCGGAGAGACTAGAAAAATGGCAAAAGTAATCGGTATCGATCTCGGCACCACCAACTCCTGCATCGCCATCATGGATGGCAAGGAGCCCAAGGTCATTGAAAATGCGGAAGGCGCGCGCACGACGCCTTCCATCGTCGCCATCTCGGGCGACGGCGAACGTCTCGTCGGCCAGCCGGCCAAGCGCCAGGCGGTCACCAATCCTGAAAACACCATCTTCGCCGTCAAGCGCCTGATCGGCCGCCGCTATGACGACCCGGTGACGGAGAAGGACAAGAAGCTTGTCCCCTACAAGATCGTCAAGGGCGACAATGGCGATGCCTGGGTCGAGGCCGGCGGCAAGAAGCAGTCGCCCAGCCAGATCTCGGCCATGATCCTGCAGAAGATGAAGGAAACGGCGGAGGCCTATCTCGGCGAGAAGGTCGAGAAGGCGGTCATCACCGTTCCGGCCTATTTCAATGACGCCCAGCGCCAGGCCACCAAGGACGCCGGCAAGATCGCCGGCCTTGAGGTGCTGCGCATCATCAACGAGCCGACGGCTGCAGCACTTGCCTACGGCCTCGACAAGAAGGATGGCAAGACCATTGCCGTCTATGACCTTGGCGGCGGCACGTTCGACATTTCGGTGCTCGAAATCGGCGACGGCGTGTTCGAAGTGAAGTCGACCAATGGCGACACCTTCCTCGGCGGCGAGGATTTCGACATGCGTCTCGTCGAATATCTGGCGGCCGAGTTCAAGAAGGAACAGGGCATCGACCTGAAGAACGACAAGCTTGCGCTGCAGCGCCTCAAGGAGGCGGCTGAAAAGGCCAAGATCGAGCTGTCGTCGACGACGCAGACGGAAATCAACCTGCCATTCATCACCGCCGACGCGACCGGCCCCAAGCACCTGACGCTGAAGCTGACCCGTGCCAAGTTCGAGCAGCTGGTCGACGATCTCGTCCAGCGCACCATCGAGCCCTGCAAGGCGGCGCTCAAGGATGCCGGGCTGAAGGCTGGCGAGATCGACGAAGTGGTCCTGGTCGGCGGCATGACCCGCATGCCCAAGATCCAGGAGATCGTGAAGCAGTTCTTCGGCAAGGAGCCGCACAAGGGCGTCAACCCGGATGAAGTCGTCGCTTTGGGCGCCGCCATCCAGGCCGGCGTGCTGCAGGGCGACGTGAAGGACGTGCTGCTGCTCGACGTGACGCCGCTGTCGCTCGGCATCGAGACGCTGGGTGGCGTGTTCACCCGCCTGATCGAACGCAACACGACCATCCCGACCAAGAAGAGCCAGGTGTTCTCGACCGCTGAAGACAGTCAGTCGGCCGTGACCATCCGCGTCTTCCAGGGCGAGCGTGAAATGGCTGCCGACAACAAGGCGCTCGGCCAGTTCGACCTGGTCGGCATTCCGCCGGCGCCGCGCGGCGTGCCGCAGATCGAGGTCACTTTCGACATCGACGCCAACGGCATCGTCAACGTTTCGGCCAAGGACAAGGGCACCGGCAAGGAACACCAGATCCGCATCCAGGCCTCTGGTGGCCTTTCGGACGCCGACATCGAGAAGATGGTCAAGGACGCCGAAGCCAATGCCGAGACCGACAAGCAGCGGCGTGCTTTGGTCGAGGCCCGCAACCAGGCCGAGGCGCTGGTGCACTCCTCCGAGAAGTCGCTGAAGGAATATGGCGACAAGGTTTCGGAAACCGAGCGCACGGCGATATCGGAGGCTATCACGGCGCTGAAGGCTGCTGCCGAAGGCGACGATGCCGCCGACATCGAGGCCAAGTCGCAGACGCTTGCCGAAGCATCCATGAAGCTCGGCCAGGCCATGTACGAAGCTTCGCAGAAGGAAGCGGCGGAAGCCGACGCCAAGGCGGACGCGGCCAAGGATAGCGATGTGGTCGACGCCGATTTCGAGGAAATCGACGAAAACGACGAGAAGAAGAAGTCGGCCTGACCGGTTGACGGCAAATAAAGCGGAAAGCCCGGCGCAAAGCCGGGCTTTTTTGCAACCCTCGCTGAAAAAGTGCGGGCCTTGCCGAAAAAGTCACTGAAAAACACAGGCACAAGCGCGCCGGCCCTAGCATCCGGGCAGCACCGCTCCTAAATCGAGACAACGTGCCGGCAAACGACGCAACATGCATCAAGACGTTGAGCATCCGGACTGCGGGAAAAGATGAAAGCTGATTTCTACGAGACGCTGGGCGTGCAGAAGGGCGCCGACGAGAAGGAGCTCAAGAGCGCTTTCCGCAAGCTGGCCATGCAGTTCCATCCCGACCGCAATCCCGGCGATCACTCATGCGAGCATAAGTTCAAGGAAATCAACGAAGCCTACGAAACGCTGAAGGACCCGCAGAAGCGCGCGGCCTATGACCGTTTCGGTCACGCCGCCTTCGAGCAGGGCGGCATGAATGGCGGCGCGCAAGGTTTTGGCGCCGGCGGCTTCGCCGACATTTTCGAGGATATTTTCGGCGACATGATGGGCGGGCGCCAGCGCCGCTCGTCGGGCGGCCGCGAACGCGGCGCCGATTTGCGCTACAATATGGAAATCACGCTGGAAGAAGCGTTTGCCGGCAAGACCGCGCAAATCCGCGTGCCGGCCTCGATCTCATGCACGGAATGCTCCGGGACCGGCGCCAAGCCCGGCACCCAGCCGGTGACCTGCTCGATGTGCCATGGCCACGGCAAGGTACGAGCGACGCAAGGCTTCTTCTCGATCGAGCGTACCTGCCCGCAATGCCAAGGCCGCGGCCAGACGATCAAGGACCCGTGCCCGAAATGCGCCGGCCAGGGCCGCGTCACCGAGGAACGCTCGCTGTCGGTCAATATCCCGGCCGGCATCGAGGACGGCACCCGCATCCGGCTTGCCAATGAGGGCGAGGCGGGCCTGCGCGGCGGCCCATCGGGCGACCTCTATATTTTTCTGGCGGTGAAGCCGCATGAATTCTTCCAGCGCGACGGCGCCGATCTCTACTGCAAGGTGCCGATATCGATGACGACGGCCGCCCTTGGCGGCTCGTTCGAGGTGACGACGCTGGACGGCAGTCAGACCAAGGTGAAAGTGACCGAAGGCACGCAGAACGGCCGCCAGTTCCGCCTCAAGGGCAAGGGCATGCCGGTGCTGCGCCAGCCCAATGTCGGGGACCTCTATATCCAGACCGCGGTCGAAACGCCGCAAAATCTGTCGCGCCGCCAGCGCGAGTTGCTGGAAGAGTTCGAGCAGCTGTCGTCGAAGGACAATTCGCCCCAGTCGAGCGGCTTTTTCGCCCGCATGAAGGACTTTTTCGAATCCTTCGGCGAGCACTGAACCCAAACCAAGGCCGCCACGCTTCCCGAACGTCATCAACATCTTATGCCAGATCGCGCCTTGCCTTGGACCTGTTAGCTGCTAAGTAGCGTTCGGGGAGTGTTGAGGAGAACTTGCATGGCACGTGGTCCGGGATTGCGGAAGGCGCTGGCGGAAAAGTTCGACGACGAACTCAAATTCTTCAAAGGCTGGATCGACAAGCCGAAGTCGGTCGGTTCGATCGTGCCGACAAGCTCCATCACCGCCCGCAAGATGGCTTCCATCGTCAATCCGAAGTCCGGCCTGCCGGTGCTTGAAGTCGGACCCGGCACAGGCGTCATCACCCGTGCAATCCTCGCCCAGGGCGTTAAGCCCGAAAACCTGTACGCGGTCGAATATTCCACCGATTTCGTGCGCCATCTGCGCCAGCTCTATCCCGGCGTCAACGTCATCGAGGGCGATGCCTTCAATCTCAACGCCACGCTTGGCGAGAAGAGCGGGATGGTTTTCGATTCCGTCGTCTCCGGCGTGCCGCTGCTCAATTTTCCGGTCGCACAGCGGATCGCCTATATTGAAAGCCTGCTAGACCGCATCCCGGTTGGACGGCCGATCGTGCAGCTGACCTATGGGCCGTTGTCGCCGATCCCGCCCGGCCGCGGCAATTACACGGTCAAGCATTTCGACTTCATCTTCCGCAACATCCCGCCGACGCAGCTGTGGATCTACCGGCGCGAAGCGCATTAGCTGGTATTGGGGGCGGGAGAAGTCTCTGGCGCCTTGTAGAGGATCGACGTCTCCCGAAGGAAGCTCGATTGAGGGTCGATCCACATCCTTGACTGTTATCCGCCTCGCAAACTCGTGGCGACCTCTCTGATCGCCGCGCACATGGCCCGCACGGCCGTTGCTTCGGCGCTGCTGGAGAACAGAAGCAGCAGAGGCCGACGCGCACGCGGCTCAAGAGGACGCCTCGCGACGGTTCGCTGCCAATCGGCCGGAAACGCCAGGCCTGGCGCAATCGACAAACCGCGCCCGGCCCCAACCAGAGCAAGCAGCGCCGCCATATCGCTCGCCGACAGGATGACAACTGGCGCAACGCCAAAATCCTGGAACAATTCGGCAAGCATTGGTCCGCAGCCGCCGCTCGACATGATGAATGGCTGGCCGTCGAGAGCGCGGATCGGAAATGACCCGCCTTGGACTGAGTTCTTTTGCGATGACGCCACAAAGAGTTCGTCGTCGACAAGTTCCTCGGCTTGGCAATTGCCGGCGATGTAGGACAGTCCAATATCGGCGGCACCGCGATCGACCCACTCCGCCACCTCGGTATCCGTGCCCAAGAGCAGTTCGACAGCAAGCTCCGGGTGCCGGACGGAAGTAATGTTCAACGCATATGGAGCAATCTTTACCGAGGCGCTGCTGACCAGCGCGAGCCGTACTCTGCCTTTGATGGAGTGTTCCCGTAGGCCGGCAAGACGGCCTAAAGCATGCAAAGCGGCGCGCGCCGCATCCAAAGCCGCCTCGCCGGTTGCGGTGAAAGCGACACCGCGCCGATCACGTATGACGAGGGGCGCGCCAACGATCTCCTCCAGCGCCTTCATTGCATGGCTTATGGCCGATTGAGAAAGACAGAGCCGCTCGGCGGTTTTCGTGAAGCTGCGCGTCTCGCTGAGCGATGTCAGGACGCGCACCATTGTGATGTTGATATTAGCTTTGTTCATGGCTGCCGAAATATCTTTCATTTCGCTCATATTAAAGAGCGCTGTAGGTTTGTGAAGATGAGGGAAACGACCCTCGAAATCGCGGCGAGCGGCTTCCTGGCCTCTCCGGCATGCAGGCGTGCGGTACGACGAGCCTGAAATTGGAGCTTCGCATGAGCTACCTTCCGCAATTCCTGACACTTGCTTCAGTGTTCCTGCTCGGCGCCATGAGCCCGGGACCCGATTTTGTAGCCGTGACTTCCCATGCGCTGATCAGCCGTCGCGCGGGGTTCCATGTGGCGCTTGGCATTGCCGCAGCGATCATGGTGTGGGCGGCTCTCGCGATGTTTGGCCTGGGCCTCGTACTGACGCAGGTTGCATGGGCTCACCTTGCCGTCCGGATCGCCGGCGCCGTGTATCTCGGTTACCTGGGCAGCAAGATCCTTTTGTCGGCTTGGCAGGCGCAGCCACCGCTGGCCGTCAGTGGCGCAGAGACTACGACTCCTTGGCGAAGCGGATTCGTTGTCGGAATTACAAATCCGAAGACGGCCGCCTTCTTCGCGAGCCTGTTCATATCGGTATTGCCGATGCAGGCTCCGATCTGGGTCCAGGCAGTGTCGCTGGCCATAATCGGGCTGGTCGCGATGGCGTGGTTTGGGCTTGTCGCGCTGATGTTCTCCACAAGAAGGGTTCGGGCGGTATATGGCAGCGTCCGCAGGCCGATAGATGCCTTGCTCGGAGTTGCACTCATCGCGCTGAGTGCAAGAATTGCGGTCACCCACTAGCAATAGCCCAGCTGCTCGGCACACCTTCGCGCGCTTGCCCCCCGATCGTTTCCGTTTTTTGAGCCAGTGCGTTGATTTGCGCAGCCTCTGGCTGTACCTGTCCGGGAACAAGAGTGGCCAATGGCTGTGATCGCGAAAATCCTCGTCTTCGCCGGCTCGGTGCGCAGCGGCGCCTTCAGCGGCAGGACCGCCGATGTGGCGCAGAAGGAGCTGGCCATGCAAGGCGCCGAGGTGACGCGCATTTCGCTGGCCGACTATCCGCTGCCGATCATCGACGAGGACCTCGAAAAGGAAAAAGGCGTCCCCGACAACGCCGTGAAGCTCGGCCGGCTGATCGCCGCCCATGACGGGCTGCTGATCGCGACGCCCGAATATAATGGCTCGATCCCGCCATTGCTCAAGAACACGATCGACTGGGTGAGCCGGGTGCGCCTGGATGGCGGCCGGCCGCTGAGGCCGCTTGTCGGCAAGGTCGCCGGCCTGTGCTCGTCCTCCAACGGACATTTCGCCGGGATCCGCTGCATCAACCATCTGCGCGCCGTGCTGGTGCGCTGCCAGCTGGAGATGGTGACGCCGGAATGCTCGGTATCCGATGGCGGCAGTGCCTTCGACGGCGACGGCAATTTCAGGGATGATAGACTGACCAAATCGATGGAGCACCTATGCCGCACGCTGATCGAAACCTCGCGCATGCTGTCGACCCGGACCGGGGCATGATTTCCACAGCCATGCAGGCCCATACGATGAGAGACAGGCTGATCGTCGGCCTCGACGTGCCGACGGTGAAAGAGGCCGAACAGGCGGTGCGCGAACTCGACGGCGTCGTCTCCTTCTACAAGATCGGCTATCAGTTGGCCTTCGCCGGCGGGCTCGACTTCGCCAGGGAGTTGGCCAGCGGCGGCACGAAGATCTTCCTCGACATGAAGCTGCTCGACATCGACCACACGGTGGCGAAGGGTGTCGAGAACATCGTGCGCATGGGCATGACCATGCTGACCATCCACGCCTATCCCAAGGCGATGCGAGCCGCGGTGGAGGCCGCCAGGGGCAGCGACCTCTGCCTGCTGGCGGTCAGCGTGCTGACCTCGATGGACGAGCAGGACGTGATCGACGCCGGCTATGAATACGACCCTCACACGCTGGTGCTGAGACGCGCCGAACAGGCGCTGCATGCCGGCATGGGCGGCGTCGTCTGCTCGGCCGAGGAGGCGGAAGCGGTGCGCCGCATCGTCGGACCCGACCTGGCGGTGGTGACACCGGGGATACGGCCCAAGGGCAGCGACCATGGCGACCAGAAACGCGTGGTGACGCCCGGCCAGGCGATCCGCAACGGCTCCAGCCATCTTGTTGTGGGCCGGCCAATCGTGGCGGCAAGCGACAGGCGCGCGGCTGCCGAGGCCATACTGGAAGAGATGCGCGCGGCGTAACGAGGAGAAGAAAATGCCCAAGGGATACTGGATAGCCCGCGTCGATGTGCGCGACGCCGAAGGCTACAAGGACTATGTCGCTGCCGCCAAGCTCGCTTTCGACCGTTTCGACGTGAAGTTCCTTGCCCGTGGCGGTGAGCATGAAAAGGCCGAGGGGCCTGGCCGCGCCCGCAATGTCATTATCGAGTTCGAATCGCTGGCGATGGCGCATGACTGCTACCACTCGCCGGAGTACCAGCGCGCCGTCGCCATCCGTCAGAAAGTGGCCGATGGCGAGATCGTGCTGGTCGAGGGTATCTGACGCGCGAAGCTGCTCTGCTCAGTGCGGCGCTTCCTCCTGCGCCAGCACCTCCAGTTGATGGCGGTGCCCCGACAGCTCATAGCCGACAACGGTGACGGCCGGCGCTAGCGTGAGTAAGATGAGGCAGACCGCCATGTCGACGCCGGCAAGGGCGGCGATGATGCCAAGTGCGACGACCGCAGCCGTTCCCGCCAGCAGCCAGACGTGGAGGGGATCGAAGCGCTGGACGAGATAATAATACAGCGCATAGATCGCCCCCAGGAACACGCCTAGCGGAATGGCGACTGACAGCAGCGTCGCGACCGGGCCGTTATGGGCCTTGTGCTCGATGAAATAGGCCGCGACATGCAGCCCGGCGCCGGTGGCGACGATGGCAGCGACGATCACCATCTGGCCATAGCCCCAGACGAAGGAACGGCTGCGGTGCCGATGCAGCACCGTTCCCGAGGGCAGCATGTAGTAGACCCACCACATGCCGAAGGTGAGCCCCATGCCGGCAACGCCGATCAGGGCGGCATCGAGAGTCCAGCCCTGCTCCTCGACCACGGCCGACAGCGTCGCCAGCGTGCCGACCACCCCTTCGCCCAGCGCGATAATGGCGAACAGGCTGTAGCGCTCGGCGACGTGATGCGCGTGCCAGGGCGTGCCGCCATCCCGGCGTTCGGCGATGACCGGTCCGGCAAGCTCGATGAGAAGCAGGACCGCACCGAAAGCCAGGCTCGTCGCCAGCGAGAAATCGACCAGGATCTGCACCACCCAGCCGATCTGGGCGATCGCGATGGCGATGGCATAGGTGAGACAGGCACGCCGCCGCCCAGGGTCCTGCCGCGCCGCGCGCAGCCATTGGAAGATCATGGCGACGCGCATGATGACGTAGCCCAGCACCATGACCGAATTGTTGAGGTGTTCGCCATGCTCGATCGAGGCGAACATGCGCGGCAGGCCGATGGCCAGCACCAGCACGCCGATCATCTGCACCATGGTGACGAGGCGGAAGACCCAATCGTCGGTGTCATAGGCGGAGGAAAACCAGGAGAAATTGATCCACGCCCAGCAGATGGCGAAGCTGGCAAAGCCGAAGCCGATCAGCGCCGCCGCGTGGTGGCCCTCGGCCAGAGCGTGCGCCAGTTGCGCGGCGGCAAGGCTGAAGGCGGTGACGAAGGTCAGATCGAACAGCAGCTCGAGCGGCGTGGCGACGCGATGCGCCTCGTGCGGATCGCGCCCGGCCATGCGCCTGATGTGATGGTGGAGGGAGCTTGCTGGTGTGCTCATCGCGCGGCCTTGCCTGAGGACTGTCCCGCGACACTAAAGGTGGAGCAAAAGCCGTCAAGGCGCGGTAGGTCGCGCTGGTCCCTCGACCGTTCAGATCGCCTGTCGGTTCAGTCGGTTCGCCGCCGTCTCGGCAACCGCATCGGCAAGCGTCATGCCCCATTGCATCAGGCAATAGGCGCGGAAATCGAAGCAGGGCAGGCCGGGACAGACCTCGAACTCGATGAGGTGGACATGGTCGTTAGCCTCGACCCTGAAATCGAGGGAAAACACGTCTCGCAGGCCGAGCCAGCTGACCAGCCGCTCGGCGATGCGGCGGATGGTTGCCGCGGCTGCCGGCTGGGTGTCGGCGACCGGCTCCAGCACCGGCTCGCTGTATAGTCCAGCCGCCTTGGCGGCCTCGCCGGTGTCGCCGTAAAGCGCCATTGAGTCCGCCATGGTCTGGAAATCGCCGCCGGAGTCGACGAACGCAATGCCGAGCGCTTCCGCCCCGGCATCCGTGTGCAGCCCAAGGAAGCTGGCGCGGACATTGCGACCGCCGACATAGGGCTGGACGACGACATCGTCGCGATAAGCGGCATAGACCCGCCGGCTAAGCTCCAGCGCATGGGCCAGGTCGCTGCAGCGTGAATCCGGCCAGATGCCTACCTTGGAGCCGAGCCGGTTCGGCTTGACGAACCAGCCGGCTTCCGAAGCTGGCGGGTCGGCCAGCCAGCGGCCGTCGCGGGCCAGGCCTGCCTGCGGCGCCGGCAGGCCGAGCGCGCAAAGCACGGCGCCGGAGCGGAACTTGTCCTGGCAAAGCGCGAACAGCGCATCGTCGGCTCCGATGGTTCTAAGCCCATTCAGCCTGGCAAGTGCGGGCGCTGCAGCACCGCGGAAATAGGCAATGCCGTCGGTCAGCGTCCAGACCAGCGTGGTTGCGGGATCGGCCTTCGCCAGCGCGCTTGCCGCATCGTCGAGTGCAACCGGCATAAAGGCGAGGCCGCGCTTTTCACAAGCGGTCGCCAGTTGATCGAACTCAGGAGCGAGATCGGTCGACTGCGCCAGATAAGACGAGATTTCCAAGGCGCGCTCGGCGGGAAAGCCGTCGGCGACCAGCCGGTCGAGACAGGCCCTTTCAGGCTCATGGACGAGGATCAAGGTCGGGCGCGGCATGGGTCAACGCTTCTCGTGATGCAGCCACAGCATCGCACGGCCAATGCGATCGGCTTGCGCGAAATCGACCCGCGCCCGACGCCTGCACGACAACCGGTACGCTCAGGCGATCAGCACGCGCGGCTCGAAGCGGCCGTTGACGGGGATGTCGAGCAGGAAGGTCATGCCGGCCTGTGGGTCAAGCTTGCGCTGCTTGTCGTCCTTGCCTTTCCAGGCCGAGGTCACCGCCAGCCGATCGGCCTTGGCGCCGACAAAGGCCGGGCACGAGGACTGCCCCGCCGGCACGGCAATTTCGCGCAACAATGTGCCATCTGGCGAATAGGCCTTGACCGCCTTGCCGCCCCAGACGGCGTTCCACAGCACGCCGTCGCGATCAACGACCGAGCCGTCGACAAAGCCCTTGGACGAGCGATGGTCGACGAACACTTTCGACTCGCCGATCGGCAGGCCCGTCGCCGGATCGCAGGCGACGCGCATCAACAGGCCGGTCGAGGTATCGGTGTAGTAGGCGATCGTTCCATCCTGCGAGAAACAGATCGAGTTCGACACGGTGATGCCGGTGTAAAGCGTGCGCAGCTCGCCCTTGAAGAACCAGTAGATGGAGCCGGCGCCCTTCTCCTCACCCTTGCCCATCGTGCCGACCCAGAAGGCGCCACAAGGGTGGACGCGCGAATCGTTGGAGCGGGTCAGCGCATTGTCGGCCTCGATGGGCGTATGCAGCGTCAGCTTGCCGGTCGAGACGTCGCGGACATGCAGGCCAGTCTCGGTGGCGATGAGCTGGCGATTGTCATCGACAATGGCGATGGCGCTGGCCATCTGGCCGAGTTCATGGACTTTCCGCGCGCCGGACGTGACACCCTGCTCCAGCAGCAGGCCGTTGACAATGTCGAACCAGAACAGCGTATCGGTGGCGGGATCGTAGCTCGGCCCCTCGCCGAGCTCGCAGACATGGTCCGAGAAAACCGAAACGTTTTCCATCATGCCGCTCCGCCGAAGGCCGCATCCCAGGCCGTCACCGCCGCCCGGGCGCGCGAGGCCACCTCGTCGACGCTCATGCCGGGTTTGAACAGGCTGGAGCCAAGACCGAAAGCGGTCACCCCAGCGGCTTTGTAGCCGGCAAAGTCTTTCTCGGAAACGCCGCCGACGGCGCCGACCACGGTATCGGCCGGCAGCACGGCCCGCATCGCCGAAATGCCGCTGGGCCCGAGCACGCTTGCCGGGAAGAATTTGAGCGCCGAAGCCCCAAGCCTAATCGCCTGAAAAGCTTCGGTGGGGGTGAACACGCCTGGCATCGTCACCATGCCATGGTGCATGGCGCGGGCCATGACGTCGGCATCGATGTTGGGGCTGACCAGCAAGCGCCCGCCGGCCTTGGCCAAGGTGTCGACATCGGCTGAAGTCAGCACCGTGCCGGCGCCGACCAGCGCTGTCTTGGGCAATGCGGTGACAATGCTGGCGATCGATGAAAACGGTTCCGGCGAATTGAGCGGCACCTCGATGGCTTCGATGCCGGCGTCAAACAGCGCCTGGCCGATGGCAACCGCCTCGCTGGGTTTGAGGCCGCGCAGAATGGCGACAAGACCACGATTGAGCTTCGGGAAGGGTGCGGTCTGGGTCACGCTATCACTCCACTCTGGTGAGTCATTTGGCGATCATGCCATTTTCTCGCGCCGCCTCGATAAGGCCGGCACGCACCGCCTCGTCGGCGTCGACCGTCCTGACGGCAAGCGCTGCAAGGTCGAGCGCCTGGCGGTAGAGGGCTGCTAGCGACCCCGAGGCGACCAGCACAATTGCGGTGGTGCTTTCGCCATAGCGGCGGCCTGCCGAGGCGATCTCGCCGCCGATCAGCAGGCCGGACAAACAAGCGGCGGCATCGTCGGCCTTGAGGTCCTGCAGCAGGCCGGCGGCGCGGATCGAGAACAGCCGCGAGGTGACATCGCCGCCCTCGGCCAAAGCCTTGCGGCACCATTCCCGGAACAACGGATTGTCCGGAATGACCGGCTTCGGGCTCTCGCCCAGCGAATGGCGCAGGATCGAGTGAGTGGCCAGCACCGAAAACAGCTCTCCGGTCGGCCAGGTGCAGAAGCCGTCGACCGCGCCGTCTTCAACCAGAACCCACTTCGAATGGGTGCCGGGCATGCAGACGAGATGGCGACCTTTTGCCGGCAAACCGGCGCCGGCAAGCTGGGTTTCCTCGCCGCGCATTACGTCCGGCGCATCTTCCAGGCGCTGCGCCAGGCCAGGCACGATGCGGATGTCGCGGCTCTGGCCGGGAATGCAGGCGGCCCCCGCGAGGATGGCACTGAGCGGCGCCGGCACGGTGACGTAAGGCGCTTCCAGCCAACCCTGGCGCGAGCCGGCCATGCCGCAGATGATGACCGGCAGTGTGTCAGGTGCGCCGAGCGCCGCCAGATGGCCCTCGAGGATGATCGAAAAGCCTTTTTGCTGCGCGGTGATCAACCCATCATCGCCGCGACGCTCGGCAAGCACCCCGCCCGCCTCGTCGACCAGCCAGACCCGCATGCGGGTCGTGCCCCAGTCGACGGCGGCGACTGCCGGCGTGCCTTTTGCCGGATTTTGATTCACCGGGCTCACAGGAAACCCCCGTCGACGATCAACATCTGCGCCGTCAGCATACGTGAGGCGTCGGAGGCCAGGAACAGCACTGTGCCGACGATGTCGTCGGGCTGCATGACCTGCTTGATGCATTGCTTGGCGACATGGGCGGCGAGCCTCTCCTCGGTGACCCAGAGTTCCCGCTGCCGCTCGGTGATCACCCAGCCCGGCGCAATCGCATTGACGCGGATGCCGTCGACCCCAAGCTTGCCCGCGAGAGCTTTGGTGAGGCCGAGTATGCCGGCCTTGGCGGCGGTGTAGGCCGGCATATCGGGGTGGTTGATGAGATAGGAGGTTGAGGTGAAGTTGATGATCGACCCGCCGCCGGCCCGCTTCATGCCCGGCGCGACCGCCTGTGCGGTGAAGAAATGCGGGCGCAGATTGACGGCGAGATTGTTGTCCCAGAACTCGACGGTAACGTCGGCGACCTCGTGGCGTTCGTCCCAGGCGGCATTGTTGACCAGCACGGTGACGTCGCCATGCGCCTCAGCCGCTTTGGCGGCCGAAGCGCGCAACGCCTCGACGTCACGCAAATCGGTCTTGAGGTAGAGCGGTCGCCGGCCAAGTTCTTTTTCGACGCGGTCGGCAAGCAGCGTGCTTAGGCCATCGGCGATGTCGATGAAGGCGACATGGGCGCCCTGGCGAACGAAGCCCTCGGTCAGTGCCGCACCAATTCCGGAACCGCCGCCGGTGATCAGCACCGAGGCTCCCCTGAGGTCGGCAAAATCGGCCGATGGCATCATATTTTTCTCTCCCGATCCGGTCGGCGCGCATCCTATCCAGCCAAGTCCGGGGAGCAAGGGCGAAAACGGCGATTTGTTTGGCTTATGTCAGACAAAAGGACGCAAGATGGCGGCCACAGTCGATCTTGGCTCGCACCGCTGACTTGCTCGACGCAGGCAAGACCGCCGGTCAGACTGCCTTGGCGTAGAGGGCGCCGCGATAGGAATCGCGGAGGTAGCCGAGCGTGGCGTCGGCGTCGATCGGTTTGCCGAAGAGATAGCCCTGGCCGCCGGCGCAGCCGAACTGGACGAGGCGGTCGGCCTGCGCCTCCTCCTCGATGCCTTCGGCGACGACATCCATGCCGAGCCCTTCGCACATGGCCAGAATGGCGCGGATGATGTGTTCCGACGGGCGGTCGTCGAGGATCGAGGAGACGAAGGCGCGGTCGATCTTGAGCTTGTCGAAATGGAATTCGCGCAAGCGGCCGAGCGAGGACTGGCCGGTGCCGAAATCGTCGAGCGAGACTCGGATGCCGACGCGACGCAGGTCCTCGACGATCTTCTCGGCCGAGGCCGGATCGTTCATCAGGCCGGTTTCGGTGATCTCGATCTCCAGCCGTCGCGGATCGAAGCCGGTGCGGTCGAGGATCGACAATATGTGCAGGCCGGTGTTCTGGTCGACGAGTTGCGAGGGCGACAGGTTGAAGGACAGGAACAGGTCCTTCGGCCAGCTGCGCGCCGCTTCGGTCGCCTTGCGCAGCACCAGCTGCGATAGCGGGCCGATGATGCCGCGCTCTTCGGCGATCGGGATGAACACGGTCGGCGGCACCACGCCGAGGTCGCGATCGGTCCAGCGCGCCAGCGTCTCGAAGCCGATGGTGCGGCGGGTGGTCAAATCGACGATGGGCTGGAAATGCGGTTCGACCTCACCGGCCGAGACGGCACGGCGCAGCGCCTGTTCGATGCGGGTGACGCGCTTGGCCGCCTCTTCCATTTCGCGGGTGTAGACGACGACCCGGCCACGGCCCGAACGCTTGGCGTGGTAGAGCGCCGTTTCGGCCTTGTTGACGAGGATTTCCGTGGTTTCGTCGCCGGAATAAAAGAGCGAGCAGCCGACCGAGGCCGAAAGCCTGGCGGTGCGTTCGCCGACATCGTAGGGCGCCGACAGGATTTCGATCATCATGCGCGACTTCTCGGCCGCCGCTTCCTCCGAGAACACCATCGGATACAGGAAGGCGAATTCGTCGGCGCCGATGCGGCAAACGGTGGAGTGGCTGTCCATCGAAGCGCGCAGCCGCATTGCCACCTGGATCAATATGTCGTCGCCGGCCTTGTGGCCGAACAGATCGTTGATCGGCTTGAAGCCGTCGAGGTCGAGAATGCCGACCGTGAACGGCGCGGGATCGTCCGCACGGTCGCTGATCAGGCGATCGACCTTGTCGAAGAAGCGGCGATGGTTGCCAAGCCCGGTCAGCGCATCGGTGAACGCCAGATCCGAGTTTTCCCTGCTTGCCTGCCCGGTGCCAAACGTCGTTTGCATCGGTATCCCTGTTTGTGACGCCCGAAATTTAGGCTGAGACTGGCAGCAAAGCGTTTAGGAAGCGTATCGCGAAATCGATTTTTCGCTGGCGAATGATGCTTTAGCGGACGCGGTAGAGTTCGATCGGGTCTCCGCGCGTTTCGGCCACCGGTTCGAGCCAATCGGGGACGCTTCCCTGCATCAGCCCGGCCAGGAAGCCTTGCGGCGCCTTGGCGGCGAGCACCTTGCTTTCGGCGCTGCCGCGGCACAGCGCCACCAGGCCGACGTGATGAGCCGCTGCGATCGTCCCCGCCTGGTCCGCCGATCCGAGGAAGGCATCGAGCGCAAGCAGATCGCCGGCGATGTTGCGATGATAGGGGCCGGCAAAGACGCGGTGCCCGGAATATGCAAGGATGGGCGAGCCGAGATTGGAAATGGCAAGCACCGTGGTGTCCGGCAGCCGGGCCAACGCCGCGAAGGAGGCCTTGCGCTCGCAGGACGGATCGCTGTCGGTGTCCTGTGCCTCGACCGAGACCTTGCTGGCCTCGAATACGTTCGACGTCGCGGCGGCAGCGCCGGCCCAGACGGCATTCACCGACACCAGCCAGACCGCCGCCATGCGCAGCGATACGCTGCGCGCAGGGCTGATCCTCGCCCGTTCGCGCCAGCTTGCGATCCAGGCCGACAGCGGGATGACGGCAAAGGCGATCGAGAATGTCGAGCCGCGGACCTGCCAGGCGCTGACGATGAAGGCGCCGACCAGCAAGGCGCCGACGAGGATGTCCTGGCGGCGCCATGGTCCGCGCAGGCGAAGCGCCATCAGCGCGATCGCCACCAGCGGCGTGACATAGCGCGCCGCCAGCGACGCCGGCTCATTGACGGCAATACTGAACAGCGACTGCGCCTCGTCGATGTGATCGAGCCACAATTCCTTGAGGCGCGGATCGAGGTTTGCGTAGGGAGCCGCAAGGCATTGCGGAAACAGCGCCACGATGACGACGCCCAGCCCAAGCGCGAGCAGGCTAAGCGAGATCAGTCGGCGGCTGGCCGTGCCATTGGACACCGTGAGCGACGTCAAGGCGGCAAGGCCCAGTCCGGCGATTGCCGCCACCACGAACTGCACAGCCGAGAAGGCATCGCACTGCGGCTGGCCCATGGCCGATGGCGGGATGGTGGTGACGAAGACGAGGGCTGAAACCCCGGCAAAGCCGAGACCGAAATCCCTGGCGATCCGGCGTTCGCCGCCGGGATCGACGACGAACAGCAAGGCGATGCAGGCGCCGATGGTGGCGACATAGGGCGCGGTTTCCATGCCGACGGCCAGCGTCAGGGCCGCACACAGCCCGGAAATCAGCGCCGCCCAGCGACGCGCCGGCGCCTCGAGCAGCAGGCTGAGGCTGGCCATGGTCAGCGTCAGCTGGACATTGTGATGATCGAGCGCACCCGGCAAGAAAATGCCGATGAAATGCAGCGCCGCCGCGCCGATGACGATAGCGGGCAGCACGGCGCCGACGCCGGCGAAGCTGCGTGCCGCACGGGCTAAAAAAAACACCGCCAGGCAAAACAGCAGCGACGGCCACAGCACCTGTGCGATCGCTTCGGCCATGGCCATGCTGCCGGTCAGCGCCGAGGCGGCGAGGATGATGGCGGCGAGCGGTGCGTCGACCAGCCGCGACCAGTGTATGACGAAACCGCCTTCCGGCCCCATCCTGTACTGATGCAGGTCGAACCAGCCCTGGCCGGCCAGCATGTCGCGAACCTCGACCAGCCGCAGCAGGCTGTCATTGTCGCCGCCGGCATTGCTCAATTCGCGAAAACCGGAGAAGGCGTTGATCGCAAGGGCAAGCAGCGTCGCCACCAGTGCCAGCAACAGGTCCGCTCGCCAGGAGGTGCGCGCCTCGGCAGGCATGGTATCGGCAGCGATCATGGACGGGGCTTTCGGCCTGTGGTTCGACGGCGCAGCATAGCGCCGTCACTTCAACAAAGCGTAAAGCCGAAGGCAAATACGCTGGCTCCCGGTTGAACCGGCATCATGCGATGTTGCATGGTGTTCACTCAATATCGGGACCACTTTTGAGCGACATGCATTAGTCCCGCGCGGGAAACACCCACAGCGACGACACGATGTAACTCACCGTGCTGGTCGCAATCGTCATCACCACCGACATGGCGAAGGGCGAAAGGCCGAACTGCGCCACCGCCACATGCGACACCAGGCCCGAAAACGCCGCGCATCCGGCTTGCAGCGCGAGATAGCGCGGCATGGCGTGCGCATGATCGTGCTGGCCGCCAAACGTCCAGCCGCGCTGCGCCGAATAGGCGACGCTGACGGCACCCGCATAGGCGATGACGCTGCCGGTGAAGGGCGAGAGGCCCGACGACACCAGCAGCCACGACAGCACCAGCAAGAGCAAAGCGGCGCCGACGCCGACCGTCAGGAAGCGGAACAGGCGCGTCTGGACGAACGCAGGCGCCATCACTCAGGCCTGGTTGCGCGCAACCGGCGCGTCGGAGCGGCCGGATTTCATCCGCTTGACCGGTATTTCGAGCACGCCGAGCAGGAACGCCGAAAAGAAGGCCTGGAAGGAAATGACGATCAGGCTGAGCCCAAGCACGACGATGCGCGGTATTTCGGAATCGTCGAGCGGACCGAAGCCAAGATGCGCCCAGCGCGCCACGGCATAGAAGAAGAACAGCGCGCCGCCGGCAAAGCAGATGCCGGCATTGGCGGCGAGACGATCGGTGCTGATCGTTCTGGCCAGCCAGCCGGAACGGCGGCTTGGCGGCAGGATGCCGGTTATCTCGGCATAGTAACGCGAAATGGCACCGAAGGTCAGGAGCTGGACACCGGTGACGATCATGAAACAGGCGGCTACGAAGGTGTTGAGGTCGAGCGACAGATTGTTGATCACGCGCAACGGCCCGAACACCAGCAGCGCCGCAAACAGCGCGCCGATACCGCACAGCACCGTGCCGGGGATGAAGAACATCCAGCGCGGATTGTAGACGAGCAGGAACTTCAGATGCCGCCAACCGTCGCGCCAAGTCCTGAGATGCGGCGGGCGGCTGCGGCCGTCGGGCTTGAGCGTGGTCGGCACTTCCTCAATGCGCAGGCCGGCTAGCGCGCCGCGCACCACCATCTCCGAGGCGAACTCCATGCCGGTCGTCTGCAGGTCGAGCTGGCGGATGCTTTCGGCATTGAAGCCGCGCAGGCCGCAGTGGAAATCGCCTGTCTTGATGCGGAAGAACAGCCGGCCGACGAAGCTCAGCACCGGATTCCCGAGATAGCGGTGCAGCGGCGGCATGGCGCCGGGTTCTATGCCGCCCTGGAAGCGGTTGCCCATGACCAAGTCGGCGCCGTCGCGCAGCCGCGCGACAAAGGCTTCCAGCGCGCTGAAATCGTAACTGTCGTCGGCATCGCCCATGATGATGAAGTGGCCCTTGGCGGCCGCGATGCCGCCAAGCAGCGCCGCGCCATACCCTTTCTGCGGCACCGGCACGACACGGGCTCCGATCGCGGTGACAATGTCCTGCGACCCGTCGGTGCTGCCATTGTCGGCGATCAGCACCTCGCCGGAGATGCCAGCCTTGTCTAGAAAGGCCCTCGCCTTGCCGATGCAGACGGCCAGCGTCTCGGCCTCGTTGAGGCATGGCATCAGGATGGTGAGTTCGAGCTCTTTGACCGAAGCGGCGCGGATGGCTGTGACGGCGTTCATGGTCGTTGTTCCATCGAGGACGTTTTTGGCGGCGTCCAATCCGGGTTGAATTCGGCGACTACCCTTGCACGGCAAGGCTTAAGAAAACGATGACGCGCAGCCTCGCCTTGTCTCCAACAGGGTCGGCGCTGTCACGGCTTTGCTTCTGCCGATCCCGGAATCTCGCGATTGGCAGAAGCGCGGCGAGGCTGTACAGGCAATGGCTGTTGCCGATCGACCCGCGGAGACCAGAAGATGCCCCTGAAGATCGCCGTCCAGATGGACCATGTCTCCACCGTCTCGATTGCCGGCGACACGTCCTTTGCGCTGTCGCTGGAGGCGCAGCGGCGCGGCCATCAATTGTTCCACTACACGCCCGACCGGCTGTCGATGCTGGGCGGCAAGGTGTTTGCCCGCATCGAAGAGATGAAGCTCCGCGACGAGAAGGGCAATCATTATACGCTGGGCGACAAGGTGCGCACCGACCTGTCGGAGATGGATGTGATCCTGCTGCGCCAGGATCCGCCCTTCGACATGAATTACATCACCACCACGCACATTCTGGAGCGCATTCACCCGAAGACACTGGTCGTCAACGACCCGGCCTGGGTGCGCAACAGCCCGGAAAAGATCTTCGTCACCGAATTCCCCGACCTGATGCCCGAAACGCTGATCACCAAGGATCCCCAGGAGGTCGCGGCCTTCCGCAAGGAATTCGGCGACATCATCGTCAAGCCGCTCTACGGCAATGGCGGCGCCGGCATTTTCCATCTCAAGGAGGGCGACCGCAACCTCGCCTCGCTGCTCGAAATGTTCGCCCAGCTGTCACGCGAGCCCTATATCGTCCAGCGCTATCTCAAGGATGTGCGCAAGGGCGACAAGCGCATCATCCTGATCGACGGCGAGGCGGTCGGCGCCATCAACCGGGTACCGGCCGACCACGATTCGCGCTCCAACATGCATGTCGGCGGCCGCGCCGAAAAAACCGAACTGACGGAACGCGAACGCGAAATCTGCGCCCGCATCGGCCCATCGCTGAAAGAGCGCGGCTTCATCCTGGTCGGCATCGACGTGATCGGCGACTACATGACCGAGATCAACGTTACCTCGCCGACCGGCGTGCGCGAAGTGCAACGCTTCGGCGGCGCCGATATTGCAAGCCTGTTCTGGGACGCGGTAGAGGAAAAGCGGGGGGTAGGCTCGGCATAGGGAGCATCGCGATTGTGTGTGTGTTCCTGTAATGTTCTTGCCTTGGCCTAAAATCTATGGTTGTCTTGTCCTGACGTCGCTCGCGGTCTGAACCACGAGGCCGAGGCGAGCCGATATCCGGGGGCAGAGCAAGATGGTGGCGCGCGTTCGCACGGTTGCTTTCCAGGGCATCGAGGCCGTACCGGTCGATGTCCAGGTGATGATCGCGCCGGGCAAGGTCGGCATGCAGATCGTCGGGCTGGCCGACAAGGCGGTGGCCGAAAGCCGCGAGCGCGTGCAGGCGGCGCTGCACGCTTCGGGCCTGTCGATGCCGTCGAAGAAGGTGACGGTCAATCTGGCGCCTGCCGACCTGCCCAAGGAAGGGAGCCATTACGATCTGCCGATCGCGCTCGGCCTGATGGCAGCACTCGGCGCCATTCCGGGCGATATGCTGGCGTCCTATGTCGTGCTGGGCGAATTGTCGCTCGACGGCACCATTGCCACGGTCGCCGGTGCGCTGCCGGCGGCGATCGGCGCCAATGCCGAGGGAAAAGGCCTGATCTGCCCGTTCGGCTGCGGGCCGGAAGCGGCCTGGGCGGGCAAGGATTTCGACATATTGGCGCCGCGCAGCCTGATTGCCATCGCCAATCATTTTCGCGGCACGCAGGTGCTGTCGCGGCCCGAGCCCGGCATCCATGTCTCGGCCCGCGACCTGCCCGACCTTTCCGACATCAAGGGCCAGGAAAGCGCCAAGCGGGCGCTGGAAGTGGCGGCGGCCGGTGGCCACAATCTGTTGATGGTCGGGCCTCCCGGCTCGGGAAAATCGATGCTGGCGCAGAGGCTGCCTTCAATTCTGCCACCACTGGCGCCCAAGGAACTTCTTGAAGTCTCGATGATCGCCTCGGTGGCCGGCGAGCTCGGCGAAGGCAAGCTCACCGACCGGCGGCCGTTCCGCGCCCCGCACCATTCGGCTTCGATGGCGGCAATGGTCGGCGGCGGCATCAGGGCGCGGCCGGGCGAAGTATCGCTTGCCCACACCGGCGTGCTGTTCCTCGACGAGTTTCCCGAATTCACGCCGCAGACCTTGGATGCGCTGCGCCAGCCGCTGGAGACCGGCGACTGCATGATAGCGCGCGCCAACCACCGCGTCACCTATCCAGCGCGCATCCAGCTGGTAGCGGCGATGAACCCGTGCCGTTGCGGCATGGCCGGCGAGCCCGGCTATCGCTGCCTGCGCGGTGAACGCTGCCGCACCGACTACCAGGCGCGCATCTCAGGCCCGCTGCTCGACCGCATCGACCTCAGGATCGAGGTACCGGCTGTCTCGGCCGCCGACCTGATCCGGCCCGACCGGGCGGAGAAGAGCGCGGCGGTCGCCCAGCGCGTGGCGCGCGCCCGCACCATCCAGCGCGAGCGGTTCGAGCGGCTGGGCGTCACCAGCGCCACCACCAACGCCCATTGCTCGCCTTCTGTTATCGAGGACATCGCCGCGCCGGACGCAGCCGGCCTGTCGCTGCTTAAAGATGCCAGCGAGAAACTCGGCTTTTCTGCGCGCGCCTATCACCGCGTGCTTAAAGTGGCGCGCACACTGGCCGACCTCGACGCCAGCGAAACCGTCGGCCGCATTCACCTGGCCGAGGCGATTTCCTACCGCATGATGTCGGAGCGGGTGGCGCAGGCGGCTTAACCCTCCCCCCTTGAGGGGAAGGTGACCGCGAAGCGGCCGGGTGGGGTCGCCGAAGAATGCTCGATCTTTTTTTTGAAGCCGAGCCGAGAAAGGGCCTCTGCGATGACATTGCTTGTAGTGTCGTCCGAAGGGAGTCGCCGCACTTCACGCAGGACCCCACCCGGCCCTTCGGGCCACCCTCCCCTCAAGGGGGAGGGAAACGCAGGCGCTAATTCGCCCGCGCTTTCGCCTTCAGCTCCAGCCGCCGCCTGTGCAGCACCGGCTCCGTGTAGCCGTTCGGCTGCTCGCGGCCCTTGAACACCAGATCGCAGGCGGCCTGGAAGGCGATTGAAGCGTCGAAGTCGGCGGCCATCGGGCGGTAGAGCGGGTCGCCGACATTTTGGAGGTCGACGATCGCTGCCATGCGCCGCAGCGAATCCATCACCTGAATTTCGGAGCAGACCTTGTGGTGCAGCCAGTTGGCGATGTGCTGCGAGGAGATGCGCAGCGTGGCGCGGTCTTCCATCAGGCCGACATCGTTGATGTCGGGCACTTTCGAGCAGCCGACGCCCTGGTCGATCCAGCGCACGACATAGCCGAGAATGCCTTGCGCATTGTTGTCGAGCTCGCGCTGGATCTCGTCGGGGGTCCAGTTCGGCCGCACCGCCACCGGCACCGACAATATATCATCGAGCTTCGCCTTCGGCCGGCTCTTGAGCGCCGCCTGGACGGCATGGACATCGACCTTGTGATAGTGCGTGGCGTGCAACGTCGCCGCCGTCGGCGACGGCACCCAGGCGGTGTTGGCGCCGGCCTTGGGATGCTCGATCTTCTGTTCCAGCATCGCCGCCATCAGATCGGGCATCGCCCACATGCCCTTGCCGATCTGGGCATGGCCGGCCAGCCCGCATTCGAGCCCGGCGTCGACATTCCACGCCTCGTAGGCGGAAATCCAGGCGGCCTGCTTCATGTCGCCCTTGCGGATCATCGGGCCGGCTTCCATCGAGGTGTGGATCTCGTCCCCGGTGCGGTCGAGGAAGCCGGTGTTGATGAACACGACGCGTTCCTTGGCGGCGCGGATCGCCTCCTTGAGGTTGACGGTGGTGCGCCGCTCCTCGTCCATGATGCCCATCTTGATGGTGTTTGCCGCCATACCGAGCAGCGCTTCGACGCGGTCGAAAATCTCGACTGCGAAGGCGACTTCCTCCGGCCCATGCATCTTCGGCTTCACCACATACATCGAGCCCGCGCGGGAATTCATCCGACGCCCGTTGGCGCCGACATCGTGCAGCGCGATCAGCGCCGTCATCGCCGCATCCAAGATGCCTTCCGGCACCTCGTTGCCATCGCGGTCGAGGATGGCCGGATTGGTCATGAGGTGACCGACGTTTCGCACCAGCATCAGCGAGCGGCCAGGCAAGCTCAGCGCGCCACCACTGGGCGCGGTCCAGGCGCGGTCCGGATTGAGCTTGCGCGTGAAGGTTTTGCCGCCCTTGCTGATTTCCTCCGCCAGATCGCCCTTCATCAGGCCGAGCCAGTTGCGGTAGACGATGACCTTGTCCTCGGCATCCACCGCCGCGACCGAATCCTCGCAGTCCTGGATGGTGGTCAGCGCCGATTCCAGGATCACGTCGGCAATGCCGGCCGGGTCGGTGCGGCCGATCTGGTTGGTGCGGTCGATGAGGATCTCGATGTGCAGGCCGTTCTGGACCAGCAGGATGGCTTCCGGGTTGGCGCCGTCGCCGCGGTAGCCGGCAAATTGTTTCGGGTTGGCCAGTGTGGTGCCGCCGGCGCCGGCGCCGAGCCGCAAGGTGCCACCCGAAACCGTCAGCCCGTTCACGCCGGCCCATTTGCCCGAGGTGAGCGGCACGGACTCGTCCAGAAAACTCTTCGCCCAGGCAACCACCTTGGCGCCGCGCACGGGGTTGAAGCTTTTACCCTTCTCGGCGCCACCGGTCTCGGCAATGGCGTCGGTGCCGTAGAGCGCATCGTAGAGCGAGCCCCAGCGGGCATTGGCGGCGTTGATCGCATAACGCGCATTCATCACCGGCACCACCAGCTGCGGCCCGGCAACGGTGGCGATCTCGGGGTCGACATTGTCGGTCGACACGGAAAAGGCCGGCCCTTCGGGCACGAGATAGCCGATCTCACGCAAGAAGCTTTTGTAGGTCTCCATATCGATGGGCGCGCCATTGGCGCGGTACCAGGCGTCGATCTCTTCCTGCATAGCGTCGCGTTTGGCCAACAGCGCCCGGTTCTTCGGCGCGAGATCATGGACGATGGACGAAAAGCCGTTCCAGAAGGCGTCGGCGGCAATACCGGTACCCGGCAGCGCTTCGCCGACAAAGTCATGCAGTTCGCGGGCAATCCGCAATCCGGCGATCTCGACGCGATCGGTCATCAGGGCTTCTCCAGATGAAAGGCTTTGCGGCCTTTGGCATGTCAGGGGTGAAGGGTCAATTCAGCTTAGGGTGAAGCCGGGGATTTTGAAGCTGCTGATCTCCCCCCTCGTGGGGAGATTACCCTAAACCGCGATCCTCGGCCGACCCGATGCAACCGCCACCACATGCGCTTCGATAAACATCCGTTGGGCCTCAACCGTAGACACCTTGAACTCGGTCGAAACGTCGATCTCGGCATTATCCGTGCCGGCATCCTTCGCGCGCGCGGCTACGATCGCCCGCACATCAGCCTCCGCTGCCGCGATCGCCTTGGCCTCGTCGGTGAAGTCGCGCACCGTTTGCCCCGACGCGACCCGGAACAAACCTTCCTTGGGCTGGCTGACGCGGGCTTCGGCCGAGACGCGGACCTGGCCGACGACGGCGCCGAGCGCGTTGGCGACGTCGGTATCCTCCGGCACCACGCACTCATTACCGACCAGCTCGGCCAAGCCGGCATAGTGCAGCGGCGCCGAGGCGCCGAGGCCAATGACCGGACGATCGAGCGCGACGCTGAGCCTTGCGATGCCGGGATGGGAATCGACGGCGCGCTGCACCAGCGCGTGCGCGACGGTGGCGGCGCCATCCAGCCCATCCTCGGCAAAGGCTGTCTCCAGAATGTATTCGGCCGACCAGCGCGTGAGCGTCAGCAGCACCCGTTCGGAAATCACCTCTGGAGACGGCGCGATGTTCTGGCCTCGCCCATCACGCTTGCGGGCAAACAGTTCGGCGCCGAGCCGGGCCGCAAGCGGGTCCCAGTTGGCCTGCTTGCCGAGCACATGGGCGGCGTCCGAGGGGGTGAAGCCCGAGATATGCACAAGACCGCGCGAGACCAGCCGGTTCAGCGTGGCGTTCTGGGCGTTCGAGGTGAGCAGCCTGTCGATGGCGAGCGGCACGGCACCAATCAGTTCATACAGTTTCGCCTCGGGCGCGGTCAGGCCGGCGGCGAGCCTGTCCGGCACGCCGGTGCGCAACGCAAAGCGGCTGTCCATGCGGCCGGGGTTGGGCGCCCTGAGCTGGCGCTCGAGCTCCGATGTCACTGAAGCACCATGCATCATGCCGGCCAGCGCCAGCGGCACCAGGCGGCGCGGCCCGAGCAGGATTTTCGGGTTGAGCGCGCCATCTTCCAGCGCCACTTCGGAATCGCCGCCGAGGCCGAAGGTGCGCATGGCGACCGCCTCGACCATGGTGCGGAAGCCGCCGACAGTGGCGCCTTCGGGATCGAGCCGAGGACGGCCGCCGTCGAGCACGGCGACATCGGTGGTGGTGCCGCCAATGTCGGACACCATGGCGTTGTCCAGGCCCGTCATGTGGCGGGCGCCGACCAGGCTGGCGGCCGGGCCGGAGAGGATGGTCTCGATCGGCCGCTGGCGGGCAAACGCCGCCGAAACCAGCGCGCCATCGCCGCGCACCACCATCAGGGGCGCTGCGATGTTGCGGGCTTCCAAAAATCCTTCGGTTGCCGCCACCAGCCGGTCGATCATCGAGATCAGCCTGGCGTTGAGCAAGGTGGTGAGCGCGCGACGCGGACCGCCGAGCTTGGCCGACAATTCATGGCTGGCGGTCACCGGCAGGCCGGTCTTTTCGCGGATGAGGTCGCGCGCGGCGAGTTCATGCGCCGGGTTGCGGGTGGCGAAATAGGCGCACACGGCAAAGCCCGACACCGAGGCGCCGAGTTCAGGGAGTGCTGCTTCCAGCCCCGACAGATCGAGCTTGGCCGCATTGCCGTGCACGTCATGGCCGCCCGGACAAAACACCACCGGATCGGTGCCGAGCGCCGTCTTCAGCCCGTCGCGCGCAAGGTCGGCCCCGGTAAAGCCGATCATGATGAGCGCCACACGCCCACCCTGGCCCTCGACCAGCGCATTGGTGGCGAGCGTCGTCGACATCGACACGAGTTTGATCGCGGCCGGATCGGTGGCCGATTTTCCCAGCACCGCATCGACCGCGCCGGAAATGCCGACGGCAAGATCGTGCCGCGTGGTCAGCGCCTTGGCCTTGGCCAGCACCTTGCCTTTTGGCCCGCCTTGTTCCGACCACAGCACGGCATCGGTATAGGTGCCACCGGTGTCGATACCGAGAAACAGGGGTTTTGGCTTGGCGGTCATGTCTGGCGGTCCGGGATTCTGCTCCCCCGCCCTTAGCCGATACGGCCCGGCTGATAAAGGCGGGAGAGGTGGGCCAGTTTGACCCTCGTCGCCGCTCATGCCCGCCAAACTTTGTAACGGTCACATTTTTTCATTGGTGCGTGGCCTGCCTTTGCGTGCACCATGCGCCGATCTCATCCCTTTCAGGACTTCGCCATGACCACGCTTCCCGGCATCGCCGACATCCATGCCGCCGCCGCGCGGCTCTCCGGCCTGATCGCCGAAACGACCTTGATCGAATCGCTGGAACTCAACAAACGCTTCGGCGGCCGCATCCTGTTCAAGCCGGAGACGCTGCAGCGCACCGGCTCGTTCAAGTTCCGCGGCGCCTACAACAAACTGTCTTCGCTGAGCGAAGAAGAGCGCAGCCGCGGCGTCGTCGCCTTCTCCTCCGGCAACCATGCTCAGGGCGTCGCCGCGGCGGCTGCCATGTTCGGCGTCAAGGCGGTCATTGCCATGCCGGCCGACGCGCCGGCGATGAAGATCGCCAATGTCCGCAAGATGGGCGCCGAAGTGGTGCCGTTCGACCGCTTTCGCGACGACCGCATGACGGTGGTGCGACCCTACATGGACAAGGGCATGGTGCTGGTGCCTCCTTTCGACGATCCGACCATCATCGCCGGCCAGGGCACGATCGGTCTCGAACTGATGCGCCAGGCAAAAGCGCTCGGCGTCAGCCTCGATGCGGTCGTCATTCCCTGTGGAGGCGGCGGCCTGACGAGCGGCATTTCGATCGCCGTCAAGGATGCCTCGCCGGCCACAGCAGTCTGGGCCGTTGAGCCCGAGCATTTCGACGACACCCGCCGCTCGCTGATCGAGGGAAAAAGGGTCTCCAACGAGCCTGGCCACAGCTCGATCTGCGATGCCATCCTCACCGCAGAGCCCGGTGCCATCACCTTCGAGATCAACCGCAAGAACCTCGCCGGCGCCATCGCCGTCTCCGACAAGGCGGCCGCACAGGCGGTGCGCGACGCCATGGCCCATCTCAAGCTGGTGGTCGAACCCGGCGGCTGCGTGGCGCTGGCGGCGCTCTCGTCAGGCGAGATCGAACTGTCGGGCAAATGCGTCGCCGTCGTGCTGTCAGGCGGCAATGTCGATTTCACCACCTATGCCGAGATCATGGCTGCGGCCTGAGAACCGATATGGCAGACGCTGAGATAAGGGCGGCTCTCGATCGCCATTGGGCTGCCTCCGATGCCAATGATTTCGAGACGGAGCATCAGATTTATCGCGATGACGCGGTGCTTGACTATCCGCAGTCAGGCGAGCGCATCAGCGGACGGCACAACATCCAGCCGTCGCGCGCCGCCCAGCCCAACCGGAAGCGCTTTGCCGTGCGGCGGATCACCGGGTCAGGCGACCTCTGGATCACCGAGTATGTCCTGACCTATGACGGGATTCCGTCCTATACGGTGAGCATCATGGAGTTCGTCGATGGCAAGGTGGTTCGCGAGACCCAGTATTTCGGCGATCCGTTCGAGCCGGGGCAGTCGCGCGCGCAATGGGTCGAACGGATACCTTGAAACACGGCGGCGGTAGCATGACCAGCCACCATCCGCTCGATCGTGCCGAACTGCCTGATGATACGGCCGATCTCGCCCGCTATCTCATCGGCAAGCTCGTGGTGCGGGAATTGCCGGAAGGCATCGTCGGCGGCCGTATCGTCGAGACCGAGGCCTATGTCACCGGCGACGCCGCCGGTCACGGCTATCGCGGGATGACGCCGCGCAACCGTTCGATGTTTCTTGACGCCGGGCACGCCTATGTCTATCTCGCCTATGGCGTCTCCTGGATGCTCAATGTTTCGAGCGAGGGGCCAGGGACCGGCACCGGTGTGCTGATCCGGGCGCTCGAACCGCTCGAAGGCATCGCCATCATGCGGCAGAACCGGGGCGTGGAGCGCCTGCGCGACGTGGCGCGCGGGCCGGGACGGCTCGCACAGGCATTGCGGATCGACCGTTCGCTGGACGGCCTCGATCTGTGCCGCCAAGGCTCGCTATGGCTGGCAGCCGACGGGCATCAGGCCGGCGACATCGGCCAAGGCATCCGCATCGGCATCACGAAGGATGCGGACCGCCCGCTGCGGTTCTATGTCAGGGGCAGTCCGTTCGTCAGCGGTCCGCGGTCGCTCAATTCCTGAACGCTCAGTCGAGCGTGCGCCTGAACCGCACCAATGCGACGCCGGCAAACAAGGCCACGAACCCGACCAGCCAGGCGATCTCGCTCGCAACCGCCGGCAGTTCAGCGCCCTTCAGCATCACCGCGCGGGTAATGCGCAAAAAATGCGTCAGCGGGAAAATCTCGCCGAAGGTCTGCGCCCAGCCCGGCATGCCGCGATAGGGGAACATGAAGCCGGACAGCAGGATCGACGGCAGGAAGAAGAAGAAGGTCAGCTGCAGCGCCTGCATCTGCGTGCGGGCGATGGTCGAGATGGTGTAGCCAAGCAGCACCAGCGCCAGCACGAACACCAGCACGGCGGTAAGCAGCAGCGACATCGAGCCGGTGAAAGGAATGGCGAACAGAAGCTTGGACGCCGCCAGCACCACCACCACCTGGACGCCACCGACCACCAGATAGGGCAGCACCTTGCCCAGCATGATCTCGAACGGGCTGGAGGGCATGGCGAGCAGGTTTTCCATCGTGCCGCGCTCGGTCTCGCGGGTCAGCGCGATCGAGGTCATCATCACCAGGGTCATCTGCAGGATGACGCCGAGCAGGCCGGGCACGATGTTGTATTGCGAGATGCCTTCCGGATTGTAGCGCTGGTGCACCACCACATCGAGCTGGCCCCTGGCGGCCTCACTCGCCGCCTCCTGCATGCCTTGCGCCCGAAGCAGCGCCTGGCTGGCCACTTTGCTTAGCGTCGAGATGGCGCCGCTGGCGGCGGCCGGGTCGGTGGCGTCGGCCTCGATGAGTATCTGCGGATTGTCGCCGCGCTCGACCCGGCGGCCGAAATCGGCCGGGATGGTGACGACGAAGGCGACATCGCCGCGCGCCATCAGGAATTCGGCAGCCTCGGCACTTTGCGCAACATGGTCGAAGCGGTAGTAGCCGGTCGTCTGCAGGGCCGCGACAATGGCGCGGGTGTAGGGGTCGTTGCTGGTCGCCACCAGTGCGGCAGGCAGGCTTTTGGGATCGTTGTTGATGGCGTAGCCGAACAGCACCAGCTGCAAAAGCGGCACGCCCAGCATCATGGCGAAGGTGATGCGGTCGCGCCGCATCTGGATGAATTCCTTGATCAGCAGCGCACCTAGCCTGGCGAAGGAGAAGACGCTGTTCATGCCATATTGTCCTTCGAGCCGGACATGAACTGGATGAAGACGTCCTCAAGGCTGGTCTCGCCGGGTTTTACGCTGACACCCTTGTGCTCCTTCTCGACATCGGCGAGCGCCTTTTCGAGCTTTGCCTTGTCGGAGCCGACGACATGCAGCGTCGCGCCGAACGGCGCCACCTGGTCGACGCCGGGCCGGTCCCTGAGTGCATCGGCGACCTGGTCGAGGCGCGGTCCCTGCAGCACGAAGGTGGTCAGACCGGCATTCGTCACCACCTCGTCCACCGTGCCGGTGGCCAGCATCTTGCCGTAGGAGATGTAGCTGATGCGGTGGCAGCGCTCGGCCTCGTCCATGTAATGGGTGGAGACCAGCACGGTCAGACCGCCGCTCGCCAGCCGGTGGATCTCGTCCCAGAATTCGCGCCGCGCCTTCGGATCGACGCCGGCGGTCGGCTCGTCGAGCAGCAGCAGCTTCGGCTTGTGCATGATGCAGGCGGCCAGTGCCAGCCGCTGCTTCCAGCCGCCCGACAGCGTGCCGGCGAGCTGGTTGCGGCGGCTCGTGAGGCCAAGCTCTTCCAGCGTTTTCGACACATGCTCCTCGACCGGCTTCAGTCGGTAGAGCCGCGCCACGAATTCGAGATTCTCGCCGATCGTCAAATCCTCGTAGAACGAGAATTTCTGCGTCATGTAGCCGACTTCGCGCTTGATGAGGAGCGACTCGGTGCGGATGTTGAAACCCAGCACCGTACCTTCGCCCTCGTCGGGCGTCAGCAGGCCGCACATGATGCGGATGGTCGTCGTCTTGCCGGACCCGTTGGGCCCGAGAAAGCCGACGATCTCGCCCTCGGCCACCGTCATCGTCACATGGTCGACGACAGTCTTGTCGCCGAAACGCTTGACCAGGCCATGAACGTCGATGGCGTTCATTTTGCGGAGGCCGCCAGCTCGACATCGACGATCTGTCCCGGCTGCAGCGCTTGCGCCTTGCCCTGAGGCCGCGCCTCGACGAGGTAGACCAGCTTCTGCCGGTTCTCGAGCGAGTAGATCACCGGCGGGGTGAATTCCGGGTCGGGCGAGACATAGCTGACGCGCGCCTTCACCTCCGGCCCGCAGCCGTCGCAATGGACGACAAGCAGCGTGCCGACCTTGATCGACGAGAACGCACTTTCCGGGACATAGACGCTGAGCTTTACCGCACCGTCCGGCAACATCGAAATGACAGGCGCGGTCGGACCGGCGGTGTCGCCGGGATTGCGGATGACGTCATTGATGCGGCCGGGCGAGGGTGCCGCCAGCACGCGCTTCGATAGCCGCCACTCAGCCTGTTCCAACGCCGACTGCGCCTGTTTGACCTGATTGTCTGCCGCCTTGATCGTTTCGGGACGCGCAGGCAGACCGCCGACGGCGAGGTTGGCCTGCGCCTGGCCGACCTGCGCATTGGCGGTCTCCAGCGTCGCGGCGGCGGTGTCGTAGTCGGCCTGCGTGCCGGCACCGCGCTTGAACAGGTCGGCGGCGCGGTCGTATTTGCGCTTGGCATCCGTGGCCTGGGCCTTGGCCATGTCGACCTCGGCCTTCAGCACCGCGATCTCCTCCGGCCGCTTGCCGATCTGCAGGTCGGCCAGCTGCGCCTGCGCCTGGGCGAGCGCGGCCTCTGCCTGGGCGACGGCGATTTTTGCGTCGGCGCTTTCGAGAGTCACCACCGGCGTGCCTGATACAACACGGTCGCCGCGCTTGACCGCGACGGTCTCGACCTGCGCCACTTCGATTGGCGCCAGCAAGACATAGTCGCCCTCGACATAGCCGACGGCAAGCGGCGCTGCCGGCGCGCAGGCGCCGAACAGCTGGGCTGCGAGCGGCAGGGAACAGAGAAAACTCATCGCTTGCCCTCCTTGCGGGCGACCGGATTTCGGGCCGCCAGTATGGCGCCAAGATTGCTTGTGACCGCCGCCGCCACCTTGGCGGCTTCGGTGTTACCGATCTCGCGCCAGCCCATACGACGCATCACTGCTTCGCGGCCGATGCGGAAATAGATGACCTGGCCGATCAGCGTGAAGACCACGAGCTTGGTGGCCTCGCTTTCGGCCGGCTCGCCCGTCGCCTGTTCCCAGATCTGGCAGAGGCGGCGATGCGTCGGTTCGAACACCCCGTCATAGATGCGGTCGAGGGCGGCCGTCGGATGCGACAACTCTCTAAGTACGAATTGTACGATCTCGCCCGCCTCCGGCCTGGCGACGACAAATCCTACCATCCGCTCCAATGCGGTCGAGAGTTGCGCCCGCGCCGTCTCTGAACTGGCTTGACCTTGCAGCTGCATGCCGCCGAGCGCCTGGCCGGCAACCGCCTGGATGGTCTCAACGATGTGGTCGGCGGCGGCCCCGCGCAGCCCTTCCTTGCCGCCGAAATGATAGGCGATGGAGCCGATGTTGGCCTTCGCCTCCGCCGCGATCTCGCGCGTCGAGGTGCCGTCGAAGCCCTGCCGCCCGAACAGTTTGAGCGCGGCCAGCACCAGTGCGGCGCGCGTCTGCTCGGCGGGCGATGTCTCCTGGCGGGGCATTTTGTCGGGCGCGGATTTGATCATGTCGGCGTGTTTAATCAATCGATTGATTAAAGTCAAATTGATTATCTACGGCCGCTTGCCATGTCGGGCCGCAGACGCTTTAGTGCGCGGCCATGGGCAAGGAAGTCGAACGCAAGTTCCTGGTCTCCACCGCCGAATGGCTAGAAATGGCCGAGGCAAATATACGCATTCGCCAGTTCTACCTTGCCGCAGCACCTGGCCGCACCGTGCGCGTGCGCATCAGCGACGGCAGTTCGGCGAAGCTGACGCTCAAATTCGGCAGCAAGATCCGCGAGCGTGACGAATACGAATATGAAATTCCACTGGCGGACGCAGAGGAGATGCTGGCCTTCGCCGTCGGACATGTCATCGAGAAGACACGCCACCATGTTAGGCATCGCGGCTATCTCTACGAAGTCGATGTTTTCGGCGGGATTCTAGCCGGCCTTGTGGTGGCCGAACTGGAGACGCCGGAGGATGTACCTGACGAAATGCTGCCTGATTGGCTCGGCCGCGAAGTGACCGGCGAGCAGAGATTTTACAACGCGTCGCTCGCCCTAGAGCCGGATGATTTTAGGTCGGGTCGACCTAAAATCGGAATCCGGCTCTAAATCAAAAGAGATGGACCATGATGTCGTCCGAAAACCGCTTCACACTTTTCGGCATCATGCTCTAAGGGGATTCCGGAGATCGCCGCATGAGCTTTCGCATCGATCCGCGCCTGCCGCTGACCGGCGAGGTCAGGCGTATCCTTGGCGAGGACATCGGCAAGGCGCTTGCCCATCTGGCCGTCGCGCGCGACCAGCCGGAGCAGGCATTGCACAAATGCCGCAAGCGGCTGAAGAGCGCGCGCGCCTTGCTGCGGCTGGTCCGTTCCGGAAATGAAACATTCTGTCGGACTGAGAACCAATGCTACCGTCAGGTGGCGGCGCTGCTTGCCGGGCCGCGCGAGGCGACCGCGCTGGTCGAGACCGTCGACCGGCTGGCAGCCGCCTTTCCCGAGCAGGTTGCCGGCGGCGGCCTCGACAGCGTGCGCGACCGGCTGATTGCCCGCCAGCATGAAACGCATGCCGGCGCCGGCCTCGACGCCGCCATAGGCGCGGCCACCGCCGCCTGCGAGGAAGGCCTCATCAGGATAGAGCGGCTGCTGCTCCCCGATCTGCCTGAGCATGCAGCCGATGTGCTTGCGGAAGGCGCTCGCAAGACCTTGCGCCGTGCCAGGAAGGCGCTGGACCGGGCGGGATCGCGCGGCGAAGCAGAGGATTTCCACGATCTGCGCAAGGCTGCCAAGACCCACTCGATGCATTTGTCGCTGCTCGGCCGGCTGTGGCCGACGCCGATCAAGGTGCGGCGCAAGGCGGTCGACGAACTGGGCGAAAGGCTCGGCGAACTGCACGACGTCTTCGTCATGCGCGTGTTGCTCGAGGCCGACGGTGAGCCGCTCGGCGATGCGCAGGATACAAGGCTTCTTGGCAAGCTTTTGAAGCGCTCGGAAAAAAGCCTGAAGAAGAGCTGCCTCGCCGGAGCGGCCGAGCTGTTCGGCGACAGCCCCAAGCGCTCGACAAAGAAACTCGCGCGCAATGCGCGCGACGACCTCGCCGGCCCGGTATTGTCGAAAGAGGTCCCGGTCGGTTGATCATGGCCGAGGACGTCACCTCGTGCTAGTCACACTTTACCATGACCGCGCCGCGCGACACGCTTCTCGACCGACTTGGCCGCTGGCTTGCCGGCCGGCTGCAGGACGAATCCTCGGGCTATGAGCCCTACACGCCGTCCGACGCCGAGACGTTGCGGCGCACGCTCGAACCCGGCGACATCCTGCTCATCGAAGGCAACCAGAAGATCTCCGCGGCCATCAAATACCTGACACAGTCGACTTGGTCGCATGCCGCCTTCTATATCGGCGATGCGTTGTCCGAACCGGAGGACGGATCGGAACGGCGTCGGCTGATCGAAGTCACGCTCGGCGAAGGCTGTGTCGCCGTGCCGCTGTCGCGCTACCGCACCTACAACACCCGTATCTGCCGGGCGAGCGGGCTGGCGCCGGAAGACCGCGACCATGTCGTCGCCTTCATGATCGGCAAGCTCGGCCTGAAATACGATCTCAAGAACATTTTCGACATGCTGCGCTTTTTCCTGCCGACGCCGCCGGTGCCGGTGCGCTGGCGCCGCCGCATGCTGGCTTTCGGCTCCGGCGACCCGACGCGCGCCATCTGCTCGACCCTGATCGCCGAAGCCTATGGCGAGATCCGCTATCCGATCCTGCCCGAGATCACCCGCGCGCCCGGCCGCGCCTCGGCGCAGTCGAACTATTCGCGCCGCGAAATCCTGCACATCCGCCACCACTCGCTCTACACGCCGCGCGACTTCGACCTGTCGCCCTTCTTCCGCATCGTGAAACCGACGCTGGAATTTGGGTTCGACTACCGGGCGGTGACCTGGGAGGACAAGGCAGGCACCGACGCCGCAGCCGCGAAGGCTGGCGCAATCGCCTCAGACACGTGATGGCTTCGGCCTGAGTCATGAGGTTCAGGCGTCTCACATGGCGGCCTGCATCACGCCGAAACCGCAATAGCGCCCTGGTTTTCGGCCCTGTGTTCGACCCAGACATGGACCGGTTCGTCCCGGCCGCGGATGCTAACCGGTCCATGATCGCGCGCATTCAACCGTGTCGTTGGCGATTCCGCCTTCGCGGCCTCAATCAGTCGTGACCCAAAGCAAATATTCGCCTGAAGTTCCCGGCAGAGCGCCTGCAAACGGCTGGCGACGTTGACGGTGTCGCCCACCACCGCGAAGGACAGGTTGCGCTCGCTGCCGACCGCGCCGAGGACGACGGCGCCATATTGTGCACCGATCCGAACGTCCAGCGGCGGATATCCCCTGGACACACGCTGGACATTCCAGTCTTCGATAGCGGCGATCATCGCTTCAGCGCACCGGATGGCCCGGGTTGCGTCGTCATGGCTGGCTTGCGGAACCCCGAAGGTCGCCATGATGCAATCGCCGATATAGTTGTCGACGGTGCCATGGTGGTCGAAAACGACCTGCTCCATGCGACGGTGGAACTGACGCAGTAGTTCGAACACTGCTTCGGCCGGATGATCCTCGGAATAGTGTGTGAAGCCGACGATGTCGGCGAACAGCACCGCGATATCCTGCCGGCGGACCGGACCGAAGGGCTCGTCATCCGAGGCGAGCTGGTCGACGACATTGGGCGAAAAATGCCGGGCGAGATTGGCGCGGGCGCGCTCCGCCTTGACATAGTCTTCCGACAGATGCCGGGAACGGGAGACGACCAGCGCCATGATCGCGCCGATAATCAGGACAACCAACACATTGGTCGCCTGCGCGAACGTATCGACGAAATTGGGGTTGAGATAGAGATTCAGTCGCTCTGTCATCGGCAGCGAATAGAGGTTCGTTGCCGGAATGACGGTTCCCGCATGAAAAACCACCCATCCCACCCCGATCGTCCACGTCAAGGCCGCGAGCGCGCCGAGATAGAGCGCCAATCGCGTCGAAAGGGTCAGCGCGCCAAGGCATACGAAAATCAGCAGGAATTTGAAGCTGCCCTCGCGCAGTTGCATCGCAGCCGGCGCGACCTCGCGGGAAAACGGGTTGGGCGTTACCAGCAGAACGGTCAACAGAATGATGTCCAGCGTACCGACGAGGTAACCGATCCACCATGGCGCGTTGCGACGGCGCGCAAAGCGAAACTGGATCAGGCCGACCAGCTGGAACAGCGCTAGGCCCGCCAGCACGAAGAGCAGCGAGGCATCCCAGCGGCTGATCAAGGAAAAGAAGCAGGAGATCACGGCGAGCGATGCCGTGCGCGCCCAGAACTGCAATGCAGCACCCTGGCGTTCTGCGCGCTCCCGCAAATTTTTCAGGCGCGAATAGCGGCGAAGTTCAAGTGTTGGCGCGGTCGGCATAGGATCACTTCGATTTTGCGGGGACGGTCACGCATTCGGCAAACCCGCCCCGTACAGTCAGGCAAATCAGCGCGCGAACTCTATCATGGTTTCGTTTTTGAAACGCGGCTGGCGCGTCAAGCCGGCAACGGACGGCGTCCCTTTGCCGGAGCGGTGGGCCGGTCGGACGCACCGGCATCCCTGGGGTGCGGGCCGATCGGCATGATCGCCGGAAACGGGGTTGCGCCAAAAGCAAACGTCCATTTGTAGCCGGTCAGCCCGTCTTCCGGCGTCGTGTGCTGGTCGTGATGGGCGAGCAGTTTGGCGCGCTCGGCCAGTTCCTCCGCCTCGCGCTTCACCATCTCCGCCGTCTCCGGCCGCATCCGCCTGGAGAAAGAGACGAAGGTCGCTTCCCGCTCCAGATGGGTGATCGCCCAGCCGATGAAATTCTTGTTTGTCATCTCGAACAGCGGCCTGAGCGGCCCTTCGAAATTCCACTGGATCGGTGTGTCGACCAGCAGCCGTGCCGACAGCCCGCTGCCCAGCGCAATGAGGCCGAGCCCTTCGAGATCGCGCAGATAGAGGAACATCGAGGCTTCGCTCAAGCCCTGCGAGCGCATGACGCCCTCGGGCGTGAATTTCTCCGATAGCATGACGAAGATGAACAGCAACGCCGGCCGTCCGGCAAGCTTGCGCTCGACCTCTGGCGCGATGCGGTTGACCGGTCCCGGCCCCCGGTTCATCGACCCCAGCACGTTTTCCAGCTCGACGCCGGCGGCAGCGCAGATCCCGACGAGACGGTCGAGCTTGCAGTTGCGCTCGTGGAAGATGCGCTTCACCGTCGGCTCGGAAACGCCCATCCGCCCGGCAAGCTCACGATAGGTGACGCCTTTGGCCTTCAGCGTCCGCTTCAGCGCCTCGAAGATCAGGCCGTTCATGGAATGCACCTCTTTTCTCGCGATTTGGTATCGCGTTTCGATACTAGCGGCAATCGCCCTTCCGGAAAAGTATCGACATCTCTAGCTCTCCGCCATCCACCACAGGAGACCTAGCCGTGAAAACCCTCATCACCTCGATTTGCGTCGCCGCCTTCGGTATCGCGCTCGCACCTGCGGCCGAGGCCGCCGAACTCTGGCGCGCCTCGGGCTTCGAGCAACCCGAATCGGCGCTGTTCGATGCCGCCAACAATCGCATCATCGTCTCCAACATCGTCGGCAATCCCGGGGAGGCCGACGGCAACGGCTATCTCTCGGTGCTGTCGCTGGACGGCAAGGTCGTTAGCCGGCACTGGACCGCCGGCATGGATGCACCGAAGGGCTCGGCGATCTCTGGCGGCAAGCTCTACGTCGCCGACATCACCAAGGTGCGCATCGTCGATCTCGCCAGCGGCAAGCTCATCTCGACGATCGATGTGCCCGGCGCCGTTTTCCTCAATGACGTGACATCGGACAGTTCGGGCAAGGTTTATGTCACCGACATGCTGGCCGATGCGATCTACCGCATTGACGGCGACAAGCCGGAACTGTTCGTGAAGGATGCGAAGCTCGCCGCACCCAACGGCATCTTTGCCGATCGCGATCGGCTGATCGTGGCGTCCTGGGGCAAGGGCATCAAGCCGGACTTCAGCACTGCCGCGCCCGGGGGCCTGCTGTCGGTCGATCTCGCGACGAAAGCCGTGACGCCGCTGCCTGGCGCACAAAACTTTGCCGACCTCGACGGCGTCGTCGCCATCGGCGACAGCATCTACGCCACCGCCTTCATGACCGGCACGCTCTATCGGTACAAAGTCGGCGAGGCGCCGGAGGCCGTAGAGCAGTTCAAGCCGGGCAGCGCCGATATCGGCACAGACGGCACGCGGATTTTCGTGCCGCTGATGAACGAGGGCGAGATCGCGGTGCTGAGCCTGGACTGACGGCGCACACTTGCCGGCTCAGCCAGCGGGCGCGGCTTTGAGTTGCGCCCGCGAATCCTTGATCGAGGCGGCAAAGGTCACCAGCGGCCGCTTGACGCCGTGGTTGATCAGCATGCGCCGTGTCTGCGGCGAGGCACCGGCGATGATGAAACGCACCCCTGCGCGCTTCGCCTTGTGCGCCGCGCCCTCGATGACATTGGCCGCGGTGGAATCGAAGAACGGCACCGCCGAGCAATCGAGGATGAAGTTCTTGCGCTGGTCGGCGATGCGGTCGAGCACCGTGCCGACAGTCGAGGCGGCGCCGAAGAAGAAGGCGCCGGAGATGCGATAGACGACGGTGTCGGCGTCGCTTGCCTCGCTTGCATCGTAGGCGCGGCCGCTGCTGTCGGCGACATCGTCCTGCACCAGCGGCAAATCCGCCTCCACGGCGATCGACTTGGCCATGCGGTCGATGAACAGGATCGAGCCTAGCGCGAAGCCGACGACGATGCCTTCGGTGAGATCGCGGAAGACGACGATCAGGAAGGTTGCCATCAGCACCAGGGCGTCGCCGCGCGAAGCGCGCAGCAACGTGGCGAAGGCCTGCTTCTCGAACATGTTCCAGCAGACAACCGCCAGCACCCCGGCAAGGGCGGCAAGCGGGATGTAGCTCGCCATTGGTGCGGCCACCAGCATGAAGACCAGCAGAAAAAGCGAATGCAGCATGCCGGAAACCGGCCCATGCGCGCCGGCCCGCACATTGGTGGCGGTGCGGGCGATGGTGCCGGTGGTGCAGATGCCACCGAACAGGGCAGACGCGATGTTGGCAAAGCCTTGCGCGACAAGCTCGCAATTGGAACGGTGCCGCCGCCCGGTCATGCCGTCGGCGACCACGGCCGACAGCAGCGATTCGATGGCGCCGAGCAGCGCGAAGGCCACCGCATCCGGCAGCACCGCAAGCGCCTTGTCGAGGCTGAGCGCCGGCAGCGCCGGAAATTGCAGGCTGCGCGGAATGCCGCCATAGCGGGTGCCGATCGTTTCCGCCGGCAGCGAAAGCAGCGCCACGACAAGGGAGGCCAGTCCGACGGCGATCAGCATGCCCGGCCAGCCGGGCCGCCAGCGCTTCACCCCGACGATGGTGGCGATGGTCAGCGCCGCCACCAGCGTTGCCGAGATATTGAGCGTGCCGGCCGCGTGGCCGATCGCCATCAGCTTCGGCAGCAGCGGCCCGGGCTCCGGCCCGGCAAGCCTCAGCCCGAACAGTTCCACGATCTGGCCGGAGAAGATGATGATCGAGATGCCGGCGGTGAAGCCGACCGTCACCGGGTAAGGGATGAATTTGATATAGGTTCCGAGCCGGAGATAGCCGATGGCGAGCAGGAAGATGCCGGCCATCATCGTCGCCAGCAGCAGTCCGTCGACGCCTTCGCGCTGCACCGTCGCCGCCACCAGCACGATGAAGGCGCCGGCCGGGCCGCCGATCTGGAAGCGGCTGCCGCCGAGCGCCGAGACGATGAAGCCGCCGACAATGGCGGTGAACAGGCCGCGCTCCGGCGTCACGCCCGAAGCAATCGCAATCGCCATCGACAGCGGCAACGCGACAATAGCGACGGTCAGCCCGGCCATGAGGTCGGCCTTGAACTGCGGCAGGCGGTAACCTTCGCGCCAGACCGTCACCAGCTTGGGCGTGAACAGCTCTGAAAATGTCGGCTTTGCCGACTTCTGGGCCGGTTGATGCACTGCCCGCCGGATCTGATCCATGGACTGCCTTCCGCTTGCGTGAAGGCGGCGGGATCGTCGGCAGGACTGTCGGCGGTCGCCGTCGCGACTATATGCCGGCTCAGCCTTGCGGGTTCGGCGGCGCGACCGGCTTGAGGCGCACGCCCCGGCCGCCGCGCTCGCTGGTCTGGTTCTCGCCGATGAGCTCCACCCCGGCCTCGTCGAGAGCCTGGATAACCTTCATCAGCGTATCGACCACGCCCCTGACCACGCCGTCACTCGCTTCCATGCGCTGGATTGTCGGAAGCGAAACGCCGGCACGCTCGGCGAGCGTCTTCTGATCGATGCCGGCCAGCGCCCTCGCGGCGCGCATCTGCGCGGCAGTGATCATCGGTCGGAACCCCCGTCTGAGTCTGCAGAGACGACGTGTAATACAATCATAGTGATGTTTCAACCATCATAAAGCATACATGAAGCATGATCTCTCCACAAAGCCGGATGGCGGGATACGGGATGAGCATGCTACGTTACCGCCTTGGCTCTTACTGGCGGGGAAATATCCGTTGAAGATTTTCAGGACCTTGACGACGTCGGCAGCCTTGCTGTCGGCGGTTTTTCTGCTGGCAGGCTGCGGACACGGGCTGATCAACCGGCTGATTTGAATGTCGCTCCGGATCGTCAGTCTTCGGGCTCGTTGCCATCGGCCACCGCCTTGTTCCGCTGCAGCATTCGCGCCGCCAGCCAGCACAGCGTCGCCCAGGTGAAGCCGGCGCACCATCCCGCCAGCACGTCGGAAGGCCAGTGGACGCCGAGATAGACGCGGCTGACGCCGACCAGCAGCGTTACCAGCACCGCCAGGCTGAGGACATAGATTTTCGTCGTTCGTCCCGGCAGGAAGCGCGCTGCCAGCGAGCCCAGCGTGAGATAGGTCACCGCCGACAGCATGGCGTGGCCGCTGGGAAACGACAGCGACGTCTCGTTGGCCAGGTGCGAGACAAGATCGGGGCGCGGCCGGTCGATGCCGGCCTTGAGCAAGGTCGACAGCAGCTGCCCGCCGGCCACCGCGACAAAGATCAGCAGCGCCGTCCTCGGCCTGCGGATCAGCAGGAGGTAGACGATCACCGCCGTTACGATCAGCACCAGCACGCTGGAGCTGCCGAGGCTGGTGATGTCGCGCATCGCGCCTTCCAGCCATGCCGGGCCGACGGGAACATCCGGCTGACCCACTTTTCGGAAAGCGAGCAGGATCTCAGTATCGAAAGCGTGCGGCGTGGTGGCCCGCGCCACCTCCATCAGTTCCTCGAAGCCCCACAGCCCGGCGGCTATCACCAGCCCGGCCAGCAGCACCGGAAATTCAAGCCAGTTGGTGAACGCACGCGGGGTCTTCATCGGATTACAGTCGCCCCTGCAGGTAAGGCCCGAGCGAGATCAGCACCACCGCCGCGATGGCCAGCACGATGCCGGTCGCCTGCAAGGCATTGACGCGTTCGCCGAAGAACACCAGCGCCACCACATTGACCGCCACCAGTTGGATCACCGCCGACAGGCTGAACGAGACCGACATGCCGAACTCACGAACCAGCCGCAGCATCATCAGATTGCCCGCCGTATAGAGCGCCAGTGTCAGCACGATCTTGCCAAGGCTTGGCGCCAGCCCCCATTGCTTGGCCGCGATGGCCGCCAGCAGGAAGATCACCGTCGAAATGACGAGCTGCGCCAGTCCCCAGAAACTCACTTTTGTGCCTCGCTGTCCTTTGTGGCAGCTCTTGTTTCGCAAGCGTGGCGGCACGTCAAGCAGACTGCGGCGGAACAGGCCCGACGATGACGAGAGGTGGCTGAATGAATGGCAGCACGATCGCGGTCTGATTGCAACGCTCGGGCCGGATTAACGCAAACCCAGGCAGCTGCCCACCCAAGCCCCGGAAAAGAATGGACATTTAAACATGGCGCCCTACCTCTTCTGGAGGAGAGTGCCATGCCAAAGTCCGTCTATGACCGTGGCCTGCTGAAACCCGACGACATCGCCAGGCTGCAACGCGTGTTCGACGAAGCCTGCCGCAGGCGCGACGTGCATCCCGATTCCGCGGATGCGCGGGAGATCGCGCTGAACCTGCTTGCGCTGCACAATGCCGGCATGGTCGAGGAAGATATGCTTATGGAAACCGTGGGTTTTCGCCGGTTGGAGCCGAAATCAGCCTGAGGCCTGCAAGGCGGCCTGGAGCAATTCCAGAAAAGTGTGAAGCGGTTTCCGTCCGAAATTGCGTAAAAAACAAAGGCCTCTAGCCGGCGCGCTGCACGACGGCCACATTCATCTCTGCCCGCAGCCTGAAGCCGATGGCTTCGTACAACCCAACCGCGTTGGCATTGCTGGCATAGGAATGCAGGTAGGGAACTTCGCCGCGCGCAAAAATTCGGTTGGCCACGAACACCGACAGCAGCCGGCCGAGGCCGCTGCCGCGAAATTCGGGATGCGAGCAGACGCCGCTGAGTTCGCTGTAGCCGGGCTGCTTCATGCGCTCGCCGGCCATTGCCGCCAGCCGGCCGTCGATCTTCACGCCCCAGAACTCGCCGAGGCTCAGCGCCTTGAGCGTGAACGGGCCGGGCTTGGTCAGTGACGCCAAAGCAAGCATCTCGGCCGCGTCGTCCTGCGTCAGCTGCTGTACACGCTCTCCGACACGGAAGGCAATGGCGCCTCGGCAACCATCTGAACGCCGAAGGCGGTCACGGTCGCTTGCGAGCGCCTGCAGGCTCTCAGCGTCGTCTGCCCCGGAAGCCGCGAAGGGGACGATCGAGGAGGGATAGCGCCTGGCGAGCCTGTCGCCATACGCAAAGATCCGATGCCGCGTGTCGAGCGCGCTCCAGACCGGACGATCGAGGACATGGCTCATGGCGCGACATCCTGTTTCACACGACGGTCGAGCGGGGCCGCCGCCAGGCCGTCCTCCATTGCCGAGAGTTGTTCGAGAAGCGGCCCTGCAAGGCCTTTGCACAAGTCGGCAACGGCGTTCTCGATGCGCGGCCAAACGTCTCGCTTCGCCTTATCGACCAGGCGCTGGCCGTTCGCGGTCAGCGAGATCATCCTGCGGCGCTGGTCGTCGTTCGATGGCGCGGCCTCGACCAGCCCCAACTCGGCCAGCAGCGCCACGCTGCGCGTCACCCCCGGCTGGGTGATCCCCAGTGACTGCGCCAGCTCGCCGACAGGCAGCGGCCCGAGCCGGTCGAGCGCGGCCAGCAGAGGATACTGGCTGGACTGCACCGGCACCTCCAGCCCATCGAGCATGCGCTGCGTATCGGCCTGCAACTGCTCGCCGATACGCTTCAGCCTGCTGCCGAGGGTGAGGTAGCCAAGGGATCGAATGATGTCTTCCATGGGTGATCCGCATGCTGGATAAGTATAACATGTTATATAATGATGCAATGAACGAGTTCAAGCGCCTGCTTTGGAAGTTGGTCGCAAGCATCTCAACTTCGTCGTCCTTTGGGCGAAGCAGGAGCGAAGCTCCGTCGCGGAGACCCAGGGATCATGCCTTGGCCGTGGAAGCAGCGGAGCAGAACCTGCAACGCAGCGTAGCTCAGAAGTCACGGCATGGATCCTCGGGTCTGCGCCGCGTCGCTACGCTCCTTGCTTCGCCCGTGGATGACGACGGGATGGCGTTTCGCCCAATCGCCAGGATATTCGATCCCGTCTTGCAGATGCGTTGAACCACCAGTCCGCGCCACAGCAGCAGCCCGAAGTGCGGTGGTTCTCCGTCCAGAGGCGCTCGTCTACAACCCCTTGGAGATCTGACCGGCAATCGCTTCGGCCTGCAGGCCGGCGCTGTGAAAATAGCTGGTCAGGCTTGGCCGCATGCCGATGAACCACAGGCCGGGCTGGCCGCTCGGGGTGCCGCCATTGGCCTTCGGCACGCCCTTGGCGTCGAGCACGCCGAGATCGCCCAGCATGGCCTCCAGGCCGGTGCGATAGCCGGTTGCCGCGATCACCACATCCGGCTCGAGCACCGTGCCGTCGTTCAGCCGCACGCCGGCGCCTGCGAAAGCCGCCACCGGCGCCACCACCGAAATCCGTCCGGCCTTCAGCGCGGCGACGGCGCCGTTGTCGACGGCAATAGCGATCTGCTCGACGCCGAGCCGGCTGGCGCCGCCCTTCGGCGCCGGCGGCAGGCCGAAGCGGGCGAGGTCGCCGAACACCAGCCGCTGCGTCGCGGCAATCGCGGCATCGGCAATCCACGTCGGCAGCATCGCCATGAAACCGCCGAAGCGCGCCACGGCGACCTTGCCGATCCGTTTCGGCATCAGCGACGGACCCTGCCTGGCTGACAAGCAGATGGCCTTGGTGTCGGCGCGGACGAGGTGGTTGAGCACGTCGAAGCCGGAATTTCCGGCTCCGACCACCAGCACGCTTTTGCCCACATAGTCCTGTGCTGTGCCGAAATCGGCGGCGTGGACAAGTTTGCCGGTGAAAGTCGCCTTGCCTTGCCAGTCCGGCGTCCATGGCAAGCGGTCGCGGCCGGTGGCGACGATGACATTGCGGGCGCTCAGCGTTTCCCGGCCCGTATGGACGAGCCAGCCATCGCCTCTGCGTTCGATCCGCTCGACGGCGGTGCCGAATTCGACCCTTATGCCGCGCGCGCGGGCAAAATCCTCGAGATAACCGACGATGGCATCCTTGTTCGGAAAGGCGGCGGTGCGGGGCGGATAGGCAAGGCCGGGCAGGGTCGACAGCGCGCGATGCGTGTTTAAGGTCAGCTTCTCGTGCCGCCGTCGCCACGGTTCGGCGATCCGCGGCTCCTTTTCAAGCACGACGACCCGCACGCCGCGCCGGCCAAGCGCGTCGGCGGCCGCCAGCCCCGCCGCTCCGGCGCCGATGACGATAACCGTATAGTCGGGTCCTTTCGGCCCCAGGACGATAGGCATCGTTTCGCTTGTCGTAGCCGCCATTCGGTCGAGATTTCCTTTCAGGTGCGCCATGGGGACCCGTCCTATATGGCACGTCCCATATGGCACAGGGGCGATATGATCGATAATGAGGTCGCGTCAATGCGACTGATTCGAGGCTTTGGGGGCAAGCCTCTGTTTATCATCGGCACGCGGAAGCTCGACCATGCCCTCCTTGCGCATCTTTCTCGACAGACTGCTGGAGGGCGCCGCAGCCAAGGTGCCGCGCCAGGATTTTTCGCATGTCGAGCGGCTGGCGCTTGTCCGCCGGCACGGCGACTTCTCGCTGGCCTATTCGACCGCCGTGCAGCAAAAACTGTCCTATTTCGGCGACGCCGACGGCTACATCGCCTTCGGCACCAAGATGAAGCACCATTTCGCGCTCGGTGACCCGGTCGCCCATCCGGCCGATCGGCCCGACTATATCAGGCGCTTTGTCGAAGCCGCCGACAGCCCGTGGTTCGTGCAGATCGGCGAACCGACGGCGCGCGTTCTGGCAGGGCTCGGCTACCAGGTCAACCGCCTCGGCGTCGACACGCGGCTGGAGCTGCCGGCTCACGATTTTTCCGGCAAGCGCAACGAAACCGTGCGCTATTCCGAACGCTGGCTCTTGAAGAAGGGGTTTTCCTTTGGCGAAGGAGCGGTCTATCTCGACGAGGTCCAGCGCCTGTCACAGAACTGGCGGGCCGACCGCATCGTCAAGCGCTGGGAGATGGCGTTCCTCAACCGCCCCTTTGCCGATCATCTCGGCATCGATATGCGCCGTTTCGTGCTCTACAGCCCGGAAGGCGAGCTCGTCGCTCTGCTCGATTTCGATCCGATGTTCCGGGATGGCAAGGTGATCGGCTATACCACCTCGTTCAAGCGCAAGCACATCGATGCCTCGCCGCATGCCGAAATCGGGCTGACCAAATTCGCCGTCGACCGGTTTCGCAATGAGGGCATTTCGGTCGTCACGCTCGGCCTGTCGCCGATGCTCGATGTCGGAGCCAACAGCTTTGCCGAATCGAGCTTCTGGCGCAACGCCTTCGAGCGGGCCTATGAGTCGCCCTGGGTCAACCGCAGCAAGTTCAACCTCAAGGGCCAGGCGGCGTTCAAGCGCCGCTTCCATGGCGTCGAAGAACCGACCTACATCGCCTTCCGCGAGGGCAGGCTGATCGAGATGCTGGGGTTGCTGCGCCTCATCAAGGCGATCTAGCAAGAAGCGTGGCGGCCAACGTGGCCAATTTGCCCCCAGGAAAACTGTTGATTTGACCGGCGCATGGGCGATCGCCTGATTTAGAGTGGCAGGGTCAGTTGCGCAGCCGGTAGCCGGTGCGGAAGATCCAGGCGACGATGGTGATGCAGATGGCGAGGAACACGACCGTCATGCCGAGGCTGACGGCGACCGAGACATCGGACTTGCCGTAAAAGCTCCAGCGGAAACCGCTGATCAGGTAGACGACCGGGTTGAACAGCGTCACCGTGCGCCAGGTCTCGGGCAGCATGTTGATCGAATAGAAGCTGCCGCCGAGGAAGGTCAGCGGCGTGATGATCAACAGCGGCACCAGCTGCAATTGCTCGAAGCTTTTCGCCCATATGCCGATGATGAAGCCGAACAGGCTGAAGGTCACCGCCGTCAAGACAAGGAAGGCCAGCATCCAGAACGGATGCTGGATGGTGAGCGGCACGAACAGCGAGGCCGTCGCCAGGATGATCAAGCCGAGGATGATCGACTTGGTCGCGGCGCCGCCGACATAGGCGATGACGATCTCCAGATACGACACCGGCGCCGACAAGAGCTCGTAGATGGAGCCGACGAATTTCGGGAAATAGATGGCAAAGGAAGCGTTGGAGATCGACTGCGTCAACAGCGACAGCATGATCAGGCCGGGCACGATGAAGGCGCCGTAGCTGATGCCGTCGATCTCGGTGATGCGCGAGCCGATGGCCGAGCCGAAGACGACGAAATAAAGCGATGTCGAGATCACCGGCGAGACGATGCTCTGCAGCACGGTGCGGAACGCACGCGCCATCTCGACCCGGTAGATCGCCCATACTGCTCGCCAATTCATGGCTCTTGCCTCAACAGATTGACGAAGATCTCCTCGAGCGAGCTGTTTTGCGTATCCATGTCGCGGAACTGGATGCCGGCCGTCTCGAGTTCGCGCAGCAGCGATGCGACGCCGGGGCGTTCGCTCTGATTGTCATAGGTGTAGGTCAGCTGTGTGCCATCGCCCGACAGCTCCAACGCGTAGTGCGAGAATGCATCGGGAATGGCGGGGAGCGGGTTGCGCAATTCCACGATCAGGCGCTTGCGGCCGAGCTTGCGCATCAGTTCGGCCTTGCCCTCGACCAGGATGATCTCGCCGCGGTTGATGACGCCGACACGGTCGGCCATCGCCTCGGCCTCTTCGATATAGTGCGTGGTGAGGATGATGGTGACGCCATCGTCGCGCAACCGTCGCACCATCGCCCACATGTCCTGGCGCAGTTCGACGTCGACGCCGGCCGTCGGTTCGTCGAGGAACAGGATGCGCGGCTCATGCGACAGCGCCTTTGCAATCATCAGCCGCCGCTTCATGCCGCCCGACAGCGTGATCGCCTTGGCGTCCTTCTTGTCCCACAACGACAGGTCGCGCAGCACCTTTTCGACGAAGCCCGGATTGGGCGCCTTGCCAAACAGGCCGCGGCTGTAGGTGACGGTTGCCCAGACGCTCTCGAACGCATCGATGGTCAGCTCCTGCGGCACCAGCCCGATCAGGCTGCGCGCCGCGCGGTAGTCTCGGTTGATATCATGGCCGTCGACGGTCACCGTTCCCGACGAACGGTTGACGATGCCGCAGACGATCGAGATGAGCGTCGTCTTGCCGGCGCCGTTCGGCCCCAGCAGCGCGAAAATCTCGCCGCGTTCGATGTCGAGGTTGATTTCCTTCAGCGCCTTGAAGCCGGTGGCGTAGGTCTTGGTGACCCCGGAAATCGAAATGATGGAAGGCAAATTAGTGGAAGACATGAGGCCGAAAACGACTGTTTGAAAGAGGCGGGGATTATTATTGCGCTGAATGTCGGTGCGCACGGCGGGAAGTCAATGCCGCTGCTGACAATTGTGGACAAACGTTCCCCTCTTGCCGTTTCGTCATGGGGGTATCGGGGCACTGACGGATTGATCCCATCTGCTGCGACAACGCGCCCCGCGTGACGCCAAGCCGCTTTGACCGGACCGCATCCGCCGCCTATTCTGCGCCAACAAACAGCAGCCGGAGCCCGCATGGACCCGCTCATCCTGTCGCGAATGCAGTTCGGGGCGAATATCTCGTTCCACATCCTGTTTCCGACCATCACGATTGCGCTTGGCTGGGTGCTGCTGTTCTTCAAGCTCCGCTACAACACCACCAATGATTCCGCCTGGATGCGCGCCTATTTCACCTGGGTGAAAGTGTTCGCACTGTCCTTCGCCATGGGCGTGGTCTCCGGCGTCACCATGAGCTTCCAGTTCGGCACCAACTGGCCGGGCTATATGGAAAAGGTCGGCAACATCGCCGGGCCGCTGCTTGCCTACGAGATCCTCACCGCCTTCTTCCTCGAAGCGGCCTTCCTGGGCATCATGCTGTTCGGGTTCCGCCGCGTCTCCAACCGCGTCCACACGCTGGCGACGGTATTGGTCGCCGGCGGCACCACGCTGTCGGCCTTCTGGATCATTGCGCTGAACTCCTGGATGCAGACGCCGGCCGGCTTCGAGATGATCGATGGCAAGGCGCATCCCGTCGACTGGTGGGCGATCGTCTTCAACCCGTCCATGCCCTACCGTCTGACGCATATGCTGCTTGCCTCCGGCCTGACGGTGTCGTTCCTGATCGCCGGCCTGTCGGCGCTGCGCTACCTCACCGGCGACCGGTCGGAATCGATGTGGAAGGCGCTGCGCACCGGCGTCTTCACCGCCGCCATCCTGATCCCGATCCAGATCTTCGCCGGCGACCAGCACGGGCTGAATACGCTGGAGCACCAGCCGCAGAAGATCGCGGCCATGGAGGCCAACTGGAACACCGGCCCCAACGTGCCGCTGGTGCTGTTTGCGCTGCCCGACGAGGCGGCGAAGGAAAACAAATTCGAGATCGCCATTCCCGACGGCGCCAGCCTGGTGCTGCGTCACTCCACCAGCGGCATCGTGCCGGGGCTCAACGACTATCCCGGCCTGCATCCGCCGGTCTTCCCGGTGTTCTGGGGCTTCCGCATCATGGTCGGCACCGGCATTTTGATGCTCATCGTCTCGTGGTCGGCGACCTTCTTCCTCAAGCGCCGCCACAGCCTGCCGAGGCCGCTGGCCATGCTGATGGTGCCGATGGCGCTGTCGGGCTGGCTGGCGACGCTGGCCGGCTGGTACACCACCGAAATCGGCCGCCAGCCCTGGCTGGTCACCGGCGTGCTGAAAACCGCCGACGCTATCGGCCCGGTCGCCGGCAGCCATGTCGCGCTGACGCTCGCCATCTATCTCATCCTCTATGTGCTGCTGCTGATCGCCTATCTTGGCGTGCTGGTGCACCTGGCGCTGAAGGCCGCCAAGGACGGCGATACCTCGCCGCTGCCGGGCGTCATGAAGACGGCGATGTCGCAACCGGCCGCAGCGGAGTGAGGAATGGTCCGCGTAGAGGACGAAAAGCCAACGATTTGGCTTTCCGAATGACGAACGCCCGGAGCCATAGCGAAGGGCAGAACCGTTGATGAGAGGGATGACAGACCGATGAGCTTCGACTGGCCAACCGCGCTGCCCCTGATCTTCGCCGGCCTGATGGGCCTCGCCATCCTGATCTACGTCATTCTCGACGGTTTCGATCTCGGCATCGGCATCCTGTTCTCGGTCGCCGAAGATGCCGAGCAGGACACCATGATCGCGGCAATAGGCCCGTTCTGGGATGCCAACGAGACCTGGCTGGTGCTGGCCGTCGGCCTGCTCCTGGTCGCCTTCCCGCTGGCGCATGGCGTCATCCTCACCGCGCTCTACATTCCGGTCTTCGTGCTTTTGGTCGGCCTCATCCTGCGCGGCGTCGCCTTCGATTTCCGCGCCAAGGTGCCCGCCGGCAAGAAGCATCGCTGGAACCGCATTTTCTTCCTCGGTTCCGTCATCGCCTCGCTGGCGCAAGGCTATATGCTCGGCGTCTATGTGCTTGGCCTCGATGTCGGCTTTGGCGGCATCGCTTTCGGGGCGCTGGTGGCGCTCTGCCTGTCGGCGGCCTATGCAGCGATGGGCGCTGCCTGGGTCATCTACAAGACCGAGGGCGAATTGCAGAGGAAGGCGGTGGCCTGGCTGCGGACAGCCCTGGTGCTGACCGCGCTCGGCATGGCGGCGGTGTCGCTGGCGACCCCATTCGCCAGCCCGCGCATCTTCGCCAAATGGTTCGTCTGGCCCGAAATGCTCTTTCTGTCGCCGCTGCCGATCCTGTCGGCGCTGCTGTTCCTGTGGCTGTGGCGGCAGACCTTCCACCTGCCCAAGCCCGACGACCGCCATGCGCTGCGGCCGTTCCTGACGCTCGCCGCCATCTTCGCGCTCGGCTTTGCCGGGCTTGCCTGGTCGTTCTACCCCTTCGTGGTGCCCGAGAGGCTGACCATCTGGCAGGCGGCGTCGGCGACGGAAAGCCTGGCCATCATCCTCGCCGGCACGGTGGTCGTGCTGCCGGTGATCATCTTCTATTCGTTCTATGCGTATCGGGTGTTTGGGGGCAAGGCGACGGATCTGACGTATGATTGAAGGGGAGCTGATCTCCCCCCTTGAGGGGGAGATGGCCGGCAGGCCAGAGGGGGTCGCCGCGCGTGGAGCGCTAACCTTCTTCTGCCGCAGGAGGTCGCGTCCGGTCGGACCGACCCCCTCTGTCGCCTCCGGCGACATCTCCCCCTCGAGGGGGGAGATTAGGTGCTCAGCTCTTCCCCGCCAGCACGAGCACCGGCTTCTCGCTATACAACCCCGGGAACAGCGCCTTCAAATTCGCCACCTTGGGCAGGTCGTTGTAGACGATGTAGGGGTAGGTCGGGTTCAGCGTCAGAAAGTCCTGGTGATATTCCTCGGCCGGATAGAAGGTTTTGCCCGTCTCCAGCGTGGTGACGATGGGTTTTGAAAACACCTTGGCCTGGTCGAGCTGGGCGATGTAGCTCTGGGCGATCTTCTGCTGCTCGCCATTCTCGGCAAAGATGGTCGAGCGGTACTGGGTGCCCGAGTCCGGCCCTTGATAGTTCAGCTGCGTCGGGTTGTGGGCGACCGAGAAATAGACCTGCAGCAGCTGGCCGTAGGTCACCTTGGACGGATCGTAGGTGATCTCGACCGATTCGGCGTGGCCGGTGCGGCCGCTGCCGACCGTTTCGTAGACGGCGTCATCCTTGGCGCCGCCGGTGTAGCCGGAGACGGCCTTGGTCACGCCCTTGACGTGCTGGAACACGCCCTGCACGCCCCAGAAGCAGCCGCCGGCGAAGATAGCCTTCTCGCTGCCGCTGGCGGCCTTCTCGTCCACTGCCGGCGGCGGGATCACCACCGCGTCCTCGGCCGAACGCGCCGGGCTCTGCCAGAAGGCAGCCGCCGCGGCGGCGACGATGAGCGCGGCAAGCGCGCTCTTGAAGATCGGCGTTCTCGTCCTTGCAATGCCGGTCATGTCTGATCTCCTCGATGGTGGCGAAGACTATACGACAGAACGTCCCGCCTGGTTTCTCAAATTGCCGTGCGCCGGCCCGGCCACTGTGCGGCCGGGCCATGGGACCCAGCCTTATTGCGCGCGCGCCATGGCGTCCGCCGGCTTCATCGCATCCGTTGCGGGTTTCATGGCATCGGCCGGCTTCATGGCGTCGGCGGCGGGTTTCATCGCATTCGTCGCCATTGGGTCGGCTGGCTTGATGGCATCGGTCGCCGGCGCCATGGCATCGGTCGCGGGCTTCATCGCATCAGTTGCCATCGCCGGCTTCATGGCGTTAGTCGCTTCGTCCCCGCGGGCGCCGGAGGCGAAGGCGGTCATCGAAAGCGCAAAAGCGAGCGCGGTCAGGGTCTTGGTCATGATGGTATTTCCTCCTTGAAGAGGGCGCGCGGATGCGAGCCCGGTTATGCCGCGCTAGCGGCGTTGCGTAGAAAAAGAATCAGTCGGCGGCTGCAGCCAGCATCGGCCCACCACCCGGCGACTGCACCAGCACCGCGGTGCTCAGCCCGCCGCTTGCCGCCGGCAGCGGCAGTGTGGTGGCGTCGCCGCTCCAGCTGCCGAGTTTCTCCAGCGAGTGCACGACATTGGCATGCGGCAGCGTGCGCCCGGTATTCTCGCCGCGCGCCACCGGCACCTCGATGACGCCCTTGTTGTAGCGGACCAGCCAGACATCGGCGCGGCCGGCCGGCGCGGAACCGGCGCCGATGCTGATCTTGCCGCCGTCGAGCGACAGCGTCGGCCCGTTCGTGCGGCCGCTCGCGGAAATCAGCTGCTCGATCTCGCCCGATGCCGCGCCCACCGCATCGGCACCGCCATTGACCACGACCTGCGGCGTGAACGGGCCGGAGCGGCCGAGCGACGGCTCATAGCGCACCTGGCGCTGGGTAAATTCCTCGCGGCCGAAAATGTCTTTCCAGCCGAGATAGTCCCAGTAGGTGACGTTGAACGACAGCGCCAGAACGCCCGGCTGGTCCTTGACCTTGATCAGGTTGGCATTGGCCGGCGGGCAAGACGAACAGCCCTGGCTGGTGAACAATTCGACCACGGTGAGCGGCTGGGCGAAGGCGGCGCCGCCAAGCATCATCAGCGCGGCGCCTACGGCAGCCAGCATGCCGGCGCGTTTTGGGTTAAGTCCAGTCATCGGGGGTCTCCGTTGCGGCGGGTTCATCCCACACTTCGTCGCTGCCCGAGGCTTCGTTACATGGTTCACCGCTTCGTGATTGGGGGCGGACGCGTCGTTGCCTTCTCCCCATGTGGGAGAAGGTGGATCGGCGCGAAGCGCCGAGACGGATGAGGGGTGTTCCAGCGGAGTGAGACGTTGGTTAATCTAACGTCATGCCACATCAGCCCGTCGCTCCTGCCAAACGAAACTTTGCCCGTTCGCTCCGACGTGAAATGACGGAGGCGGAAGACAAACTGTGGCACGAACTACGTGACCGCAGGCTCGATCGGATCAAATTTCGGCGCCAAGTTCCTGTTGGAAAATACGTCGCCGATTTCGCTTGTCTTGAATCACTCCTCATCATCGAGATCGATGGGAGTCAGCATGCGGACTCAGAGTCAGACCAGGCCCGTAGAACGGAACTGGAGGCGAGAGGCTTTCGTGTGTTGCGCTTTTGGAACGACGATGTCCTGAAAGACATGGACAGCGTCTGCACCACGATAATCGCTTATGTAAGGGATGTCAGTTTGCAGCCATGGCGGTGAAAGAACGCCGGCGTCAAGCTGGAACACCCCTCATCCGTCTCGGCGCTGCGCGCCGATCCACCTTCTCCCACAAGGGGAGAAGGCAAGGGCACCGCCACCCCGCTTGCCCCTGCAACCCGCCCCTGCTAAAGCGCGCGCCATGAGCACGCCTCTCGACCACATCCGCAATTTCTCCATCGTCGCCCATATCGACCATGGCAAATCCACGCTTGCCGACCGGCTGATCCAGTCCACCGGCGGGCTGGAGCTGCGCGACATGAAGGAGCAGGTGCTGGACTCGATGGACATCGAGCGCGAGCGCGGCATCACCATCAAGGCGCAGACGGTGCGGCTGAAATACCGCGCCAACAATGGCGAGGACTATATCCTCAACCTGATCGACACGCCCGGCCATGTCGACTTCGCCTATGAAGTGTCGCGCTCGCTCGCCGCCTGCGAAGGCTCGCTGCTGGTCGTCGATGCTTCCCAGGGCGTCGAGGCGCAGACGCTGGCCAATGTCTACCAGGCGATCGACAACAATCACGAGATCGTCGTGGTGCTGAACAAGGTCGACCTGCCGGCCGCCGAGCCCGAACGCATCCGCGAGCAGGTCGAGGAAGTCATCGGCATCGACGCCTCCAACGCCGTGCTGATCTCGGCCAAGACCGGCCTGGGCATTCCGGATGTGCTGGAGGCCATCGTCCACCAATTGCCGCCGCCGCGCGAGGGCGATGCCTCGGCACCGCTGAAAGCCATGCTGGTCGACAGCTGGTACGACGCCTATCTCGGCGTCATCGTGCTGGTGCGCATCATCGACGGCGTGCTGAAAAAGGGTGCGACCATCCGCATGATGGGCACCGGCGCAAAGCATCTGGTCGAGCGCACCGGCGTGTTCACGCCGGCCCGCATCAATGTCGACGAGCTCGGCCCCGGCGAGTTCGGCTTCTTCACCGGCTCGATCAAGGAAGTGGCCGACACCCGCGTCGGCGACACCATCACCGAAGACAAGCGCCAGACAGCGCATGCGCTGCCCGGCTTCAAGCCGGCGCAGCCGGTGGTGTTCTGCGGCCTGTTCCCGGTCGACGCCGCCGATTTCGAGGATCTGCGCGCCGCCGTCGGCAAATTGCGCCTCAACGACGCGTCCTTCTCCTATGAAATGGAAACCAGTGCGGCGCTCGGCTTCGGCTACCGCTGCGGCTTCCTTGGCCTGCTGCACCTGGAAATCATCCAGGAGCGGCTGGAGCGCGAGTTCAACCTCGACCTGATCGCCACGGCACCATCAGTCGTCTACCGGCTGCTGCTTACCGACGGCTCAATGAAGGAGCTGCACAACCCGGCCGACATGCCCGACGTGGTGAAAATCTCGGCCATCGAGGAGCCGTGGATCCGCGCCACCATCCTGACCCCCGACGACTATCTCGGCGGCATTCTAAAACTCTGCCAGGACCGGCGCGGCATCCAGGCCGACCTGTCCTATGTCGGCAAGCGCGCCATGCTGATCTACGATCTACCGCTCAACGAAGTCGTCTTCGACTTTTACGATCGCCTGAAGTCGATCTCCAAGGGCTACGCCTCCTTCGACTATCACCTGACCGACTACAAGGAGGGCGACCTGGTGAAGATGTCGATCCTGGTCAATGAGGAACCGGTCGACGCGCTGTCGATGCTGGTCCACCGCACGGCGGCGGAAAAGCGCGGCCGCCAGATGTGCGAGAAGCTGAAGGAGCTGATCCCGAACCACCTCTTCAAGATCCCGATCCAGGCCGCGATCGGCGGCAAGGTCATCGCCCGCGAGACCATCTCGGCGCTGCGCAAGGATGTGACCGCGAAATGCTACGGCGGCGACGTAAGCCGCAAGCGCAAGCTGCTCGATAAGCAGAAAGAGGGCAAGAAGCGGATGCGCCAGTTCGGCAAGGTGGATATCCCGCAGGAGGCGTTTATCCAGGCGCTGAAGATGGGGGACTAAGCGGTCCGGCCTTTTGGCCGGACGCATCTACCCGGTGGGTCGATGCGAGCGCAAGTCCGGGTGGGAGCTGCCGCAGGCAGCGGGTCCCACCCCGGGGGTTGCGGCAGTGCGGTGACTAGCTCCTAAATCACGCCTCTGGTTCCACTGAAGCTCAAGTTCTTCGTGCCACGATCAACCAGCGTCGGCTTCTCATTCTGCGGCCTGGGGAACGAAATTTGGATATATCTCATCCAGATAATGAACTGCCTCATCGTCTGTAATTGCAATATTTAGCTTGTCTCGGACAAACTGGTGCCGGCTTATGCAATCGTGCAACAACTGGCCCCACGTCTTAACCCACACCTTGCCATTCCCCTCTTTAAAAATGTGCGCGCACCCTGGTGCTCGGTCATTCGAGTTGACGAGCGGGTCTAGGTCGTCGGCAACATCGGTACCCACCAGCCAAAATGACCATTCGACATTGGTCTTGTGATACCGCGTGTCTTTCATTATCGCGCTTGCATACTTCAGCAATTGGCCAAAGTCCGCGTAGCTCAGCGATTTGCTCGCCCGCTTCAATTCGACAATAAGATGATGGTCATCGTCGCGACCACTTCGTTTATTTGACTGGCAAAGCAATAAATCGATACGCGCGTTCTTTCCGCCTGAAACCAGAACCGGCTCCAGAACTCGCGTATCTATTTTAAGTTGCCTTAGATGTTCTCGAAGTGCATTCGTTAACGATGACTCCGTTTGCCCAAGCGTAAATTGCTCTCCAAACAACCAGGAGTTTCGTTCAATGATCTGATGAATATGCTGGCGCTCTTTCATCGTTGCCCTGGTCTCATCGGAGCAAACCAGAGACCTTAGTCCAATGGCTGTGCTGATCCGATGCTCCACGAAAGAGACAGCATCCAGAATATCCGACAACTTCGTTCTATCAAGAAGCATCGAGAATTGCTTTTGCTTTCCTTTAGAAAGATTGAGTACCTCTGAAAGGAGTCGGGATATTTCCTGGGGACGTTCCTCTATTGCCTCTCGAAGCAGCCGAAAAGACAGGGCTTTCGTCATACGGCTCTGCTCATCGAATCCTTTGGCATGATCGTTGATTGTCACCGCGCACATATTGAATATGCGCTTCGCCTGCTTAGTCACTGGCGAAACCTCGTTGTCTCCAAACGGGTAGACCTCCTCGTTCTTCCACTTCTCGATTAAGGACGACGCCTTTTCTCTTTCTCTCTTTCTGAAATGAGTCGAGAGGTGTTCGCGGGCCTCTTTAACAAGTTTTACTAGGCCCTCTTCCATATCCATGTCGGCCAATGAGCCGTTCTGGAGCTCGCCGAAGTGAGAGCTCTTAAGATATGCTCCGAAATCGAATCCTGGCGCTCGGACTTCAGGCGCGCGCTCCGATAGTGTAAAGCCCGTCTCGTCACACAGATACAATGCTCTCCGAGGGCCATATTCCATTCAATAATTTCGAGATCGGCCTGAACTTTCTTACCACTTGAGAGCGTATAAGGCCCCAGCCGGGCCTCGCTCGACGCGCTAACAATCTTCGTGACGTCGATCTGCTGGTCATCGTATACGACTGATACGGCACGATATTTATTGAGATACGGGGCAAATACTCTCGCCAACTCGTTTGAGCGCTCTTTGGTAAAAAACCATTCTGCGCGCTGGAAAATATTGTCGATGGACACGATTGTTCCGGTCGACTTCTGCCTTGATATTGCGACGTCACTGACCTGAAACAGTCCTAGGGTCTCATGGCTGGCGGTGATGTTATACGATTTGTATTCATCTCCATCTTTGTATGTGGTCTGCCATGTTACTATTTCACCCAGAGATAGTGCCCGGAACCGGCCTTCCCCATTCCTACCCTGTAACAGTCGTTGCTTCTGATGGGAACGAGTAGCCTTAAGCTTCCAAGAATTTCCGAGTTGAGAAAACAGATGTTCGTTGTTAGCGTAGGGTATTCCAGATCCGTCATCCGTGAACAGCAAACGACTGATTGCACCGAGCGCGTTTCGTTTGACGACAATGGTTATTAAATTTGAGTCCGCATCAAACGCATTTGAGACGATTTCTGCCACAGCTCTGACCGGTGTACCTGAAACCAAGCGTTTCCAGAAATCTTGCTGTGCTTTGACCTCGATTGTTTCGGACATGGCCTTTTCCCAAATCAGTACGGGCGTGCAGCAACTGTAATTAGTATGGCGTGAAGTACCATTCATTTCTGCAGAATTGCGGCCGCCTCAACAACTCTCGGCTTCGCGAGCTCCGCATAGCCGATCACTCTTTAGAAAGTTCCACCCTACAGTATGCTCGGGGCAACTTGGAAAGACACCACATGCGCTCCACCTCAGACACCATCGCTGCGATCGGTCTCGCCATCGGCGGCGCCTTCGGCCTGCCCGGCACTTTCGTCTCCAGCGCGCCGCTGCGCGAAACGCTTTGGGCGATCGAAGGCGCAGCGCTTGTGGTGGCCACCGCGCTGCTGACCATGAAATACCAGCGGCTGGGCAATGACTGCGTTGCGGCCGGGTTTCTCACCTTTCTCGCAGGCAAGAGCCTGCTTTTGGCCGGCAATGCGGCGGGGCTGGAGGCCAGCGTTCCTTCCTGTGTCGGCGGCATCTCGCTGTGGGCGGCGGCGCTCGTCCTGATCGGCGCGTCGAGCACTTTTGCGCTGTGGATGCGGCTCACTGGCGCGCCATCCTGTTTGTCGTGACGGTGGCCATGGTGCTGTGGGGGCGCCCTTGCTGCCGACCTCGGCGCCGCTGCCCGCCGCCGGCTATCCGTTCCTGGTGCTGGCGTTTGCCGGCTGGATCTGGACGTTGCTGAAGTCGCCGGGTGATTGACGCGATCCGGCCGCTGGCGCCGCATGTGAAGTGGGGCAGTAGGGGGCGTAGGGTATCACGAGGCCGCCCCCTCATCCGGCCGCTTCGCGGCACCTTCTCCCCGCTGGGGAGAAGAGGCGAGCACCAGCGCCGAGCGAGCTCCTCTCCCCTCGGGGAGAGGTCGGATTGCCCCGAATTGCCTTTCGCAATTCGGCTGGCAATCCGGGTGAGGGGGACTTGCCTAGCCGTGGCTCTAGGCCCGGCCCTCGCGGCGTGCGACCCTCGCATCTCCGATTCGGGACCGCCCGTCATGCTCCGCCTCGCCCTTGCCGCCCTCTTCATCGCCACCCCGGCGCATGCCGCCGATATGGCGTTCTTCGTCAAGAACCTGCGCAAGCAGGCGGTCGCGGTGGAGCTGTTCAGCCGTGACCGCAAGATGTCGTGGCCGGGCGGCGACCAGGTGTTCCTGATCGAGCCTAGCTCGCAGAAATCGGTGCCGATCTCGTGCATGTCAGGCGAAAACATCTGCTACGGCGCCTGGGTGAACGGCAATGATGCGGTCTCCGCCGGGGTCGGGCCGGATAATGACCAGCCTTGCGACAATTGCTGCTTCATCTGCGTGGAGAAGACGACCGAGACGATCGATCTGGTTGAGTGAGGGGCGGGGCGCCGAAGCTGCTGATCTCCCCCCTCGTGGGGGAGATGTCCGGCAGGACAGAGGGGGGCGCGAAGGATCGCCAGCGTATGGATCAGCAAGCCTAAAATTGAAATGACGCGGCTGCAGGAATGAGAGGTCGGCGGGACAGCGCCCCCCTCTGCCTTGCCGGGCATCTCCCCCACGAGGGGGGAGATCAGCAGTTCCGCCCTTCGCCAATCCCCCCAAAATCAGTCACGCCCCGCCCTTCAATGTCAGCCGCCATCATGCGATGCTGATTCCCTCGGCCGGGGGGCCGATTTGCCTCGGGGGAACACCATGTCTTTCACTTGTCTGCGCCGCATCGTCGTCGCGCTCTCGCTGGCCGGGCTGTTTGCGCCGGCCGCGCACGCCGCCGACATCACCTTCGCCGTCAAGAACAGCCATCCCAACGCCATGCGCCTCGAGCTCTACAGCCAGGACCGCGACTATGTCTGGCCGGGCAACGACAAGGATTTTTATCTCGACGATGGCGAGACCAAACAGATCCCGGTCTCGTGCGACGAAGGCGAGTCCATCTGCTACGGCGCCTGGGTCGACGGCGACGAGGGAACCTATTGGGGCGTCGGCCCCAACAACAAGGAAAGATGCGAGGATTGCTGCTACACCTGCAATGGCGGCGAGACGGAGGAAATTGAACTGACGCCGTAGGAAGTACAACCAATCTCCCCCCAAGTGGGGGAGATGTCCGGCAGGACAGAGGGGGGCGCCATAGAGCGCAAGCCTCCGCACCACCGAGCATCGTAATGCCGCACACGCCTCTACCGCCTCGACATCGCGCAAACGCCAGATCGATGCGCAAAGTCCTGACGCCAGCCGAGCTCAAGCTCTGGAACGAACTTCGGGCGCACCGGCTGATGGGGCCATGTCTTTGCCACAGTGGGGAACGAAAGCGTGGCTGGCGGATTGAATACCTGAGTCTCTTGAGGAGGAGGACAGGATGGACAGCCTGGAATTGCAGGACGTTTTCGAGCCCTATTATGCCGAGCGCAAGCGCTTCACTGCGCGAAAGGGCAAGCGTGCGCTCGCCGAAAGCGACACCGGCCTGGCCAGTCGGGCGGCCACCGCCTTGCCGACGAATGTCAGGCTTTCGGACAACAAACCGGACAGCACGACGGAGCACTGACCGTACGATGCCCAATCGTTTCGATATCTTCATCACCCGTCTTGAAACGAAGAGCGCCCGCGAAGGCGCGCCGCCGCATCCGATGAACGACCAGAACAGCGTCCGCCGGGACAAGAGCGACGCCAAGCCGGCCCGGACCGGAGAGGCGCATGCCGAGAAACACCGCGGCAAGCGCCGCTTCAAGCACGACGCTTAGTTTGTCGATCGGTGCAACATCGTCATCCTAGGGCGAAGCAAGGAGCGAAGTGACGCGGCGCAGACCCTATGATCCATTCCGTGACCTCTGCCGAAGGATGCAGCGGCGCAGAATTCTGAACCGCTGCAGCGCCTTAACCTCGCGGCAAATCCCGGGTGAAGCCCGAGGATGGCGAACGCGGGCGTGGAACGCCCCAACCACATCAGTCAGCCCAGGTATCGCGTCACCCTCACCTCCAGCAATCGCACCAACTCCGGATCCATGAATCCGTAATCATCCGGGATGTCGAGGCAGATGACGCGGGCCTTCTTCAGGCTCTCCTTGAATTTCTTCTGCAGCTTGGTGCGGTGCGCCTTTTCCATCACGAAGACGATGTCGGCCCAGGCGACCAGCTCATGCGTCAGCGGCGTGTGGGCGTCGTGGTTGGTGCCGGCCGACGCGACCTCGATATCCCTACGTTTGGAGAACACCTGCTCGGCGGTCGGGCTGCGCAAGCGGTTCTGGCTGCAGACGAACAGCACGTTCTTCATCGCGATCTACCGCGCCAAATCCGCCACCACGGCATCGAGCACGATCATGCCGGCTGGCGTGGCGCGTAGCCTGGCATTGCCGATCGGCGCCACCAGCCCCTCATCCTGCAGCACGGTCAGCCGGGCGCTCGACAGGCCGCGCCCGGAAAACGCCTCGTAGCGGGAAAGGTCGATGCCTTCGGCCAACCTCAGCCCCATCAGCAGGAACTCGTCGGCCTCTTCGGAGCGCGTCAGGATCTCGCCGCCGGTGACGCCATGGCCCCTGGCCTCCACCAGATTGGCCCAGGTCTCCGGCATCCGCTCGGCGATCGTCACAACACGGTGGCCGTTCTCGATAAAGCGGCCATGCGCGCCCGGTCCGACGCCGACATATTCGCCATACCGCCAATAGGTCAGATTGTGCCGGCTCTCGGCGCCCGGCCTGGCGTGGTTGGAAATCTCATAGGCCGGCAGGCCATGCGCCGCGGTGACCTCCTGAGTCAGCGCATAGAGATCGGCGGCCCGGTCATTGTCGGGAACGGTAAACTTGTGCGCCGCATGCAGCGCATGGAACGGCGTGCCTTCCTCGATGGTCAGCTGGTAGAGCGACAGATGGTCGGCGGCATGGCCGATCGCCTGTTCGAGCTCCACCTGCCAGTCGTCCAGCGTCTGGCCGGGGCGGGCGTAGATCAGGTCGAAGGAAAGTCTTGGGAATATGTCCCGTGCCAGGCCAATTGCATGCAGCGCCTCGTCGACATTGTGCAGTCGGCCGAGAAAGCGCAGATCCTTGTCGTTCAACGCCTGCACGCCGAGCGAGACGCGGTTGACGCCGGCGGCGCGGTAGCCGCGAAAGCGCTCGGCCTCGACCGAGGATGGATTGGCCTCCAGCGTCACCTCGATGCCGTCGGGCACCGTCCAGTTCTTCGCCACGGCGTCCAGCACCGCCGCCACCGTCTGCGGCTGCATTAGCGACGGTGTGCCGCCGCCGAGAAAGATGCTGGTCACCTCGCGCGCCCCGGTCCGCTCGCGCATCGTCTTCAGCTCGGTCTCGAAGGCGCGGGCAAAGCGCTCCTGGTCGACCGGCTGGTGACGGACATGGCTGTTGAAGTCGCAATACGGGCATTTGGCCGCGCAGAACGGCCAATGGATGTAGACGCCGAAGCCCGGGCTGCGGTCCAGCGACATTAAGCTGAGCCTAACCTGGCGCGGGCGAATTTCTGGAAGGCGCGGGCGCGGTGCGACAGCGCCGTCGGCTGACCGGGCTTCCAGCCGTGTTTTTCCTCAGCGCTCATCTCGCCGAACGTCTTGTCGAAACCGTCGGGCAAAAACACCGGGTCGTAGCCGAAGCCGAGTTCGCCGCGCGGCGGCCACACCAGCGTTCCCTCAGCTTCGCCGCGATAATATTCAGCCTCGCCATTGGGGAAGGCCAGGCAGATGACGGCGACGAACCGCCCCTTGCGCTGCGCTGGCTCGGCGGCGCCGACCTCCTGCAAGGCCACTTCGGTGCGCTGCATGGCCATCCCGAAGTCGCGGCTGCCATCGGGAGCTTCGGCCCAATTGGCGGTGTAGACGCCGGGGGCGCCGTCGAGCGCGTCGACGCACAGGCCCGAATCGTCCGACAGCGCCGGCAGGCCGGTCGCCTTAGCCGCGGCGAAGGCCTTGATGTAGGCGTTTTCCTCGAAGGTGGTGCCGGTCTCCTCCGGTTCCGGCAGGCCGTAGTCCTTGGCCGACTTCGCCTCGAAGCCGAACGGACCCATCAAATCGGCGAATTCGCGCAGCTTGCCTTCATTGTGGCTGGCAACGACGATCTTCTTTCCATCGAGAGAATGCATCAAAGGCCCCAGATCCTTGGCTCGGCGAATTCGATCGAATTGCCCGAGGGGTCGCGTATGTAGATCGAGCGCCCGCCCTGCGGCCATTCGAATTCGCTTTCGATGGCGATGTTTTTCGCCTCAAGTTGCGCCTTCCACTGTGCGAGTTCATCCTCACTTGCGGCAAAGCAGAGATGGCCCTCGCCGACCGTGCCATGTGGCGGCACTTTCAGCCGCGCATCGGGCGCCGGCGGGATTTTGGTGGCTTCGGCGTTGAAGATGAGCAGCACGCCCGGGCCGCAGCGGAAGAAGAGATGGCGGCCGTCGACCTTGCCGAGGAGAGGGAGGCCGAGGACATCGGAGTAGAAGGTCTCGGCAGCGGCGAGATCCGTGACGTAAAGCGCTGACTCAAGAATAGCGGAGGGTTGCATCAGGCACCCCCCTCTACCCTGCCGGGCATCTCCCCCGCAAGGGGGGAGATTGGCAGTTCCGCTGGCGGCGTCTCAACGTTGATGGTTGGCGAAAACGGTAGCGACCTCTGATCTCCCCCCTTGCGGGGGAGATGGCCGGCAGGCCAGAGGGGGGTGTGAAGGATCGCCGACGTCATCACGTTAAATTCAATCAGGCCACAGCCATCTGCTGCAAGCTCACCAGCCGCTGAATGCCCTTCTTGGCCAGGCCCATCAGCTCCGCGAACTGCCCTTCCGAGAACGGCTCGCCCTCGGCGGTGCCCTGGATCTCGACGATGCCGCCCTTGCCGGTCATGACGAAATTGGCGTCGGTGCCGGCAGATGAATCCTCAATGTAGTCGAGGTCGATGACCGGCTGGCCGTCATGGATGCCGCAGGAAATTGCCGCGACATGGTCCTTCAGCACCTTGGCAACACTGGCCATCTGCCGCGCTTCCATCCAGCGCAGGCAATCGTAGAGCGCCACCCAGCCGCCGGTGATCGAGGCCGTGCGGGTGCCGCCATCGGCCTGGATGACGTCGCAGTCGACGGTGACCTGCTGTTCGCCCAGTGCCTGCAGGTCGACAACGGCGCGCAAGGAGCGGCCGATCAGCCGCTGGATTTCCAGCGTGCGGCCGCCTTGCTTGCCGGCCGAGGCTTCACGGCGCATGCGCTCGCCGGTCGAACGCGGCAGCATGCCGTATTCCGCCGTCACCCAGCCCTTGCCGGAATTGCGCATCCAGCCTGGCACCTTTTCCTCCAGGCTTGCCGTGCACAACACATGCGTGTCGCCGAATTTCACCAGGCACGAGCCTTCGGCGTGTTTGGAGACGCCGCGCTCGAACGAGATGGCGCGCATTTCGTCGGCTTGGCGTTTGGAAGGGCGCATCGAGGCCTCTTTCTGTTCTTTTTACGGTTGCGTCGGCGGCTTGTAGACGCATGCAGCCCATGGCGCAAAGGAAAAGGCCGGGCGATCTGGCACAGACGCCGGGTTGCGCGAGGGTGATGGAAGTCTATATCCTTGGGCCGGAGGTTTTTGGCTCGAATGACCAAGGCAGTCACCGAACCCAGTCTGCTGGCGCCCGCGCTGCAATCGCTCGACATGCGTTCGCGCGACATTTTTAGGCGCATCGTCGAATCCTATTTGAAGGACGGTGAGCCTGTGGGATCGCGCAGCCTGTCGCGCATCCTGCCGTCGTCGCTGTCGCCGGCCACCATCCGCAACGTGATGAGCGACCTCGAACATCTCGGCCTGATCTATGCCCCGCACATCTCGGCCGGGCGCCTGCCGACCCAGACCGGCCTGCGCTTCTTCGTCGATGCCTTCATGGAGCTTGGCGATCTCTCCGACGAGGAACGCCGGGTCATCGAGGCGCAGGTGCGCGCCTCCGGCTCGGGCGCGACGCTGGAACACATGCTGACCGAGGCCAGCCAGATGCTGTCGGGCATGTCGCGCGGCGCCGGCCTGGTGCTCGCCACCAAGAACGAGGTGGCGCTGAAGCACATCGAGTTCATCCAGCTCGAGCCGACCAAGGCGCTGGCGGTGATGGTGTCGCAGAATGGCGATGTCGAGAACCGCGTCGTCGACCTGCCGGCCGGCATCACCGTCTCGCAGCTGCACGAGGCCTCCAACTTCCTCAACGCCCATATCAGGGGCCGCACGCTCGCCGAGGCGCGCATCGAGATCGCCCGTATCAAGGACGAGACCCGGGCAGCGCTGGACACGTTGTCGCAGGACCTGGTCGAGAAAGGCCTGGCGGTGTGGGCCGGCGCCGACAGCGGCCTGCCGGCGCGCCTTATCGTGCGCGGCCGCGCCAATTTACTCGAAAACGTCACCGCCCAGGCCGATATCGAATTGCTGCGCCACCTGTTCGAGGATCTGGAGACGCAGGACGGGCTGATCCAGCTGCTCGACCTCGCCGAGGACGGCCCCGGCGTGCGGATCTTCATCGGCTCGGAAAACAAGCTGTTCTCGCTCTCCGGCTCGTCGCTGGTCGTGGCGCCTTACCGCGACAAGGACGCCCGCGTCGTCGGCGCGCTCGGCGTCATCGGCCCGACCAGGCTGAATTATGCCCGCATCGTGCCGATGGTCGACTACACGGCCCAATTGATTACCCGGATGTTAAGATAATTCCGAAGCCGGGATCACCGTAAGGAGGGCGCAGAATGGCGCTTGAATCGTTCAAGGCCCAGATCAGCATGCTGCTCGAAGAAATGGTCAACCAGCCGGAGGACGAGCACGAAATCCAGGAGCAGCTGCGCGAAAAACTGCGCGAAATGCGCGCCATGGGATTGCCGCTGCCGGAAGATCTTGTCGCATTGGAAAAGCGTCTCGACGACGATCTGGACGTCGAAGAGGAAAGTTGAGCGGTTCTCTCGTCGAATCTGCGCGCGCACGCTTCTCTTTTGCGGCGGCCGCACAATATCTCCCTTGTCGTGACGCGCCGACCGGCGCGAGTTCGAGGAGAACAGCATGATCCGGATTGCCGGCTTCGCAGGCCTTGCCCTGCTTCTGGCCACCAGCGCCTTCGCCCAGCAGGCTGATCAACTGCTGCTGACCGGCAAGGACGCTTTCGGCGACTGGACGGCCGACAAGCCAGGTGTGCGCCGGCTGATTAGGCCGGATGATCTGAAAAGACCCAACATCACCGGATCCGCCTCCAACAGCGCCGGCCTCGGCGATCGGCCCGAGGGCGCGAAGCCCGTCCTGCCGCCTGGGTTTTCGGCCGAACTGGTTGCTTCCGGCATTTCCAATCCGCGGGTCGTGCGCGTGGCGCCGAACGGCGACCTGTTCGTCGCCGACAGTGACGCCAACCAGATCCGCGTCTATCGGCTGGCCAAGGGTAGCGCGAAGCCGGCCGAAGAGGGCATTTTTGCCGACAATCTCAACCAGCCCTATGGCATCGCCTTCTACCCGCCTGGCGACAAGCCGCAATGGGTCTACGTCGCCAACAACGACAGCGTGGTCCGCTACGCCTATCGCGACGGCGACCTTAAAGCCTCCGGCGAACCGGAGACGATTGTCTCCGACATCCCTACCGGCGGCCACTGGACCCGCGATATCGCCTTCTCGCCGGACGGGAAGACGCTGTATCTCTCGGTCGGCTCCGGATCGAACGTCGCGGAGGGCATGCAGAAGGCACCGAAGGGCGGCCTTGACGCCTGGGCAAAATCACAGCCACTCGGCGCCACCTGGGGTTCCGAGGATGGCCGTGCCGACGTGCTGGCCTTCGGCCCCGACGGCAAGAATGGCCGCATCCTCGCTACCGGCCTGCGCAATTGCTCGGGCATGACCGTGCAGCCGGCCACCGGCGCGCTGTGGTGTGTCGTCAACGAGCGCGACGGTCTCGGCGACGATGTGCCGTTCGAATATGCCACCTCAGTCAAGGACGGCGCCTTCTATGGCTGGCCCTGGTATTATATCGGCGCCAACGAGGACCCGCGTCACGAGGGCGCGCGCCCAGACCTCGCCGGCTCGGTCACCGTGCCCGACGTGCTGATGCAGGCGCATTCGGCGCCGCTCAACATCGCCTTCTATGACGGCGACAATTTTCCGGCCGAGTACAAGGGCGATGCTTTCGTCGCCCTGCACGGCTCCTGGAACCGGGGTGTGCGCACCGGCTACAAGGTGGTGAGGCTGAGATTCAGCCACGGCAAGCCGACCGGCGAGTACCAGGATTTCATAACCGGCTTCGTGCTTTCCGACGATGCCGTCTGGGGCCGGCCGGTCGGCGTCGCGGTGGCCAAGGACGGCGCGCTTATCGTCACCGAGGATGGCAACGGCACCATCTGGCGCATCACCCATGTCGATGGCCCATCCTGAGCCCGCGAACAGCGCAATCCGGCCCTAATGCACGTCCCGATGGATCACCTTGGGATAGGTATGGATCACCTCGGCCGATGAGACGCGGTCATCGAAACCGGTATCCCTGAGATTGAAGAGGCCGACCGAGCCGAAGGACTTCTTCGCCCCTTGCGCGAAGCGGCCGTCGCTGAAATCGTGTTCGTAAAGCGTCACCGTGACGTGGCCGGCATTGAGCTTCGGCACGTAAACACTGCTGATGGTGTCGTTGGCGACGCCAAGCTGGTTGACGTTGAAGCGATAGAGGTCCTGCACCATGCGCCGGGCCGCATTGCCATTGATCATCCAGTATTCGCGGCGCGATGCGCGGTTCGGGTCGATGAGTTTGAGCGGCGCCTTGCGGCCAAGCCCGAGCCAGTGCTCGAACACCATCACATTGGCGCCCCACGGATAGGGATAGTTGGACTTGTCGATGATGCGTGGCGGGCCATCCTCGGCAATCTCGACGGTATCGACATAGTCCAGCCATTGCAGCTGGAACGACGCTTCCACGTTGAGGTCGGTACTGCGCGGATCGGCAGCGATGATGCGCCAGTCGGAGACCGGCGGATATTTGGTGTCGAGGTCGATGTAGAATTCGCCTTTGGCGGTGTCGTCGGGGTCTATCTTTTGCGGTCCGTCACGCTCCATCGCCACCAGCCGCACCTTGAACCGGTTGTTGACGACCAGCGGATAGATCATCGGACGAATGGGGTGAGCGCCAAGGTTCCGGCTGTCGGTAAAATATCCAGTCTGCGGAACGACATCGCTATCGCCCTTGTCGAACAGGCCGAAAGCCTGACGCCCCTCGAACCACAGATACCATTCCAGCTCGTGGACGTGACCGCGTGCTTCGGAATAGTTGTTGGGCATCCACTTCATGAGCTGGATGTGAAGTCTTTTGGCTAACATGGGTGCTCCTGCCGTTCGGAGCCATGCGAGATAGCCGACCGCCTTCGGGGCGTAAGTGAACCATCTCTCGCTCTCAGACGAGGATGACCGGCTTTCATGTCCTGCTTGGCGCAATCGAATCCGTTTTGCCGTTGCAGGCTTTCATGGCACCAGAGTCGTTTCACGAGGTGCGACCGTCATGACCCTCACCGGCTTCCTTGCCTATAGTGCTGCGCTGGGCATCGCCGCCGCCATTCCCGGGCCCGGCGTCACCGCGCTTGTGGCGCGGGCGCTCGGATCCGGCTTCCGCTCATCGCTGGCGATGTCGTTCGGCCTGATGCTCGGCGACCTCATTTATCTCACCGCGGTGGTGCTCGGCCTTGCCTTTGTCGCGCAAAGCTTCGGCATGGTGTTTCTCGCCATCAAATGGCTGGGCGTCTCCTATCTCGCCTTCCTCGGCTGGCGTTTCTGGACGGCCGGGATCACGCCCGAGACTGTCGAAGCCAGGAAAGGCAAGGGCGGCCTGGTATCGAACTTCCTTGCCGGCCTCACCGTCACGCTGGGCAACCCGAAAACGATGATCTTCTACCTCGCCATCACGCCGACCATCGTCGACCTGAAGACCATCACGCTCGCCGACTACGGCATCCTGGTCGCGCTCACCGTCATTGTGCTCTTCGTGGTGCTGGTGCCATATCTTGCGCTGGCCGCCAAGGCGCGCTGGTTCCTGAAATCGCCACGCGCGCTGAAGGCGCTGAACCGCACCGCCGCCGGCTTCATGGTGGGCGCGGCCGCTGCCATTGCCGCACGTCAGTAGATCGGTTCAGGCCCATCCATTCCGCCGATCGGTCCATCCGGAAAATGCGGCTTGAGGAGACAAGCGTTTTCAGCAAGCGGCCCACTCGATATTTTCGGCCGGCAGCCTATCTTGCGCGGGCGAAAGCCCTATTCTGTCCGCCGACGCCAATTGCCTGATCTGATTTGGGAGCGAAACCAATGAACAAGCCTTCCGCGCGCGTGCCCGGCCGCGGCCGTGTCTACAACTCGATCACCGAGACGATCGGCGACACGCCGCTGGTGCGGCTCGACAAGTTCGCCAAGGAGAAGGGCGTCGTTGCCAACCTTCTTGCCAAGCTCGAATTCTTCAATCCGATCGCCTCGGTCAAGGACCGCATCGGCGTTTCCATGATCGAGGCGCTGGAAGCGTCGGGCCGGATCAAACCTGGCAAGACGACGCTGATCGAGCCGACCTCGGGGAATACCGGCATCGCGCTCGCCTTCGCCGCCGCCGCCAAGGGCTACAAGCTGATCCTGACCATGCCCGAAACCATGTCGGTGGAGCGCCGCAAGATGCTGGCGCTGCTCGGCGCCGAACTGGTGCTGACGGAAGGGCCGAAAGGCATGAAGGGCGCCATCGCCAAGGCCGACGAATTGGCCGCCACCCTGCCTGACGCCGTCATCCCGCAGCAGTTCGAAAACCCGGCCAACCCGGAGATCCACCGCCGCACCACCGCCGAGGAGATCTGGAACGACACCGATGGCGGGGTCGACATCTTCGTCGCCGGCATCGGTACCGGCGGCACGATCACCGGCGTCGGCCAGGTGCTGAAGCAACGCAAGCCCTCGGTGCATGTCGTCGCCGTCGAGCCGGAGGCCTCGCCGGTGCTGTCGGGCGGCCAGCCCGGCCCGCACAAGATCCAGGGCATCGGCGCCGGCTTTGCGCCCAAGATCCTCGACACCTCGATCTATGACGAGATCGTCAAGGTCTCCAACGAGGATTCGGTCGCCAACGCCCGCCTCGTCGCCCGCCTTGAAGGCGTGCCGGTCGGCATCTCGTCGGGCGCTGCCCTGCAGGCCGCCATCGCCGTCGGGTCGCGGCCGGAGAACAAGGGCAAGAACCTGGTGGTGATCATCCCGTCCTTCGCCGAGCGCTATCTGTCGACGATCCTGTTCGACGGGCTGGGGGCTTAACGTCTTAACTGGATAGGCGGCGATCCTTCGCACCCCCCTCTGCCCTGCCGGGCATCGGGGGGTGCTGTCCCTCCGACATCGGAAGTCTCATGGCTGGACCGCAGAAAACCCGGCCGTGGCGTCCGCCACCGGCTTGAGCGGGAGGCGGCTTCAGGGTCAAATCGCCCCGGCCTGCTTCGCGCGGGCAGGGGGAGAATCACATGTACAAGCTTTACACGCGCCCAGGCAGCGGCGGTTTTGTCGTCGAGGCCGCATTGGCGCTGGCAAACGCGCAATTCGACCAGATCGATGTGCCCAAGAAGGATCCGCCGGACCAGGCCTTCCTCGACATCAGCCCGTTGAACCAGGTTCCGGTGCTGACCTTGCCCAACGGTCAATCGATAACCGAATCGGCGGCGATCTGCATCCTGCTTGCCGAGCGCCATCCGGAGGCGGGTCTGGCACCGGCCGCCGGATCGCCGGATCGCGCCGGTTTCCTGCGCTGGATGGCGTTCATGTCATCGGTGCTCTACCCCGCCATCCTGCGCCTCTACTATGCCCATCGCTACACCACCGATGCCGACGGCAAGAAAGCCGTCAAGCAGGCAGCCATTGCCGAGATGGACCGCGGCTTCGCCATTGTCGATGCAGCCCTCGAGGGGCGCGGCTGGCTGGTCGGCGACGCGATGTCGCTGGCCGACATCTACCTCGTCATGCTGGTGGCCTGGCACCCCGATATGGACAAGGCGCGAGCCGACTGGCCGAACATCGAACGCTTATGGTCGGCGCTGCGCGCGCATCCGCTGATAAAACGGCTCAACACCACGCATGAGATGTGGCCGGCCTGAACGGACGCTTCAATTTCGCAGGATCGCCCGTTTCGCCTGCAGGAAGCGGCGCACGGCGGGGTCGCGTTCAAGGCCGATCGCCCGGTCATAGGCTTCGACCGCTTGCGCCGCATTGCCGAGCCTGGCCAGCAGGCCGGCGCGAGCGGCCCAATAGGGCTGATAGTCGTTGAGCCGCTTGTCGTCGCCCAGCACGTAGAGCGCCGCCAGTCCTGCCGCCGCCCCTTCGGCCTCGGCAATCGCCACGGCGCGGTTGATCGAAATCACCGGCGAGCCTGATATCGCCGACAGCGCATCGTAGAAGTTACGGATCGCCGCCCAATCGGTTTGGCCGGTCCGTCGCCGCGTCGCATGCACCGATTGTACCGCCGCTTCGAGCTGGTAGCGGCCGATGACGCCCATGGTGGCGGCGTGGCCCAGCAGCGCCTCGGCTTCGTCGATCAGCGCGTGATCCCAAAGACGGCAATCCTGTTCGGCGAGCGGCACATAATCTCCAGCCGCATCGCGCCGCGCCGGGCGGCGCGCCTCGGCAAACAGCATCAGCGCCAGCAGGCCGAGCGCTTCCGGTTCGTCCGGCATCAGCGATGCCACCAGCCGCCCGAGCCAGATGCCTTCGGTCGCCAGATTGCGCGCTCTCGTCTCGGTCCCTGCCGGGTCGGTCCAGCCTTCGGCGAAAGCCGCGTAGATCGCTTCCAGCACCGTTCCCAGCCGCTCGCCGAGTTCGGCGCGATCCGGCACGCGGAACGGAATGCCGATCTCGCGGATGCGGCTCTTGGCACGCACCAGACGCTGGCCCATCGTCGCCGGCGAAACCAGGAAGGCCGAGGCGATCGTCGCCGCGTCGAAACCCAGAATGGTCTGCAGGATCAGCGGCGCCCGCACGCTGGCTTCGATCGCCGGATGCGCACAGGCAAACATCAGCCTGAGACGTTCGTCGGGAAGGTCTTCGTCTTCCATGCTCGCCTCCATCTCCTCGGCCATCAGCTTGAGATGGTCGCGGCTCGCCTCGCTGGTCAGCCGACGGCGCACCGCGTCGACGCGCCGCCGGCGCGCCACGGCCAGCAGCCATGCTTCCGGCTTGTCGGGCACGCCGGTCTGTGGCCAGCGCTCCAGCGCCGCGGCGAAGGCCTCGGCCAGCGCGTCCTCGGCGCCGGCCACGTCGCGGGTGCGCGCCGCTAGCCAGGCGACCAGCTTGCCGTAACTCTGCCGGGCGGCCGCTTCGGCCGCCGCCCGCGCGATCTCCGGGCGATTGTCCATCACGGTGTCATTTCTTGGGCATGTAGTCGGCCATTTCCCAGATCGGCCGCAACTCGACCGTGCCGGCGCTCGCCGCCGGACAGCGCGCCGCCCAGTCGATGGCGGTATCGATATCGGCCGCCTCGATCATGTAGAAGCCGGCAAGCTGCTCCTTGGTGTCGGCATAGGGGCCGTCGATCACGTTGGTCTTGCCGTCTGTGATCCGCACCGAGGTGGTCGCCTGGGTCGGGCGCAACCGTTCGCCGGCGAGCCATGCGCCGGATTTCTTCAACGCTTCGGTATAGGCGGCATATGCTGCGCTCATCTGCTGAGCCTTCTCGATTGGCGTGTTCGCCTGCGCGGCTTCGTCGCTGTTGATCAAAAGCATGTATCGCATGGGTCTTCTCCCGTGGTTTCGAAGGCCGCGTCCTAGCGGGGCCAGACGTATGTCGCGCGGCGGCGGCCGATTTCGACGGGCTTCAGAAAAAACTTTCGCCTCCGCCAGGAGATTTCGCAAGGACCAGATGTTCCTCCGTCTGCTGGCGGATGACCGGCAGCGGACTGGCCGTGGCTCCGCACAGCACTATCCTCTGTCGTTGGCGGGCACGTCACACGAGGCATGGGAGAAGAGAATGGAACTCGTGACCCACAAGAAATTCAAGAACGGCCGGTTGATGCCATGGGGCAAAGGCACGGTCGTCAGCGGTGCGAAAGGCACCGTCTATCTCTGCGGCAACACCGCGACATCGGCTGACTACGATCCGGCCGGCAAGAAGGGTGGCGGCTTCGCCGGCGATGCCGCGGCGCAGTGGCGGGAAGTTCTCGGCAACATCAAATCGGATCTGGAAGAACTTGGCAGCGGGCTCGACCATCTCATCAGGCTGACCTTTTTCGTCAAAGGGCCATTTCCCGACGGCGGCGTCCTCAGCTCGCCTAATTTTCGTCTCGACGTGCTGGACGCGTTTTTCGCCGAGCATTGTCCGAAGCATTGTAGCGACAACAATCCGCCGCCTTCGGAGGTAATCGGCGTCGCAGCGCTTGCCCAGGCAGACATCGTCATCGAGATCGTCGCCGTCGCGGCGCTGCCGGACTGAGGCGCGAACGAACAGGCCGGCCTTGCGCGAGGTCGCCGTTGCGATCGAAGCGCGCCGGCACGAGCTGCGCCGCCGCGCCGGTGCGGGCGTTGCACAAGGCCTCGGCTCTGGCCAGTGAGCGCCCGGCGACGAGCAGGATCAGGCGTGGCTCGCTCTCCAGCAATTGCACGATGCGGCCGCCGAAAATGCCATAGCCGCCAACGACCAGAAGCCTCATCGCGCCGCTCTTTTTGCGTATGTCGTTCCCGGAACCGAGGTCACTTTTGGGTGACATGCGATTAGCCGATCACGCGCGCACGTATCGCGGCGGACAGGATCTCGCAACTGTCCTTGCGGCCGAACATGGCGTAGCGGTTTTTGGCGATGCGTTCGTAGAGCCAGTCACGCAAGGGGTGCGGGATGAGCAGCAGGGCCTTCGCCGCCCGCCACGGCCAGCCGAGTTCGGCCATCACCGCGATGAAACTGTCCAGCCGGATGAAGGGAGCGCCGCCGACAAGGACCAGATTGGTCTCGTAGCTGTCGGTGCGCAGCCCGTATCTCTGGAACAGCGCCTCGCCGAAGGGCGACTGCGCCGTGGCGAAGCGGAAGCGGTTTTTGCGGTCGAGCCCGACCACCGTGCGTACGAAGCCCGAGCACAGCACGCAGACGCCGTCGAAAACGATCAATGGCTGGCTGGCATCGAAGGGTTCAGGAGAAGAAGTCACGGGACGTCCGGCAGCTTGTGTCTTCAGACACTAAGCCCGCCGGCAGCGGGATCAAAGCCGCGGCGTTGTCGCACGGCTTCTCGCGGCCAGCGCGGGGCGCTCGGCGCGATAGGTGGTTGCGCGGGGATCGGCCTCCGGTCTGCAGATCCGGCTGTCGTGACGCGTTTCGAATGTCATGATCAATGCGCGCCGAGCGAGCTGCCGCGACGGGCGCAGGCCGGACCCGGGCCGCGCATGTAGTAGCGCTCCGGCCGATAGGTCGGCGCGATGAACTCGCGGATGGCGGCGGCATAGCCGGCGATGTGGCCCCAGAATTTCATTTTACTCAAGTCCCTGTCCCGATTTTCGGATGTCCCGTCCGATTGCGGGGATCATAGTGTCGAGGCGTGAATAGTCGGTGAACACGATGTTAATCTTTGGTCGAAAACCCCATGCTTCGTGGCCGGAATGCGGCTGTTTGGGGGTCTTTCGGTGTGGTTCGTCGCCATTTCCGGCATTGTGACTTTTGCATCACATATGTTTCGTCTGGATGTCGCTTGGGCGCGGTTCTGTTTCAGATTTGGCGAGCCTCTCGAAATTTCCATGCTCGCTGCCGAAATGCCCCTGGTTGCGCGCCCGGAACCGGAACGGGCCTTGCCCGTTCTCGCTTGAACCGCATCGCGCAGGAGTTCGCCATGGCACCTCGCCCCGCCTGGAAGGGCTATCTGAAACTGTCGCTGGTCACCTGCGCTGTCGAACTGACCAACGTCGTCACCCACGCCGAAAAAGTTTCGTTCCGGGTGCTCAACCGCAAGACCGGCAACACGGTCAAGCGCATCTATGTCGATTCTGAAACCGGCAAGCCGCTGGGCGATGGCGACGAGATCAGGGGCTATGAGGTGAGCCCCGGTGAGTTCGTCTATGTCGAGGACGAAGAGATCGAAGCGGTGCAGATCGAGTCCTCGCACACGATGGCGCTGGACGGCTTCGTCGACAAAGCCTCGATAGAGCAGATCTATCTCGACACGCCCTATTATGTCACGCCCGCCGACAAGGTGTCGGAGGAGGCCTTTGCCGTCATTCGCGATGCCATGGCGGACAAGAAGATGGCCGGGCTGGCGCGCGTCGTGCTCTATAGCCGCGAGCGGCCCGTGGTGATCGAGCCGCGCGGCAAAGGCATGGTGCTGACCACCTTGCGCTACGGCAACACGGTGCGGGAGCCGGAGAGCATCTTCGGCGACATCAAGGCGGTGAAGACCGACCAGGAGATGACCGATATGGCCGAACGCATCATCGACAAGAAGAAGGGGAAGTTCGATCCGTCGACATTCGAGGACAAGTATGAGGACGCGCTGCTCGAACTGATCCGCGCCAAGAAGGCCGGAAAGAAGGCTCCGAAAGCGCAGGCCGCGCCCAAGCCGTCCAATGTCGTCAATCTGTTCGACGCGCTGAAGAAGAGCCTGTCCGATGGCGGCCAGGCGGAAGGCCCGGCGAAGAAGGCCAAGCCGGCGGCAAAAAGCGGCAAGGCGAAAGCTTCTGCGCCCAAGCGCAAGTCGGCTTGAGGGTCGGCGCCGTGGCCAGCCTCGAACAATATCAGTCCAAACGCGATTTCAAGAAGACGGCCGAGCCGGCGGGCAAGGTCGCGCGCGGCAAGCAGCCCGGCGGCATCTTCGTCGTCCAGAAGCACGACGCGACCAGGCTGCACTATGATTTCCGCCTCGAGCATGAGGGCGTGTTGTGGAGCTGGGCGGTGACGCGGGGCCCGAGCCTCGACCCGCACGAGAAGCGGCTGGCCGTGCATGTCGAGGACCACCCGATCGACTATGCCGGCTTCGAGGGCACCATTCCCAAGGGCGAGTATGGCGGCGGCACCGTCATCGTCTGGGACGAAGGCACATGGACGCCGGAGATCGACCCGGCCAAGGCGATGAAGAAGGGCCATATCGACTTCGAACTCAACGGCCAGAAGCTGAATGGGCGGTGGCATCTGGTCAGGTTAAGACCCCGCCCGGGCGAAAAGCGCGACAACTGGCTGCTGATCAAATCCGACGATGCCGCCGCCCGCCCCGGCGAGGATATCCTGAAGGACGCACCGAAATCGGTGAAGTCCGGCCTGACCATCGAAGAGGTCGCGGAAGGCAAGACCGCCGACGGCAAGAAGCCGAAGGTCTGGCACTCCAACAAGCCTGCGGCATCCAGCAAGGCGAAAGCCGGCAAGCGCCTCGACTTCGTCGAGCCGCAGCTGGCGACGCTGGAGCGCGAGGCGCCGCCCGGCGAGGACTGGCTGCATGAGGTGAAGTTCGACGGGTACCGCATGCAGGCGCAGATCGCCGGCACAGAGGTGCGGCTGCTGACCCGCACCGGCCTCGACTGGACGGAGAAATTCGGCCCCGAGATCGTCGCGGAACTCGCCCAGCTGAAATGCAGCGACGCCATCATCGACGGCGAGATCGTCGTGCTCGCCGACAGCGGCGTTTCGTCTTTCTCGCTGCTGCAGCAGGATCTCTCCGCCAATCGAACCGACCGCTTCACCTACTATGTGTTCGACCTGATGCGGCTTGACGGCAATGATTTGCGCCGCGAGCCGCTGGTCGAGCGCAAGCAGGCGCTGCAGGAGCTGCTCGGCGAGACGGCCGAAAATGCCGCCGTCCGCTTCAGCGACCATTTCGCCGAGCCCGGCAAGATCATGCTGCAGCACGCCTGCCGCATGGGCCTCGAAGGCATCGTCTCCAAGCGCGCCGATGCGCCCTACCGCAGCGGCCGTGGCCCAGGCTGGGTGAAATCGAAATGCACGGCCCGCCAGGAATTCGTCATCGGCGGGTATCTGCCCTCGGACAAGACCGGCCGCGGCCTGCGTTCGCTGCTGGTCGGCTACCACGAGGGCGGCAAGCTCCACTACGCCGGCCGCGTCGGCACGGGCTTCACAGCCAGGAGCGCCACCGATTTGAAGAAAAAACTCGATGCTCTGAAGGCAGACGCCTCGCCCTTTGCCGCCGCGGTTCCGAAGGGGAAGGGCCTGGTCTGGGTCAGGCCCGAACTTGTCGGCGAAGTGGAGTTCCGCAGCTGGACGTCGGACCGTATAATACGCCACGCGTCGTTCCAGGGACTGCGCGAGGACAAGCCGGCGGAGGAAGTCGTGCAGGAAAAGCCATCGAAGGCGGCGAACAAGGCAAGGCCCGCGGCAAGCGGCGCCGGCAAGGCCGCCGGGGCTAAGGCGCCCGCGACGATCACGACCAGGGTAAAACTATCCCATCCCGACAAGCTGCTGTGGCCCGAGGAAAAAATATCCAAACAGGCTTTGCTCGAACACTACGCGCTGGTCTGGCCGCGCATGGAGCAGTTCGTCGTCAACCGGCCGCTCAGCCTGGTCAGGGCGCCGGATGGCATCGGCGGCCCGCGCTTCTTCCAGAAACATGCTTCGACCGGCATGAGCGACAAGATTGCCCGGATGAAGGACCCGACCGATGGCGAGGAAATCCTGTTCATCCGCGATTTCGACGGCCTTGCCGCTCTGGTCCAGTATGGCGTGGTCGAGGTCCACATCTGGGGCTGCAAGATCGACGCGCTGGAAAAGCCGGATCAGATCATCTTCGATCTCGATCCCGATGAAGGCGTCGACGTCAAGGCGGTGCGCGAGGCCGCGCTCGACATCAGAGGCAAGCTCGACGATCTGTCGCTGCCGAATTTCGTCAAGCCGTCAGGCGGCAAGGGCTATCACGTGCTGGTGCCGCTGAAGCCGTCTGCGGACTGGGAGGCGGTCAAAACCTTCTCGCATGATTTCGCCAAGGCGCTGGAGCAGGCCGCGCCCGACCGCTACACCGCGACGCTGTCGAAAAAGGCGCGCACGGGAAAAATCTTCGTCGACTATCTGCGCAACGGCAGGGGCTCGACCACCGTCGCGCCTTACTCTTCCCGCGCCAAGAAGGGCGCGACGGTGTCGATCCCGGTGACGTGGGCGGAGGTTGAAAAAGGGTTGGCGCCGAATTCCTTCCCGATCGGGGGCAAGACGACGCTGAAGGAACTAGCGCAGGCCGATCCGTGGGCGGATTTCTTCAAGCAGGGGAAGGTGTTGAAGCGGGGGTGAGCCATCGGCACATTCGCAAACGTAGCGATCCTTCCCACCCCCCTCAGTCCTGCCGGACATCTCCCCCGCAAGGGGGGAGATTGGGCAGCTTCGAGGTTTCGTTCATTGTTGCAACGTTGGAGATTGGCGAAAGCTGTTGAGCGCCTAATCTCCCCCTTGAGGGGGAGATGGCCGGCAGGCCAGAGGGGGGTGCTGTCCCGCCAGCGTCGCCCAATTAGCGCTGCCGAACCTCTACGCTAAAAACACCCGCTCGAACGCCTGCTTCCCCGGCGGTGAAAACACCACCGCGCGGCTGTCCTTCTCCCGCCTTGCCCATTTCTCCGCCAGGATCTTGTCCAGAATAGCCGCGCCCAGCGTTCCCGCAAGATGCGAGCGGCGCACGCTCCAGTCGAGGCAGGCGCGGCAGACCGGCCGGCGCGCCTTGGCGCCGACATCGACGCCGATGGCGGAAAAATGCGATGCGGCCGACGGCCCCAGCCGGATCTCCCCCGGCCGGGTCTGCCCCGGCCGGATCTCCCCGAGCCTGATCTCATTGTCGTCGCGCAACAGGATGCCGCGCGCGACGAACCGGTCCAGCATCGCCACCGCCTGCTCGCCGGCGAGGTGGTCGTAGCAGACGCGGGCCACGCGCATGGCGCCGTCGCGCGGGCCGGGCCGCACCCGCTTGGGGCCGACCGCTTCGGCCACCCCGGTGATCGCCTCGATCATGCCGGCAACCTGCGGCCCAGCGAGGCCGTAATAGCGATGCCGTCCCTGGCTGGCCAAAGTTAAAAGCCCGCCCTCCATCAGTTTCGACAGATGCGAGGACGCCGTCGGCAGCGAGACGCCGGCCTCCAGCGCCAGTTCGCTGGCCGTCAAAGCCGTGCCGCCCATCAGCGCATTCAGCATGTTTGCCCGCGCCGGATCGCCGACCAGGCTGGCGATGCGGGCAATGTCGGGTCCTTCACGCATAGTTAGGTCTCCATCGAAGCATTCTCGTCAGATAAGCATTATTGTCGGGCGGGATCAAGGAGAACGCCGATGCCAACCGCTTCCGCCCCACTCGCCAGCCGCCGGCCTTTTCCATTCGTCACCTGGCTGCAACGGCGGCTGCTCGCTCGCTGGTACGACCGCCACCTGCAGCGGCTCGGCCTCGCGGAGATCGACGACCATCTGCTGCGCGATCTCGGCCTGACCCGTGAGGATGTGCGCCGCGAATGCGCAAAATCCTTCTGGCAGGCCTGACCGCCAGCGCTTTTGCTTAGCAGACCCTGCGGCACAACGTTTCGACGCCGCTCGAACTATCCACGCGAAACCCAAGGAGATCACGATGACCATCACTTGCTTCATCCGCTATGAGATCGACCCGTTCGGCAAGCCGGCCTTCGAGCAATATGCCAAGGCCTGGGGCCAGGCGATCCCGCGCTGCGGGGCCGATCTGGTCGGCTACTACGCCCCGCATGAGGGCTCGGCCACCACCGCCTACGCCGCCTACAACATCGACAGCCTCGCCGCCTACGAAGCATATCGCGCCCGTCTCGCCGCAGATCCGGCGGGCAAGGCCAATTACGAATTCGCCCGCCGCGAAAAGTTCATCTTGAAAGAGGACCGCATCTTCCTGAAGCTGGTGTCGGGGCCGCATGGACCGCGGCAGCTGTTCCAGACCGCGGTCAAGGAGGAGATATGATCGCTGTCATCTTCGAGGTGCAACCGGCTGAGGGAAAGCGCGATGCCTATCTCGGCATCGCCGCGGAACTGCGGCCGCTGCTCAGCGGCATCGATGGCTTCATCTCGATCGAGCGCTTTCAGAGCCTGGGCGATCCCAACCGGGTCCTGTCACTGTCCTTCTGGCGCGACGAGGAAGCGGTGAAAGCCTGGCGCAATACGGAAGAGCATCGGCAGGCGCAGCATGCGGGCCGCGGCGGAATATTTGCCGGCTACCGGCTGCGCATTGCGCATGTGGTGCGGGATTACGGGCTGACGGAGAGGGACGAGGCGCCAGAGGATAGCAGGGCGGTGAATGGGTGACTAGGTATCGGCGTCGCGCCAGGCCCCCTCATCCGGCCGCTTCGCGGCCACCTTCTCCCCGCTGGGGAGAAGAGACTGGCGCAGGCTTCGAAAATCTCCTCTCCCCTCGGGGAGAGGTCAGCCGAGAAGCGGAGGCTGGGTGAGGGGGCGCTTGGCGCTCACGCATTCCCGATCAGCACCCCGGCCGCAAACACCAGCGCCCCGCCCAGCACCACCTGAAACGCTGCGCGCAGGAAGGGCGTCTGCATGTAGCGGTTCTGCACGAAGGCGATCGCCCACAATTCGAAGAACACCACGACGGCCGCCACCGCCGTCGCCGTCCAGAAATGCGGGATGATGTAAGGCAGCGCGTGGCCGAGGCCTCCCAGCGTCGTCATGATGCCGACGGTGAGGCCGCGCTTGATCGGCGAGCCACGCCCCGACAGCTTGCCGTCGTCCGAAGCGACCTCCGTAAAGCCCATCGAGATGCCGGCGCCGATCGAGGCGGCGAGGCCGACCAGCAGCGTCTGCCAGGTGTCGTGCGTGGCAAACGCCGCGGCAAAGATCGGCGCCAGTGTCGACACCGAGCCGTCCATCAGCCCGGCCAGTCCCGGCTGGACATAGGTCAGGATGAACTGGCGCTGCTCGGCGCTGGCTTCCTCGTCCTTCACCTCGCCCGGCACGAGTTTCTGCTCCAGCCGATGCGCCGAATTCTCATGGCTTTGCTCGGCCGCGGCCAGGTCGCCGAGCAGTTTCCGGGTCGAGGCATCGCCGGTGCGCTTGGCCGCCTCGACATAGAAGCGATAGGCCTGCTGCTCCATCGCTTCGGCTTGGCGCCGGACATGCTCGATGCCGAGCGGCCGCACCAGCCAGTCGGGCTTGCGCTCGTAATAGCCTTTCACGTGCTCGCGGCGCAGCAGCGGAATGCGCTCGCCGAAACGTTTGCGGTAAAGCTCGATCAGGGAATCGCGATGGCCGTCTTCCTCCGCCGCCATCGCCTCGAACACTTTCGCCGACTGCGGAAAACTGTCAGCCAGCCCGTCGGCATAGGCGCGGTAGATGCGCCCGTCATCCTCTTCGGATGAAATTGCCAGGGCCAGGATCTCCTGTTCCGACAGCGTTTCGAAAGGACGGCGGCCGAAACCGAAGACACGGGAAAGCATGAGAAATTCACCCCAGTTTAGAACAATTCTAAACTAGGCGCTCCAATCTCCGCGGTCAATCACCGGTCAAGAAATGTTGAAGCGCCGGATTGCAACGCGCCCTTCATTATCGGCAAATGTTCACCTATATTGTCGCGACACGCAAGCGAAAGGCATGAGCAAGATGACGGCAAAGCCGCACGACCACTTCGATCCGAAACCCGTCCTCGATCTTATCGCCAGCATCGAGGCCGATTTGCAGCGGCTGAAAGGCCTGGTCGAACAGCAGGTCGAAAAATTCGACCCCGCCAATCCGCACAACAAGGCGCCCGACGGCAAGCTGACCGAGGAGGGCGTCGAATGCTGCTACCGCCTGTTCGACGAAGGCAAGTCGCGCTATTCGGTCGCCCAGCAGATGAAGATCTCGTTTGCCGCCGCGACGCACCGGTTTAATTCCTGGCGCAAGGCGGGCGGGCCGAAGCGTCAGAGGGCGTTGCTTGGATAATTGGCGAAAGCCGCGGGGAAACCCGATCTCCCCCCTCGTGGGGGAGATGGCCGGCAGGCCAGAGGGGGCGCTGTCCCGCCGACCTTTCCCTCCTAAAGCCCAGCGCCGGCACCGTTCAGGATGCGCCTCCAAGCCCAGCCGCAATCACAATATGCTGGCAGACATTGTCGACGTCGCGGATGACGTCGTCATTCCAGAACCGCAGGACGGTCCAGCCATCTTGTTCGAGGTGCGATGTCCGCGTTTCATCACCGGCAGCCGCGCCGGCGTCCGCATGCTGGGAGCCATCGACTTCGATGACCAGCTTCTTCTCCGGGCAAGCGAAATCGACGATGTAGGCGGCAATCGGAAATTGTCGCCGGAAGCCAAGCCCGCCGGGTTACATCGGCGTCAGGTTTGGCCCGACGTTCGGGAGTTTTGCAACCCGGCGCGCGCCGTGCCAAACAGGGCGAAATGGAGAGACCCCGGTGACCGGCGAGAAGCGCAGCTATGTGATCGGGCAGACCGAGATCGCGGTCCGGTCGCTGGCGCCGGCGCTGTATCTGGTGGCGACGCCGATCGGCAACCTCTCCGACATCACGCTGCGCGCGCTGGAGACGCTCGCCGCCGCCGACATCGTCGCCTGCGAGGACACTCGCGTCTCGCGCGTGTTGCTCGATCGCTACGGCATCCGGCGGCGCACCACCGCTTATCACGAGCACAACGCCGGCGAGGCCGGGCCGAAGCTGATCGCGGCACTCGAGGCCGGGCAGAGCGTGGCGCTGATTTCGGATGCCGGCACGCCGCTGATCTCCGACCCAGGCTACCGGCTGGTCGGCGAAGCGCTGGAGCGCGGCCTGCGCGTGGTGCCGATCCCCGGCCCATCGGCGCCGCTGGCGGCGCTGACGGCGTCGGGCCTGCCGTCCGACGCCTTCCTGTTTGCCGGGTTTCTGCCGGTGAAATCAGGGCAGCGGATGACAAAGCTGGAAACGTTCAGGGCGGTGCCGGCAACGCTGATCTTCTTCGAGTCGCCACGCCGGCTGGCCGAAACGCTGGTCGCCATGGTCGAGGCGTTGGGCGGCGCGCGCAAGGCCGCCATCGGCCGCGAGCTGACCAAGACTTTCGAAGAGATGCGGACGGGAACGCTGCAGGCGCTGGCCGATCATTATGCGGCGGCCGATACGCCGAAGGGCGAAATCGTCATCTGCGTCGGGCCCGCCGAGATCAAGGCCGACCAACCCGCCGACATCGACAGGCTGCTGCTGTCGCTGGCCGCCGAAATGCCGGCGTCCAAGGCGGCGGCGGAGGCGGCGAAGATGACCGGCGGGCAGAAGCAGGCGCTTTACCGGCGGCTGCTGGAACTCAGGGATGCGGTTGGAGAAGGCGAAGGTGGCTGAGCGCCCGGCCGCCAGCCGCCAAAAAGCCTATCGGCGCGGCCATCGCGGCGAGTGGCTGGCGGCAGCGGCGCTGATGCTGAAAGGTTATCGCATCCTCGCCCGCCGGCATCGCACCCGCTTCGGCGAGATCGACCTGATCGCCAGGCGCGGCGACCTGGTGCTGTTCGTCGAGGTCAAGGCGCGGCGCACGCTGATGGAAGCGATGGAGGCGATCGGCCACGAATCGGAGCGCCGCATCGAGGGCGCCGCCGACATCTGGCTGTCGCGGCAGCCGGACTACGGCAGATTGTCGATGCGCTTCGACATGATCGCGGTGCTGCCCTGGCGCTGGCCGGTGCATGTCGAGAACGCGTTTTTTGGGAGGAGTTAGCGGCCTTTACCCTCCCCCTTGTGGGGAGGGTCGGTGAGCAAGCGACCGAAGCGTCGTTGGCGAAACGGGGCGGGGGCGTGGCGCCCCCACCCCGATCCGCTTTGCGGATCGACTGACCGGGGCGAGCCGCCTGTCTCGCCCGTCCTTCGGACCCCCACAAGGGGGAGGGTAAAGCTCACCCCCAAATGAAAAGCGCCACCAACCCAACCGCTCCCACCACCAGGCGCCACCAGCCGAACAGCGAATAGCCGTTGCGCGAGACGTAATCGAGCAGGAAGCGGACGACGATCAGCGCGGTAAGGAAGGCGGCGATGAAACCGATAGCGATGATCGGCAGGTCGGCGCTGCTCAGCACGTTGCGGTTCTTGAACAGATCGAAGGCGAAGGCGCCGACCATGGTCGGGATGGCGAGGAAGAAGGAGAATTCCGCCGCCGCGCGCTTGTCGACGCCCAGCAGCAGCGCGCCGACGATGGTCGAGCCGGAGCGCGACGTGCCGGGGATCAGCGACAGGCACTGGAACAGGCCGATCTGCAGGTAAAGCCTTGTCGGGAAGCGCTCGACGTCACGGTAGACCGGCTGCAGCTTCATGCGGTCGACGACCAAGAGCACGACGCCGCCGATGATCAGCATGATGCAGATCAGCCTTGGCGATTCGAACAGCACCGTCTTGATGAAATCATGCGCCAGCGCGCCGATGATGGCGGCCGGCAGGAAGGCAATCAGGATGCCGATGACGAAATGCCGCGTCAGCCGATCATGCGGCAGGTCGAGCAGCATCTGCCACAGACGGCGGAAATAGACGCTGAGGATCGCCAGGATGGCGCCGAGCTGGATCAGGATCTCGAACGCCTTGCCGGTGGAATGGAAGCCGAGGAAATGGCCGGCGAGCAGGATATGGCCGGTCGAGGAGACCGGGATGAACTCGGTCAGCCCCTCCAGCAGGCCGAGCAGCAGGGCTTCGACGATGGTGTGGCTATCCATGGCAACCTCGGCATTCAAGGGACGGAAGGAAACGGCTGGCAAAAGGGCTTGCTTGTCACGGCGCGGAAGTCCCCCTATAGGTCGCAGCACCGTGACGGCCGCATGACGGGCCGCCAAGACTTACCGGTGCGGACGGCGATTCGCCAGTGCGCCTTAATATCGCGGAATCATGCTGACGCTTTTCCATCACCCGATGTTCGCCACCTGCCGCTTCGTGCGCCTCGCCTTCGGCGAATATGGCGAGGAGCTGGCGCTGATCGAGGAAAAACCGTGGACGCGGCGCAAGGAGTTTTTGGCGCTGAACCCCGCCGGCACCTTGCCTATCCTGCTGGCCGAAGGCGACGTGCCGATCGTCGGCGCCATGGTGATCGCTGAATATCTCGACGAAACACGTGGTGTCCTGAAGCGCGACAAGCGCCTGTTTGCGGAAGACCCGATGCAGCGCGCCGAAATCCGCCGCCTGACCGACTGGTATCTCAACAAGGCCGAGAGCGAAGTGACCCGGCATCTGGTGCGCGAGCGCGTGCTGAAGCCGGTGATGCCGGAAACGGCGGGCGGCGGTTCCCCCGATTCGGCGGCGATCCGCGCGGCGCGCGCCAACATTCGCCAGCACATGAAGTACACCAACTGGCTGGCCGGCACCCGTCATTGGCTGGCCGGCAGCAAGGTCACCTATGCCGACCTGGCGGCAGCGGCGACGCTGTCGGTGCTGGATTATCTCGGCGAGATCGATTGGCGCGAGCATGCCGCGGCGCGCGAATGGTACACGCGGGTGAAATCGCGGCCGTCGTTCCGGCCGCTGCTCTCCGACCGGGTTCGCGGCCTGTCGCCGGTTTCGCATTATGCGGACCTCGACTTCTAGAAGCCAAACCCTGCGCGCACTGATCGACGCCGAGGCGCGGCGCGCCGGCTTCGATGCGGTTGCCGTCACCACGCCTGACGCGATCCCGCTGGCGCCTGCCAGATTGGCAGAATTCGTCGCCGATGGTTTTCACGGTTCGATGGCGTGGATTGCGGAGACGCTTCAACGCCGCAGCGAGCCTTCGACGCTGTGGCCCGAGGTGCGCTCGATCATCGTGCTGGCAATGAATTACGGCCCCGACCACGATCCGCGTGCGCTGCAGGCAAGGCGCGATCGCGGCGCGATCTCGGTCTATGCGCAAAACCGCGACTATCACGAGGTGATGAAGGGCCGGCTGAAGGAGATCGCCGGCAAGATCGTCGCGCGGGCCGGCGGCGACGTGAAGGTTTTCGTCGATACGGCGCCCGTGATGGAAAAGCCGCTGGCTGAGGCCGCCGGGCTCGGCTGGCAAGGCAAGCATACCAATCTGGTCAGCCGCGAGCACGGCTCCTGGCTGTTTCTCGGCACCATCTTCACCACGGCTGAGCTCACGCCCGATGCGACCGAGGTAGACCATTGCGGTTCCTGCCGCGCCTGTCTCGACGCCTGCCCGACCGATGCCTTTCCGGCGCCCTATCGGCTCGATGCCAGGCGCTGCATCTCCTACCTGACCATCGAGAACAAGGGGCCGATCCCGCAAGAATTCCGCGAAAAGATCGGCAACCGCATCTATGGCTGCGACGATTGTCTCGCCGCCTGCCCGTGGAACAAGTTTGCCCGCGCCGCTTCGGAAGCCAAGCTTGCTGCCCGCGACGAACTGCGCGAGCCGCCGCTGGGCGAGCTGTTGCAGCTGGACGACACGGCGTTCCGGTCTTTCTTCTCGGGCTCGCCGATCAAACGCGTCGGCCGCGACCGCTTTGTCCGCAACGTGCTGACCGCCGCCGGCAATTCCGGCGATGTTTCGCTGGCCGGCCCGGTGCGCGCCCTCCTTGGCGACGCCTCGCCGCTGGTGCGCGGCGCGGCGATCTGGGCGCTGGCGCGGCTGGTGCCGGCCGCCGAATTCAACAGGCAGGCGGCGATCTACTCGAACACTGAAACCGACACGACAGTGCGGGGCGAATGGCTGTCCGTATTGCCAATTGAGGCGCACGCATGAGCGAAAAACAGGTTTTTATCTTTGGCGCCGGCTATTCGGGCAAAGCCTTTGCACGGGCCAATGCGGGCTGGCACGGTTTGCGCACTACGAATACCCCCACCCCTAACCCCTCCCCACAAGGGGGAGGGGAACTCGCGGAAGCGCCTACCTTCGCAGACCCAGCGACTGGGATCGGTAAGAGCGCGCGGCAGCGTTCCCTCCCCCTTGTGGGGAGGGGTAGTGTGGGCGCCCCTCTTCACAAGAATCTCATTTTTGGCACCACGCGCTCATTGGAAAAATTCGACGCGCTGCGGCAGGTCGGCATCGCGCCGCTGCTGTTCGACGGCGCCCTGACCCCTGAAATCGGCGATGCGCTGGAAAAGACCACCCATCTCGTCGTCTCGGTGGCACCGGAGGAGGCCGGCGACCCTGTGCTTCTCGCCGCGCGCAAGGCGATCGAGGCGATGCCGGCGCTTCGCTGGATCGGCTATCTCTCGACCGTCGGCGTCTATGGCAATTATGACGGTGCCTGGGTCGATGAAACGGCCGAATGCCGGCCGGTGTCGAAACGCTCGTCGATGCGAGTGGCGGCCGAGCGGGGCTGGCTGCAGCTTGGACTCGAGACCGGCAAGCCGGTGGCCATCCTGCGGCTTTCCGGCATTTACGGGCCGGGTCGCAACGCGCTGGTCAATCTGGAAAACGGCACGGCCAGGCGGCTGGTCAAGCCCGACCAGGTGTTCAACCGCATCCATTGCGACGACATCGCCGGCGCGCTCTGGCACCTCATCGGTGGCAATAGAGGCGGCATTTTCAACATCACCGATGACGAGCCGGCGCCGCCGCAGGATGTCGTCACCTATGCCGCTTCGCTGATGGGCGTCGAGCCGCCGCCGGAGATTCCTTTCGAGACCGCCCAACTTTCGCCCATGGCGCGGTCCTTCTATGGCGAGAACAAGCGCGTCGCCAACGCCGCGATCAAGGCAGCGGGCTACCGGTTCCGCTATCCGGACTACCGCCAGGCGTTCGATCGGATGTGGGCCGACGGCAGCTGGCGCGACGGCGAGCCGCGCAGCCCGATGAAGGTAGATAATCGAAACGCGAGCCCGAGGGTGATATGATTCGATTGTGTTGCGGACTTTTGCAGTGGGGTTCATGACGATTTCGATGCGATCCTTGACCGGCAGACGGCCGTTCCTGACGGCGGCGCTGGCGATCGTGGCGCTGGCCGGGCTGGTGGCGGGCGCAATCACGGCCGAGCCACGGGCAAAAGACCTGTTCGGCGCCAAGAAGCTGCCGGCGGTGGCTGCGGCGCAATCCTTCGGCTTCTATTCAAAGGGCTGCTTCACTGGCGGCGTCGCCATTCCGATGGACGGCCAGAACTGGGAGGTGATGCGTCCCTCGCGCAACCGGCGCTGGGGTCATCCAACGATGATTGCGCTGATCGAGAAACTGTCGCGCGATGCCGCCGCCGACGGCTGGCCGGGGCTTCTGATCGGCGACATTTCGCAGCCGCGCGGCGGGCCGATGCTGACCGGGCACGCCTCGCACCAGATCGGCCTCGACGCCGACATCTGGCTGACGCCAATGCCCGACCGCAAGCTCACCACCCAGGAGCGCGAAAACATCAGCGCCACGCTGATGGTCGACGACAAGACGCATCTGGTGAAGGACAGGCTGTGGAAGCCGATGCATACCAAGCTGTTGAAGCGCGCGGCGAGCTATCCGGAAGTCGAGCGCATCCTGGTCAATCCTGGGATCAAGAAGAAGCTGTGCGACACCGTCACCGGCGACCGTACCTGGCTGAGAAAAATCCGGCCGTTCTGGGGCCATGACTATCATTTCCACATCCGCATCGGCTGCCAGCCGGGTTCGCCCAACTGCAAGGGACAGGAAGCGACGCCCGACGATGACGGCTGCGGCAAGCCGCTGGCCTGGTGGTTTACCGAGGAGCCGTGGCGCCCCAACAAGAACCCGGATGCGCCCAAGGCGCGCGACCTGATGACGATGGCGAACCTGCCGAAACAATGCCAGTTCGTGCTTGACCAGCCCGACGCGGACTCAGCCGAAGCCGTCACCTATCGCGGCGGCGGCGTGCCGATCGCCGCCAGGGCGCCGGAACCCGACGCGCCTCCGCCTATTGCGGGCAATGCGGGCGGCTTGCCAAACGCAGCCAACGCCTTCACCGCCACGCCGGAGATCGGCATTCCCCTGCCAAGGCGACGGCCGCCGGCAAACGTCGGACAGTGATGGCGAACTGACGCTTTCCCTTTCCGGGGCCATGCGCTAGTCAATCGATTGAACACCGGGCGATTGAACACCGGGCGATTGAAAAACCGGGCGATTGAAACGGTCGCAACGGCGCCGCAAAGGGGACGAGCAAGAGCATGTCAGGCGACGACGACACCGCGTTGCGGTTTCCAGTGCTGATCGGCGACATCGGCGGCACCAATGCGCGCTTTTCGATCGTGCTCGACGCAAATTCGGAAGCCGGTGAGCCGCATATCGTGCAAACCGCCAATTTCGCCACCATAGACGAGGCGATCCAGGCGGCGGTGCTCGACCGGTCGTCCATCCGGCCGAATTCGGCAGTGCTGGCCATCGCCGGACCGGTCGATGGCGACGAGATCCCGCTTACCAACTGTCCCTGGGTGGTGAAGCCGAAGCAGATGTTTGCCAATCTGGGCCTGGGCGACATCGTCGTGCTCAACGATTTCGAGGCGCAGGCGCTGGCCGTCGTGGCGCTCGGCGAAGAGCACATGGAAAAGATCGGCGGCGGCGCGCCGGAGGAGAATGCCGGGCGTGTCGTGCTCGGTCCCGGTACCGGCCTGGGCGTCGCCGGGTTGGTTCATGCCCTCCACCACTGGATACCGGTGCCTGGCGAAGGCGGCCACATGGATATCGGTCCGCGGACGCCGCGCGATTTCGAGGTGTTCCCGCATATCGAAAAGCTGGACGGCCGCATTTCGGGCGAGCAGATCCTGTGCGGGCGCGGTCTGGTCAATGTCTACCGGGCGGTCGCCAAGGCCGACGGCAAGCCGGCGCCGTTCACCACGCCGGCCGAAATTACCGGGGCGGCGCTGGCCAAGACCGACCCGGTTGCCGAGGAAGCGCTGGCGCTGTTCGTCACCTGCCTCGGCCGAACCGCCGGCGACCTCGCGCTGGTGTTCATGAGCCGCGGCGGCGTGTTTTTGACCGGCGGCATCGCGCAAAAGATCGTTCCGGCACTGAAGGAAGGCAGTTTCCGTGCCGCCTTCGAGGACAAAGCGCCGCACAGCGCGCTGATGGCCTCGATGCCGGTCTATGTCATCACCCACCCGCTGGCAGCGCTTCTGGGCCTTGCCGCCTATGCCCGCAACCCGTCGCTGTTCGGCGTCCAGACCGCGGGGCGGCGCTGGCGGGCATGATCCATTTCGTCCCGAACATGGGTCTGTTCCTGGAAATGGCTGCCGCTTTCGTGACCCTGACCTCGAGCCCCGACGAAGTTTCGCCATAGGCAAGCCGTAGCCGGGGCGCTAAGAGGGGGCCGAATTCCAGCCTGGCATCCCTAGATGCCGGTTGATTTCAGATCGAATCGACCTGAAATCATCCGGCTCTAAATCAAAGAGATAGAGCATGATGTCGTCCGAAAACCGCTTCACACTTTTCGGCATCATGCTCTAGCAAACCACGAAGCGCCCGCGATTTGACCGCTCAAAGTCCACTCAAACTGAAAGTCCAGCCAGCTGAGGTCACTGCGGTGCTGCGCCGCATCCTGGCCGAAAACGGCAGTGAATATCGCTGGACCTATGTCGTTGCCGTCGGCTGCCTGCTGATTGTTTCCGCCACCACCGCCTTCACGGCGTGGATCATGGCCCCGATGATCAACGAGATCTTCTACGAACGACGCGGCGACATGATCGTCTGGATCTGCGCCGGGTTCATGGCCGCCTCCGTGCTGCGCGGCTTCGCCGGTTACGGCCAGGCGGTCGCGTTGGCCAAGATCGGCAACAATCTGGTCGCCCGCTACCAGAAGCGCAGCTTCGACCACCTGATGAAGCTCGGCGTCGACTTCTTCAACGATACGCGTTCCGGTCGGCTGGCGGCACAGGTCAACGAGAATGTCGGCGGCGTTCGCGATCTGCTGTCGCTGACGCTGACCTCCATCAGCCGCGACGCGGTCTCGCTGATCGCCCTCGTCGGCGTCATGATCTACCAGGATCCGGTGTTGTCGCTCAGCTCGCTGCTGATCGGGCCGCCGCTGATCTGGGCCGTCGTCTACATCACCCGCCGATTGCGGCGCATCAACCGGGAATCGGTGCTGATCAACTCGCGGCTGAACGGGTCCGTACAGGAGGCCACGCAAGGCATCGCCATCGTCAAGGCCTTCACCCTGGAAGCCGAGCTGGCGCGCCGGATCGGCATCATGGCCGATACGGCCGAGCAGCGTAACAACAAGATCGCCCGGGTCGCGGAGCGGCTGTCGCCGATTTCCGAGATTTTGGGCGGTCTCGCCATTACCTCCGTCCTTGCCTATTCCGGCTACCGGGCGCTGGTGCTCGGACAACCACCAGGCGCTGTGTTTTCCTTCATCACCGCGCTGATCATGGCCTACGATCCGGCACGGCGCCTGGCTCGTACGCAGGTCGGTATGGAACGTGCCCTGGTCAACGCCCGGATGATTTACGAGCTGCTCGACCTGGAGCCTAAACAGGGCGATGCGCCCGACGCGGTCGAAGCCAGGATCACCACCGGCGAGGTTCGCTTCGACAATGTGACGTTCGGCTACAGCGCCGACATGCCGGTGATCAGGAACCTGAGTTTCACCGCCGCGGCCGGCAAGGTTACGGCGGTGGTCGGGGCCTCGGGTGCCGGCAAGACGACGCTCGTGGCGCTGCTGCAGCGCTTCTACGATGTCGACAAGGGTTCGATCGAGATCGATGGCCAGGACATTTCCAAAGTCACCAAGCACTCGCTGCGCGGCTCGATCGCCTATGTCTCGCAGGCGCCCTATCTGTTCGAAGGCAGCATACGCGACAACATCCGTTTTGGCCGACTTTCGGCGACCGACGCCGAGATCGAGCGGGCGGCGGTGCTGGCGGCGGCCGACGAGTTCATCCGTCAGCAGCCGCAGGGCTACGACACGCCCGTCGGCGAGGGCGGCTCGACCCTTTCCGGCGGCCAGCGCCAGCGCGTCTCGATTGCGCGGGCGATCGTGCGCAATGCGCCGATCCTTTTGCTCGACGAGGCGACCTCGGCGCTGGACAACGAGGCCGAGGCGCGCGTCCAGGAGGCGCTGACCCATGTGATGGAAGGGCGCACCACCATCGTCATCGCGCACCGCCTGTCGACGGTCGTCAACGCCGACCACATCATCGTACTTGAAGAGGGCCGCTTGGTCGAGGAAGGCAACCATGCCAGGCTGATGGCCGATCCGCACAGCGTCTATGCCCGCTTCCACCGCGTGCAGGGCAAGAGCGGGTTGGGGCTTGTCGACGACGCCCAGCCAATCCAAACTCCGGCATAGCCGCGCCAGCAAGGCGATCGGGAGAACAGCATGAGCGAATCCGGCGAAATGGGCTTGGTGGTGGTGGGGGCGGCCGGCCGCATGGGCCAGACGCTGATCCGCGCCATCCATTCGATCCCCGGCGCCCGCGTCGTCGGCGCGGTCGAACGAACCGGATCGCCCTATCTCGGCAGGGATGCGGGCGAGCTTGCCGGCATCGGCATCATCAATGTGACGATCGGCGACGATCCGCTGCCGGTGTTCGCCAAGGCCGACGGCGTGCTCGATTTCACCATGCCGGCAGCCACCGTCGAATTCGCAGGCTATGCCGCGCAGGCACGCATTGCCCATGTCATCGGCACCACCGGCTGCTCGGCGGAAGACGACGCCAGGATCGAGGCCGCGGCGCGCCACGCGACGATCGTCAAATCCGGCAATATGAGCCTCGGCGTCAATCTTCTGGCGGTGCTGGTCGAGCAGGCCGCGCGCGCGCTCGGTCCAGAGGATTTCGACATCGAGATCCTCGAAATGCATCACAAGCACAAGGTCGACGCGCCCTCGGGCACCGCCTTGCTGCTCGGCGAAGCGGCGGCGGCGGGACGCGGCATTTCCCTTGCCGGCAACGATGTGCGGTCACGCGACGGCCATACCGGCGTGCGCAAGCCAGGAACGATCGGCTTTGCCAGCTTGCGCGGTGGCTCGGTGGTCGGCGACCACAGCGTCATCCTGGCCGGGACCGGCGAGCGCATCACGCTGTCGCACCATGCCGAGGACCGCGCCATCTTTGCCCGCGGCGCGGTCAAGGCCGCGCTCTGGGCGCGCGGTAAAAAGCCCGGACTTTATTCCATGCGGGACGTGCTCGGCTTGAGCTAAACTATCCATAATTTTGAAGGAGCAAACATGTCGGGAACTCTCGTGCTCGTGCGCCACGGCCAGAGCGAATGGAACCTGAAGAACCTGTTCACCGGCTGGCGCGATGTCGACCTGACTGAGCAGGGCCACAAGGAAGCCAAGGAAGCCGGCCAGAAGCTCAAGGCGCGCGGCTTGAAGTTCGACATCGCCTTCACCTCGGCGCTGATCCGGGCGCAGAAGACCTGCCAGCACATTCTCGACGCGGTCGGCCAGAGCGATTTGAAGACGATCCGCGACCAGGCGCTGAATGAGCGCGACTATGGCGATCTCTCCGGCCTCAACAAGGACGACGCGCGCCAGAAGTGGGGCGAGGAGCAGGTGCACATCTGGCGCCGCTCCTACGACGTGCCGCCGCCCGGCGGCGAAAGCCTGAAGGACACCGGCGCCCGCGTCTGGCCCTATTACCTGCACGACATGCAGTCGCATGTTCTGAAAGGCGGCACCGTGCTGGTCGCCGCGCATGGCAATTCGCTGCGCGCGCTGATCATGGCGCTGGACGGCAAGAGCGGCGAGGAGATCGTCAAGCTCGAGCTCGGCACCGGCGTGCCGGTGATCTACAAGCTCAACGCCGATTCCACTGTGGCGTCGAAGGACGTGCTGGAGGGGTGAGGTTTTCGGCCAGCGCATTCGCCAAGTCGGCGCTGCCCCTCATTGCCCTGCCGGGCAGTTCTCCCGGTATAGTGACGGGGAGAAAGGGCTGGCCGCAGCCTCGGCGCTCTTCTTGTGACGCAGGTGACCGGCGAAAATCATCGATGAGAGCGCCCCTCTCCCCGTCACTGTACGGGGAGAGGATGCCGGCAGGCAGGTGAGGGGCGGCGCTGACCCCCGGGAAACTAAGCCGGCAGGCAGCGGCCCTGGAAAAAGCGCGTTGACACATATCGTTTGCCCGCTTACATGAGCCCGCACCAGCCCAGATGGCGGAATTGGTAGACGCGCACGGTTCAGGTCCGTGTTCCGCAAGGAGTGGAGGTTCGAGTCCTCTTCTGGGCACCAAATTCCCGTTTCGGATAAGTCCGAAATGATTTAGACGCGAAGCAAAAAAGCCCGGTTCCCGGGCTTTTTTGCTGATGGATGACAGATAGTCCAGCGGAGGGTCAATGCGGCGGGCGAACCGCTTTCATTGCTTCTTCTTCGAGTGTCTGGAGCTTCTCCCGAATCTCCTCCGGCTCGGCATGCTCCAAGCCGACGACATCGTTTCTGGTCTCATTCAGCGAAACGATAATCTCATCAAGCTTGGCGTGAATGGCGGCCGTGTCGCGGTAACCCTGGATCAGCACAACGCCGGTGATCACGATGGCCGCTACCGACAATGCGTAGGTGACCACATTCGTCAGGCCGAATGGCACCAACGCAGTACAGAGCAGCATGGCTACAAGAAGGACATAGAAGCCCGGTGGCCGGGATAGAAAGTCGCCCATCACAAAGAGGAAGCGGTTCATATCCAGGCCGCGGTCAAAAATGCCACGAGTGCGGTGACGGCTACGCAAATTGGAATTGCCGCGAGTAAGGCAGCTTCCAGGACCCAAGTTTCCTTGTCGCTAAACATCAGACATCCTCCCGTTGAGAAAAGGCTGCCCGTAGACTTTCACAGGGCAGCCACAGCCCGCCGCTCCAGACCGGAGCGGCGGGCTCGCGCGTTATTCGATGATCTGCACGACCTTGCGCGTGTCGGGATCGACGAGAACCGCATGATCTCCGACAACCGTATACTTGTAGCGGACATCCGGAACGTCGATTGCGTGGAGCTCGACAGTGTCTGGAAGTGCCGTGCCGACATTGAGTTCGACGCCGAGCAAACTGACTGAGGCCAGCTTCTGCTTATGGATATATTCGCGAACGACCGTCTGTTGTTCGGGCTTGAGAACAATAACGTCCTCGGCAAACGAGGTGCCGATGCCCGCCATAAGGAGGAGGGCGCCGGTGGCGCTGACGAAATATTTAGTCATGGGAATTTCCTTTTCATAGGTCAGTTCGGAAGCGTGGATACGAGCAGATCAGCCGCCACTCGCAGGGGCTGGGGCAGGTGCCGCAGGCTTTGCGGGTACAGCCGGAGCTTCCACCTTTGGCGCTTCAACCTTGACGTTGATATCCTTGCCGCCGTCGCCGCGGATATTGATGACGCCGGTAAAAATAAGCAATACTACGACTGCAATAAGTGCAAGAATAACGGCAATCGCAGTGCCGCCACCACCACCAGAATTAACAACAGTTGGGCCGTCGGCCATGTGTTCCTCTCCTGTTTTATTTAGTTGCATTTGGGAAACGCCTGCCCCACTTGAACGTTCCGCCTCGGGACTTGGGTCTTAGCTGATATCCGACTTTGGTCTGGTTCGCCGCAGACTGAAGTCACAGGAACAATCTGGCTGATCTCAAGTTCGGTCCCTCGGCGAACAGGCGTGGTGCCGTCGCCGGATTACGCGAGGAGAAAACCATGAAAATCCACTTTGCAAGTGCCGCTGCAGGCTTGTTGCTTTTGGCTGGCGTCGGCAGCGCCGCAGCTCAGGATGTCGTCATCACACCGGAGCAAGATACGGTCGTCCGCGAATACGTAAAAAAGCAGCCGCTGGCTTCGGTGAAGATCCCGGGCGTGGAGCTGAACGTCGGCAGTGCCTTGCCTGATACGGTCGAGCTGCACGAAGTTCCCAACGTCAAATACCGCTACGTCGTGGTCGACAACCGCACCGTCCTGGTCGATCCCAGCACCCGGAAAATTGTGAAGGTCTACGACTGATCGAATAGCTGCCGCCCGCCGCCGGCCATGGCGGCGGGCAGCGGATTTCACATTGCGCTCCAGGATGATCGAAGATGATCGATGACGTCGAGACATCGCCAGCCCTTGATACCCGCTTGGGTTCTCTCAGGGCGAGAATGCGCTATGCGCGCATAACAGAGGCCGACATGAAGACCTTTCAGAAAGTCGCATCCATCATGGTTGGCGGCAGTGGCCGCATCAGCGGCGATGACCTGATTGCAGCGTCGTTCGTCCTCGAGGACCAGCCGGAAGGCTTGTGAGGCGGAGTACTCACGTGTGCAGGCTCCCGCAACGCTGATCCCAAGTGTTCTGGTGCTGAACACATTCCTGCTACGGGCCGGCGTCGAAGGCGTGCCCGCTGGCGAGGTCGCGTCGCGCTCAAGCATCGTCCAGAACACCATGTCGCCGCATGTGACGATACTCGGCCATGCTAGCCGATGCGGGCGCCATAGAAAATCACCGCGGCCGGCAGAACCGGGCAGGCCGGTCCAGAGCGTCGCCACGCCTATGGTCAGAAATGTCACCGAGGCCAGTTTGGTGCAGATCGGATGATGGTAGCGAGCGATCGCCATATCGACCGTACGGGCGCCGGCCTGGGAAGGACCCACCAGCGCGCCAAGGCCGACCGCCGCGCCCAGCGTGGTCGGCGCGCTGTTTGCCCTGCAACGCGGGGCTATGCGGCGTGCTCGCACAAGTTAGCTCCAACTTGAGGCACGGCGTGAAGTCTCGGTGCTTGCCCCCACGATGGCGAGGTACGAAGTCAACAGCGGTCAATGTGCTTAGCGATCTACAGTCGACTTCAGCCGCCGTTTCGAATGATGGCGCCCCGCAATCACGAGATTTGTCGATAATAATCAATATTAGGCTGTATTCGCGACTATCCCTCATAGTGGGCGATTAGATAAAATTGATATGTATCCCGGATCGGAGGAGATCGATCCATTCGGGCCGGCATCAGCATGATTGAACCGCAGCTACCGCAAGTTGACAGCGATCATCGGGCGGATCTGGTTTGGTACGAAGTCTTAATACGTCTCACCTAAGGTCCAACTTTGACTTCGGGAGCGCGACGTTCGACAGACATATCTCCGCAGGTTACATTCGCCAGTCAGACAGCGCTCCGCACTCGAATGGATGTCTCTGAATGCCGGGCCTCACGCCTTCACGACCGCACCCGAGAACCTTGGGATGGATGGGCACGACAGCGCTCGCCATGGGTGGCAGCAATCAAAGCCTGTTTCTGATTGCCGCCCTTTTTGTCGGTCAGGGGAATATTCCCGGTCAAGGAAGCGCTGCGGTTCCTTTGCTCGTTGTTGGTCTGCTTCTAGGCTGGGCCGCCGCGCCTGCGTGGACCGAATTGGTTCTCATGTGGCCAAACCGCGTCGGCGGTATCTCTGCAGCGTGCGCCGAAGCCTTCCGACCTTACAGTCCCGTTCTCTCGGCTCTGACGGGCACCTGCTATTGGTGGGGTTGGGTGCCGACCTGCGGACTGACAGCGGTTCTTTCAGCGTCTGCAATCCAGCAATGGTACCTGCCGGGCCTCCCCGTGGAGGCGGTCGCCTGCGGGCTCATCGCATTCTTTACGGCGGTCAACCTGTGTGGAATCAAGTGGGTGGTCCAACTGGCGATCCCGATCGCCACTGCCTCCGCGACGCTTGCGTTTCTCTCATCCCTCGTCCCGGTCATCAGTGGCTCGGTCGACTGGCGGCAGGCGACGGATTTTGCCCTGACCAGCCCGTTTACCGGCCTGTTCGGCGATATCACGTCGGTGATGGCGGGACTGTACCTGATCGGGTTTGCCGCACCGGCATTTGAGGCTGCAGCCTGCCATGTTGGCGAAACCATCGATCCCAACCGCAACATTCCTCTGGCGATGTGGGCCAGCGCCGCAATGGCCGGCGTCTATTTCCTGGTCCTGCCGGTTGTCTGGCTGGGTGTGCTCGGGCCGGAGCCGCTCGGCACCGACCTCGCCATAGCTCTCGGGCCCACCTTTGCGCCCTTGTTGGGGAGTTTCGGCAAGGCGGCCGCCATCTGGCTCATCATGCTGAACATGTTCCATGGAACGTTGCAGCCATTGGCAGGCGCCGCGCGGACCCTTGCGCAGCTGAGCGAAGACGGCCTGCTGCCGAGCTTCCTGGCCAGGCGCACCTCAACAGATTGTCCCTGGGCGGCAACGCTGCTCACAGCTGCCGCGGCAATCGGCTTCATGCTGTGCGGGTATCCGCTCTGGATGATCGCCGCGGCCAATTTTACGTACCTGATCAGCATCTGCATGCCAAACATCGCAGTCTGGCTCTTGCGCCGTGATAGTCCCGAAGCCGAGCGACCCTTCCGGGCTCCCAGGGGAACGATCATCCTTGGCGTAGGCGCGGCTGCAATATGGCTGTTGACCGCCATACTGGGATTTCAGCAATTTGGCCTTCCTACCGTCCTGTTCGGTCTGGCTTTGGCATATTCGGGTGCTGCGCTCTACGCCTGGCGCACGATGGAGGATCGATACGCACTCGGTCTACCCTTGCTGCCACATACGCTTCACCTGAAGCTTACCGGAGCCATGCTTTTTGTGCTCGTGCTTGACGGTGCCGGCTATTTCCTGGCGATCGGCAGCGTTCCCCAAGGCGACACTTCATTGGTCGCCGCGCTGGAGGACATTTTTGTCGTTGTCGCGCTGCTGACCATCAGCGTTGGCCTGATCTTGCCGGGAATGATCACCCATTCGGCGACCGAGGTGAGCAACGCGGCAAAGCGTCTGACATCCGGAACGCTGAAGGATTTCTCTCTCGCCATGGTCGCCCTGGGGCGGGGAGACCTCGCTGCGGCGCATGCCTCCGTGAATATCATGCCGGTTACGGTAAACTCTCGTGACGAACTTGGAGAGATGGCCGAAAGCTTCAACCTGCTCCAGGACAAGGTGAGGGAAGCCGCCCACGGCCTGGACGACGCGCGCGAGAACATGAACGTAGCGCGCACCGAACTGATGGCACGGCACGAGGAAATCGCGCATCTCGCGCACCACGATCCGCTTACCGGCCTGGCGAACCGAGCCGCGCTTGCAGCACACCTGGCCACGACGCTCGAGCGCGCAAAAGCAACGCACGCCAGCTTTGCCGTCTTCAGCATCGACCTTGACCATTTTAAAGAGGCGAACGACGTTTTCGGGCACGCCGCCGGCGACGATCTGCTTTGCACCATCTCCCGGCGTCTCCAAACCGCGGCGCCTGAGGCGTTTATCGCGCGCATGGGCGGCGACGAGTTCACGGTTGTCCTGACCATGGATGACCGGTCCGCGAGTGCCAAGGATGTTGCGGACCGTCTGTTCGAATCGGCGGCAGGCAAATTCGAAATCCGGGGCCAGCACATTTCGATCGGGGTGAGCATCGGCGCGGCGATCTATCCGAAAGACGGAGAGAATGCCGCGGCGCTGATGGCAAATGCCGACGCAGCGCTCTACCGGGCCAAGGCGGACGGTCGTCGAATGGTGCAATTCTTCGATCCTGAGATGGATAGGCGGCTAAGAGAGCGCTACGCCTTGCAGCGAGATTTGCGCTCTGCGGTCGCCCATGGCGAACTTGTGCTTCATTATCAGCCGCAAGCCAGGATGGACGGCGAAATCTTTGGTTTCGAGGCACTCGCCCGATGGCACCATCCAAAGCATGGGCTCATCTCCCCAAACGCGTTTGTCTCGCTTGCCGAACAGGATGGCACGATCGTTGAGATAGGTGAATGGACGCTCAGGCAGGCGTGCAGAGACGCGGCCTCCTGGCCCTCACCGCTGCAGATCGCCGTCAACCTCTCTCCCGTGCAATTCCGTTTCGGGGACCTGGTAGGCCTCGTTCATTCTATCCTCTACGAGACCGGCCTTGCTCCGGGGCGGCTGGAACTGGAAATCACGGAAGGGGTTCTCATCCGCGACCGGGCAACTGCCTTGTCGGTTTTGCGGAGGTTGAAGGCGTTGGGCGTCAGGGTCTCGATGGATGATTTTGGCACCGGGTATGCCTCACTGTCCTCGCTGCAGGCGTTTCCATTCGACAAGATCAAGATCGATCGCAGTTTTGTTTCGGGTGTCGGTTCGAATGTCCAATCGGCCGCCATCGTGCGCACGATACTCAGCCTGGGGAATGCGCTGGCCTTGCCTGTCATCGCGGAGGGTGTCGAAACAGAGGACGAGCGTGCCTTCCTGATGAGGGAAGGATGTCCCGAAATCCAAGGATATCTGGTGGGGCGCCCGCATCCGATAGCGCTCTACAAAGATGTGACGAATGGGCTTTCGCCGGGATCTGCCTTCGGGGAGCCCGAGGATACCACCGCACCCCAGGCGCTTGGCGTAACGCGATAGCCGCGGCGCCGTTCGTCGGCGCGCTGCTCCTGCAACACACCGGTGAGCGAGGACTGCCGACGGTACTGCTCGGGCTCGCCCTTATAAAGGTCGCACTGGTCGGCGCGCTGTTTGCCTTGCAGCGCGGGGCCATGCGAAGCATCCGAACCAGTTGGCGCGGGAGCCACCTCCCCTTCCGGCCAGTCCTCCAACAAACCACTTCAAACCCGGCCGTCTCGGCGCTACGTTCTACCTATGGCCCCACCCACCCAGCCGATCACCGTCACCCGCCGCGACCAGATGTTTCCCATCCTGGGCGACGCCGATATCGAGCGCATGCGCCGGTTCGGCGAGGCGAGTTCCTATGCCGCCGGCGAGCACATCGTCACCGCCGGCACTGTGGCGCCGGGGCTGATCGTCATCCTGTCGGGCACGGCCGATATCACCCAGGATGTCAGGCCCGGCCGGCGCGAGACCATCGTCACCCATGGCCCAGGCAATTTCATCGGCGAGCTGGCGCAGCTTTCCAGCCGGCCGTCGCTGGTCAATGCGGAGGCGGCCGAGCCGGTCGAGGCCTTCGTCATCCCCTCGCAGCGGCTGCGCGACCTGATGGTGCAGGAGGCAAGCCTTGGCGAGCGGATCATGCGGGCGCTGATCCTGCGCCGCGTCGGGCTCCTGGAAAGTGGCAGCAGCGGACCGATCGTCGTAGGCCCGGCCGGCAATGGCGACACGCTGCGGCTGCAGGGGTTTCTGCGCCGCAGCGGCCAGCCGCACCGCGCGCTCGATTCCGACAGCGACCCGTGCGCCAAGACGCTGATTGAGCATTTTCATGTTGACCCGCACCATCTGCCGATCGTGCTCTGCCCCAACGGCAAGCTGATGCACAATCCCGGCGAAACCGAACTTGCCCGCTGCATCGGCCTGCTGCGGCCGATCGATCCCGACATGGTCTATGACGTCGCCATTGTCGGCGCCGGGCCGGCGGGGCTGGCGGCCGCGGTCTATGCGGCATCCGAAGGGCTGTCGACCATCGTGCTCGATTGCCGCGCCTTCGGCGGCCAGGCCGGCGCCTCCGCGCGCATCGAGAACTATCTGGGTTTCCCCACCGGCATTTCCGGCATGGCGCTGATGGCGCGCGCCTACAACCAGGCGCAGAAATTCGGCGTCGAAATAGTCATCCCCGACGAGGCCAAGCTGCTCGGTGCAGCAGGCGAGGGCTACACGCTCGCCGTCGGCGACGGTGAAAGCCTGCGCGCGCGCACGGTGGTGATCGCCAGCGGCGCCCGCTACCGCCGCCTCGACATCGCCAAGCTGGCCGAGTTCGAGGGCACGTCGGTGCATTACTGGGCCTCGCCGATCGAGGCGCGGCTATGCACAGGGCAAGAAGTGGCGCTGGTCGGCGCCGGCAATTCGGCGGGGCAGGCGGCGGTCTATCTCGCCAGCCAGGTCCGCAAGGTGACGATGCTGGCGCGCCGCGGCGGCCTCAGGGAAACCATGTCGCGCTATCTGGTCGAGCGTATCGAGGCGCAACCGAACATCGAGGTGCTTGGCGAGACAGAGATCAAGGCGCTGGAAGGCGAAGGCGGCAATCTCACCCAGTTGCGCTGGCGCAACCCCGGCGGCGTCGAGACGCGCCCGATCCAGCATCTCTTCCTGTTCATCGGCGCCGACCCCAACACCGATTGGCTGGCTGGGTGCGATATCGCGCTCGACGCCAGGGGTTTCGTGCGCACCGGCGCCGACATAGGGGCGGGCCAGATGGAGACCAGCCGCAGCGGCGTGTTCGCCATCGGCGACGTGCGCGCAGGCTCGGTCAAGCGGGTCGCCGCCGCCGTCGGCGAAGGCGCCCAGGTGGTGGCTGCCTTGCACGCCTATCTCGCGCGACCCGACGCAGCAGCGCCCGAACTGGCCAGGAGAGCATAATGGATGAATGCAAACACACGCGCGACATCAAGACTGTGACGCCGAGCGCGCTCGGTTGCGAGGAGTGCCTGAAGAGCGGCTCGATGTGGGTGCATCTCAGGCTCTGCCGTACCTGCGGCCATGTCGGCTGCTGCGACGACTCGCCCAACCGCCACGCCACCAAGCATTTCCACGCCACCAAGCATCCGGTCATCGAAGGCTACGACCCGCCGGAAGGCTGGGCCTGGTGCTTTGTCGACGAGGCGTTCATCGACCTGGAAGGCGACGTGACGCCGCAGAACGGCCCGATCCCGAAGTTTTTCTGAGGCGGCCGTTCCCGGGCAGGCAAGCCGACGGCCGTGCCGCTATTTCACCGACCCCGTAACCGTGCGGTCGAGGGCGTCGGAACTGTGGTCGTTGCCGGCAAGAGCGGCAATGATCAGAAGGCTGGCGACGACCGGGACAAACAGGATGGCCACGCGGGCCTGCACATAAAAAATGGCGCGCCATTCGCTGCGCTTTTCCGGGTTGTTGTCCATCACACTCACTCTCGCCATGCCTCCCCGGGGCGGGACATAGCGGCGAAGAGTTAAGCAAAAGCTGCTGAATGTGTTAACGCGCGGCGGATTGGGATTTAATCTCGACGGTCAGCGCCGCCCCTCATTGTCATCGGTACGCATCCGGTACGCCTACCCCCGCAGCGCCTGGTCCAGGTCGGCGATCAGATCATCGCCATCCTCTATCCCCGCCGACAACCGCACCAGCGAATCCGAAATGCCGATTTCCGCGCGCTTTTCCGCCGGGATCGAGCCGTGCGTCATCAGCGCCGGGTGTTCGATCAGGCTTTCGACGCCGCCGAGGCTTTCAGCCAGCGTGAACAGTTGCGTCCGTTCGAGGAAGCGTTTGGTGCCGGCGAGGTCGCGGTCGAGGTCGACCGAGATCATCCCACCGAAAGCATGCATCTGTTGGACGGCGATGGCGTGCTGCGGATGGCTGGCCAGGCCGGGATAGACGACGCGGCGCACATCTTTTCGCGCCTCCAGCCACTGCGCAATCTTCAGGCCGTTCGTGGAATGCCGCTCCATCCTGAGCGCCAGTGTCTTGATGCCGCGCAGCGCGAGAAAACTGTCGAAGGGACCGGAGATGGCGCCGATGGCGTTCTGCAGGAATTTCAGCTGGGCCGCTAGATCCTTGTTGTCGCCGACGATGGCGACGCCGCCGACCATGTCGGAATGGCCGTTGAGATATTTCGTCGTCGAGTGGACGACGATGTCGATGCCGAGTTCAAGCGGCCGCTGGATGTAGGGGCTGCAGAACGTGTTGTCGGCGACCGTCAAAACCCCTTTGCGCCTGGCGAGTGCCGCAACGCCTTCGAGGTCGACGATACGCAGCAGCGGATTGGTCGGAGTTTCGACCCAGAGCAGTTTTGTCTCCGGGCGAATCGCTGCTTCCACCGCCGCCAGATCGGTGAAGTCCACAAAACTCACCTGCAGATTGGCCGAGCGCCTGCGCACCCGCTCCATCAGCCGGAACGAGCCGCCATAGATGTCGTCGGTTGCAACGATATGGGCGCCGCTGTCGAGCAGCTCGAGCACGGTCGAGATCGCCGCCAGGCCGGAAGCGAATGCAAAGGCGGCCGAGCCGCTTTCGAGATCGGCCACCGCGCGCTCGAAGGCAAAGCGGGTCGGGTTTTGGCTGCGGGCATACTCAAACCCCTTGTGCACGCCGGGCGACTGCTGGCCATAGGTCGAGGTCGCGTAGATCGGCACCATCACCGCGCCGGTCAGCGGGTCATGGCTCTGGCCGCCATGGATGGTGCGCGTGGAAAAAGCCAGGCGGTTCTTGCCCGATGGGGATGTTTCAGCAGTCATCGTGCGCGCCTCAAATGGTTGATCAGGTCGATACGGGTTATCAGGCCGACGAACTCGTCGCCATCGAAGATGATGGCGACCTCGTTGCGGTCGAACACCGGCAGCAGCGCATCCAGCGTCTGATTGGCCTGCAGCGTGTGCAGATTGGAGGTCATGGCGGTGCGCACCGGGGCGTTGAAGCGGTCCCAGCGGCCGTCATAGGGGCCGTCGACCTTGGCCAAGATGTCGCCCTCATCGATAATGCCGACCAGCTTGCCATTGTCCAGCACCGGCAGCTGCGAGACATCGGAGCGGCGCATGCGCCCATAGGCGTTGAGCAGGCTTTCGTCGGGGCCGACATAAACGGTGTCGCCGGTGCGGTGCGAGCGCATGACGAGGTCGCGCAGATCGCCATGCTGTTCCTGTTCGGCCAGCCCCTGCTCGGCCAGCCAGAAATCGTCGAACACCTTGGACAGATATTTGTTGCCGCTGTCGCAGACGAAGGTGACGACGCGTTTTGCTGTCGTCTGCTCGCGGCAATAGCGAAGCGCGGCCGACAGCAGCGTGCCGGAAGACGAGCCGGCGAGAATGCCTTCCTTGGAAAGCAGGTCCCGCACGGCCAGCATGCTCTGCTTGTCTGGAATGGAATAGGCTTTCCTGACCAGCGACAGATCGGCATTGGGCGGCACGAAATCCTCGCCGATGCCTTCGACGGTCCAGCTGCCAGCCTCTTCCATCTTGCCGGTCTTGATCAGCGGCGCCAGCACCGATCCGACGGGATCGGCCAGCACCATTTCGGTCTTCGGCGATGTTCTGGCGAAGTAGCGACCAAGCCCGGTCAGCGTGCCGCCGGAGCCGACGCCGACGACCACGGCGTCGAGGTCGCCATCGAGCTGGGCAAGGATTTCCGGTCCGGTGGTGGTCTCATGCGCCTCGGGGTTGGCCGGGTTGGCGAACTGGTTGGCGTAGAAGGCGCCGGGCGTTTCCGATGCGATCTTCTCGGCCATGTCCTGGTAATATTCGGCATGGCCCTTGCCGACATCGGAGCGCGTCATGCGCACTTCGGCGCCGAGCGCGCGCAGATGCTGAATCTTTTCGCGCGACATCTTGTCGGGCACGACGAGGATGATGCGGTAGCCCTTGGGGATGCCGACCTGGGCGAGGCCGAGGCCGGTATTCCCGGCGGTCGCCTCGACGATGGTGCCGCCGCGCTTGAGCTTGCCTTCCTTCTCGGCCGCGGAAATCATAGACAGCGCAATGCGGTCCTTGATCGAGCCGCCTGGATTCTGGCTTTCGAGCTTGATGAACAGCCGGCACTTGCCGGTGTCGAATTTGGTCAGTTCGACCACCGGCGTCTGGCCGATGAGGTCGAGCACCGAGGCGTAGGGCGGACGCAGGCGGGATAACGCGCCGTCCGAACTGCCTGGCGCAGCTTTTCCGTGCTCGCTCATATCGATGTGCTCCCTTGAACAAGCGACCGCCTCGGGGGCAGAGCGGCAGCGTAGCTTCTTTTCCGGCCGTTTGCAGTCGGAAAGAAGGTAGATCGTGCCAATCAACCGGCGAGAGGGGGAATGGAATTCCAGTTTTAGGCCGGCTTTGGACTCAAGCCCAACACCCTCCGTAGCGATCCTTCCCACCCCCCTCTGAGGGGCGTGCTATCCCGCCGACGTCAACAGCTTTACCCTAGCAGCTGCTTGCTCAGCCTAGCGCATTGCACGCGGATGTCGGGGATGGCGTCGATCTCGAAGAAGGTGCCGCGGGTCAGCGGCCCGACGGCGAGGATCTTGGCCGATGCGGTGCCGTCGCCGGCGATGATTTCGCACTTGGCCGTTACATCGAGGCCAAGCCGCAGCGGGTCGGGCCGCGCCAGGCCGCGGTCGACCAGCGAGCGCACGACGCTGTTCGACGTCGTCGAGATGTCGCGGGCGATGCCGGTGCAATCATAGATGCGGGCGACCTGCAGCGTTTCCAGCGCCTTTGTGTGGCGAGACTGGATGCCGACGGTGAATCCATCGCCAGCCTCGATGCCGACGACACGGCCGGCGACCGGGCGGATGCGGCCGGTGCGCACCGCTTCGGTGACGCGGGCATGCACCTCGGGCGCCAGCCGATGGCGATGGATGTCCCACCAGGCCTTGGTGTGCTCAACGAAGCGGCGCTTGGCCGAGGACGGCCAGTTCTGCCAGATCTTCTGATTGAAGGGTCGCAGCCCATCGACGACGTCGCGCCAGTCGATGCCGGCCTTCTGGTTTTCGCGGATCAGGTCGCGGAACCAGCCGACGAAATAGGAGAGCTGCGTGCCGAGCGGAATGTCGGCGACGTCGAGCTTGATCGGGTTGCCCTTGCGGTGCGGCGACGGCAGCAGCCCGCGCCGCGATACGGCGACGATCTCGCCGCGATGGCCGCGCTGCTCGAGCGACAGGAAGGCATCGACCATGCTGAGCCCGGTGCCCAGCACCAGCACGCGGGCTTCAGGATCGAGCGCGGTGTCGGCCTCGGTGCCCATGCGGATGGCGTGGCCCTGGCCGGCGCCGGGCTGCTCGTCATGGCCGGTGGCAAGCACCGCCAGATGCGCGACGACGCTGGTGCCGTTGGCCAGCACCACTTCGACACCGGACGATGTCGGCGAGATCGATAGGCTTTCCTCGCGAATTAGCCTGAGACGGCCGGTTTCCTTTTCGCGCGCTTCGAGCTCGTCGAGCACTTCCTTGAGGTAGCGGGCATAGACGCTGCGCGGCGCATAGAAGGGTGTCTGCGGCGTCTGTTCCTGGCTTATCAGGCCGCGCCCCTGCAACCAGCGCCAGAAATTCAGGGGATCGTCGGCATAGGCGCTCATCCCCGCGGCGCTGACATTCAGCACGTGCGCCGACAAAAGCGTCGAATAGGCGATGCCCTGGCCGAAATGCGGACGCTTTTCGATCAGCGTGACGCGAAGGTCCGGGTTGGGCGACTTCAGCAGATGCGCGGCCAACACGACGCCGCTGGCGCCGCCGCCGACGATGATGATCGAGCTGGGGATGATCGAATTGGCGCGCGCGACGCTCATGCGAGCACGCTCAAGATCAGGCGGGGACCTTTTGCGCCGGCGCAAGCTCGTCGATGTCCCTCGCGACCGGAAGGTCGTCGAGGACGATGTCGCGCATTTCGGCCAGCGTGCGCTGGTCGAGCACCTCGGCGATCGCCTGCCGGACCTCGAGCATCAGATGTCGGACTTGGCATGTCGCCTCATTGCAGTCTTCACAGCGCTGATACTGGGTGCGGCTGGCGCAGGGGATGGGCGCCAGCGGTCCGTCGAGCACGCGCACGACATGGCCGACCTTGATCTCGTCGGCCGGGCGCGCCAAGCGATAGCCGCCATCCTTGCCCTTGCGGCTCTGGACGAAACCGGCATTGCGCAATTCGCCCAGAATGGCGTCGAGGAATTTCTTCGGAATGTTGTTGCCGCTGGCGATGTCGCCGACAAAGGCGAGCTGTCCCACCGGCAGATGCGCCAGATGGACCAGCGCCTTGAGGCCGTACTTGCCTTTTTTGGTGAGCATAGACCGAATGTTTCTCTGTCAGGCGATGGCCCAAACCATCGGTTGCGAAACGCCTGACGTGCCTCCCCGCCGCGTGCAAGCTGCTTCGACACATAAATTCTACTGACATGATATACAAGCCGAGAAACCTTGATTTTGCTTCGTTTTCACGCCGCAGGGGCCACTTTAGCAAGGCTTTGTGCCGTTACGGTCACAGCCAGCCGCGAGCGATTGCGGCGATGAGCGGCGGCTCCTGCTCCCAATGTCGATAAGATTACTATACTTACCCTCGAACACGCGGAACGTGTTTTCAAAACAACCGTCTTTTACAGCATGGATTTGCGCCATTTGGGGCTTTGCCGGGAATTTTGGGTCGCAGCCCGCGGATCGGCGAAACATGACTCCCGACAACTCGGGCGCCGCCCTGCGCCCGATATCAGGACGCCGCCTTGCCGCTCTGAGGCCGGGCGGCCTTGGCGGCCACCGGCACGCCGCTTGACCGCAGCATCCAGCGGTGGCCGTCGCTGCGGAAGTCGGTGAGGCTCAACGGCTCGACATCGATCCTGCGGCAGGCCGCAAGCGGCGCGCCGAGCACCAAATCAGGCCTCTTCCGTAGGAGGGTTGGCAGGACCACCAACTCTTCAGCACCTTGGGGGCGCCGTTTGCGTTTGCGCACGGTTCGGCACGGGCCGGTCACCGCGCCCGCATCAGCCGGTGGTTTTTTTCTAACAAGTGCTTCTTGCTTGGAAGGATTTAACTCTACAAGAATGATAGAATTAGCTGACTATGAACAGGCATCCGGTTTTTCTCATTTTTCATGGAGCCTTTCATGTCCAGCATTTCGCGACGCATTGTCCTCCTGTCGTCGGCAGCTTTGGCGGGTGCGGCCTTCCTCGGCCCGGCCCAGGCGCAGGACCTCAACATCACCATCGGCTACCAGACGGTGGTCGAACCTTCCAAAGTAGCGCAGGCCGACGGCGCCTATGAAAAGGCGACCAAGGCCACGATCGACTGGCGCAAATTCGATTCCGGCGCCGATGTCATCGCCGCCGTCGCATCCGGTTCGGTCGATATCGGCTATGTCGGCTCGAGTCCGCTGGCCGCGGCCGCCAGCCGCGAACTGCCGATCCAGACCATCTTTGTCGTCGGCCTGATCGGCCAGTCCGAGGCGCTGGTCGCCCGCAATGGATCCGGCATCGAGAAGATCGCCGACCTCGCCGGCAAGAAGGTGGCGGTGCCGTTCGTGTCGACCACGCATTACAGCCTGCTTGCCGCGCTGAAGCACGAAAACGTCGACCCGAAGTCGGTCGAAATCCTTAATCTCAGGCCACCGGAAATAGCCGCCGCGTTCGCTCGCGGCGACATAGACGCGGCCTATGTCTGGGATCCGGCGCTCGGCCAGATCAAGACGACAGGCAAGGTGGTGCTGGATTCCTCGCAGGTTGCCGCCTGGGGCGCGCCGACCTTTGACGCCTGGATCGTGCGCACCGACTTCGCCGAAAAGAACCCGGACGCCGTGCGCGATTTCGTCAAGGTGACCGGCGAATCCTATGCCCAGTTCCTGGCCAAGCCCGAGGCATGGTCGGTTTCGTCGCCGGAAGCGGCCAAGATCGCCAAGATCACCGGCGCCAAACTGGAAGAGGTGCCGCAGCTCCTCAAGGGTTACGTCTTCCCGACATTGGAAGAGCAGGCTTCCGACAAATTCCTCGGCGGCGGCACGGTCAAGGCGATCGAGGCAGCTTCGGCCTTCCTCAAGGAGCAGGGCAAGATCGACGCCGTGCTGCCCGACTATTCGAAATACGTGTCGTCGAAATACGTGACCGAGGCTCTGGCCTCGAACTGACAGCTGAGTTTTAGAGCGTCCTTTTCGTGCCCCAGCGGCACGCGGCGCTCTAGTGCCACGCGCGGTTCTTCTTCCCTGACGCCGCGTGCTGCCTGTCCCGGATCCGCTTAACCGGGCCGGGGCAGGCTGATTTTCTTCCGGAGCCCCTTTTCATGCCGCATCTCGTACTCGACCCGCATCTCGTACTCGACAAGGTCTCGGTTCACTATGACGGCCAAGCAGCGCCGGCGGTCGACCGAGTTTCCATCGATGTCGCCAAGGGTGATTTCGTCGTGCTGGTCGGCCGCTCCGGCTGCGGCAAGACCTCGCTGCTCAATGTCGCCGCCGGCCTGGTCGAACCCGCGCGCGGGGTCGCCACGATCGGCGGCAGGCCGATCACCGGCCCAGGCTCCGACCGGGCGGTCGTGTTCCAGAACGATGCGCTGTTTCCCTGGCTGACGGCTCGTGAAAACGTCGCCTTTGCGCTCAGGCTACGCGGCGTGCCGCAAGCCGAGCGGGCGCGCCGCGCCGACCAGTTGCTGGCGCTGGTCAAGCTCGACAGCGTCGGCGACAAACGCATCTGGGAATTGTCCGGCGGCATGCGCCAGCGCGTCGGCCTCGCCCGTGCGCTTGCCGCCGAACCGGAATTCCTGCTGCTCGACGAACCGCTCGGCGCGCTCGATGCGCTGACGCGCGAGCGCATGCAGACGACGCTGCTCGACCTGTGGACCGCAAGCCGGGTTGGCGTGCTGATGGTCACGCATGGCATCGAGGAGGCGCTGGTGCTGGCCACAAGCATCGTCGTGCTCGCGCCGGGACCTGGCCATGTGGTGCGGACATTCGAAACCGGCTTCAGCCGGCGCTATGCCGCAGGCGAGCCGATCCGCGCCATCAAGGCCGATCCAGCCTTTGCCGCGGCGCGCGGCGAGCTGACCGATGCGATCTTCGAAGGAGAGGCGGCATGAGCGTAACCTCCTACAGCGAGCGGCCGGCCACCGGGACCGGCGAGGCCGATGCCATTTCGGTGCCGTGGTCGCGGCCGGTGCGGAAGCGGCGCGGGGTTTCCTCGCGGGCGATCAGCGCCGTCACCATCCTGGCCGTGCTGGCGGCATGGGCGCTGTCTGCGCGCCTGCAACTGGTGTCGCCGGTGTTCCTGCCGTCGCCCGCCGCCGTGTGGACCAAGTTCATCGTGGTGATCAAGGACGGCTTCGTCGACGCGACTTTGCTCCAGCACATCGTCGCCAGCCTCGGCCGCGTGTTCGCGGCGCTGGTCGCGGCCATCATCGTCGGCGTGCCCGTCGGTCTCGCCATAGGCATCAGCACCATTGGGCGCGGCATCTTCGATCCGCTGCTCGAATTTTTGCGGCCGATCCCGCCGCTCGCCTATCTGCCGCTGGTCATCATCTGGTTCGGCATCGGCGAGCCGTCAAAGATCCTGGTGATCGCAATCGCCATGCTGGCGCCGGTGGCGCTGTCGACGGCCTCGGGCGTGCGCGGTGTCTCAAAGGAGCGCATCGATGCGGCCCGTTCGCTTGGTGCGACGCAGCGCCAAGTGGTGCGCCATGTCATCCTGCCCAGCGCGCTGCCGTCGATCCTCACCGGCCTGCGCATCGCGCTCGGCGCCGGCTGGTCGACGCTGGTTGCAGCCGAGCTGGTGGCGGCAACGCGCGGCCTCGGCTTCATGATCCAGTCGGCCGCCCAGTTCCTGGTCACCGATGTCGTGGTGATGGGAATAGTGGTGATCGCGACAATAGCCTTCGTGCTGGAATTCATTATCCGCCGAATCGAGCGTCAGCTGGTTCCGTGGGCGGGAAAGGAATGACAACAAGTTTCTGCCGGTTTGACCGGCTGCTTCCCTTCGCAGCACGGCGACCGCCGACCCTGGAACAGAAGGAGTGATGTCATGACCCAGTCCACCGCGGTGCTGTTCGCCCATCTCGGCAACTGGCTGCTCGCCTGGCGGGAGAACTCGTCGTCACAGCCGCAACCGAAATCGCCGGCCCCGGTGCAACTCGACGCCGAACGCGACCGCCTGCCGCCACGCGACGAGGGATTTTACTGGGCCTGGCAGTATTGGTCGCAGTGAGGTGATGGTGATTAGCGCCAGCCTTCGCGATTTCGTCATCCTAGGGCGAAGCAAGGAGCGAAGCGACGCGGCGCAGACCCTAGGATCCATGCCGAGACGCTGATGCTACGCTCCAGGGGAGCAACAAACCGGGCGCCTACCACCCGGTTCCGCGAAACAGCTCAAACCACTCCGGATTGGCCTTCTCTATCAGTTCGATCTTCCACTGTCTCGGCCATCGCTTCAGCGACTTCTCGCGTTGAATGGCATCGGTGATGTCGAAGAATTCCTCATACCAGACCAGCCGTTGAACACCGTAGCGGCTGGTGAAGCCTGCGCCCTGGCCGGATTTGTGTTCAGGCATGCGGCGGGCGAGATCGTTGGTGACGCCGATGTAGATCGTGCCGCGTTTTTGGCTTGCAGTCATGTAGACGTAGCCGTCATGGTTTCAGGGTATCGAGCCTCGGTTCGCGCACAAGCGACATTCTGATCCGTTCCACTCTACGGCAAACGTCACGGCATGGATCCTAGGGTCTGCGCCGCGTCGCTTCGCTCCTTGCTTCGCCCTAGGATGACGAGCGCTGGGTTCTGAAGAAAATATTTCCACGTCAAGCAGCCAACTCGCAAAATCGTTTCTCTACTAAATTTATAGAGCTACCTAGCCTTGTCTCTCATCCACGGCAGGGAGCCCTTCCCGGCGCCGGTTCGCAGCGAAGGAAGAGGGATCATGTTCAGCCTGACCAGACGCGTTTTCGGCCTTGGCCTTTTGGCGGCGGGCATTGCTGCCTCGCTCAGTGCCTCGGCGCAGGAGTTGAAGCAGCTCAACATCGGCTATCAGAAGACCGGCCTGCCGGTCATCGCCCGGCAGCAGCAGGTGATCGAGAAGGCGCTGAGCGACAAGGGTGTCGCGGTGAAATGGGTCGAATTCACCGCCGGCCCGCCGCTGGTCGAGGCGCTCAATGTCGGCGCCATCGATGTCGGCTGGACCGGCGACGCACCGCCAATCTTCGGCCAGTCGGCCGGCGCCAACATCGTCTATGCGGCGGCACTGCCAGCCAATGGCGACGGCGAAGCGATCTTCGTCAAGCCGGCATCGCCGATCCAGTCGCTCGCCGACCTCAAGGGAAAGCGCATCGGCGTCGGCAAAGGCACCAGCGCGCACAATCTGCTGGTCGCAGCGCTCGAAAAAGCAAACATCCCCTTCGACCAGATCACCCCGGTCTATCTCAGCCCGGCCGATGCCGCGGCGGCTTTCGCCAGCGACCAGATCGATGCCTGGGCGGTCTGGGATCCGTTCTACGCCATCGCCGAGACACGCTACCAGCCGCGCGTGTTGGCGCGCTCCAGCGAGGTGCTCAAGGTGAACACCTATTTCCTCGCCAACAAGGATTTTGCCAAGGCGCATCCGGAGACGATCGCCACGACGATAGCGGCGCTCGGCGTGGCGGCGAAATGGGCGGATGCGAACCGCGACAAGGTCGCCGCGGCGCTGCATGAGGTGACCGGCGTGCCGCTCGATGCACAGACGATCGCGGCCAACCGCACCAAATTCGGCATCTTCCCGATCACCGACGAGATCATCGCCGGCCAGCAGGCGACAGCCGACCGCTTCTTCAAGCTCAAGCTGATCCCGAACGCGGTGCGCATCTCCGACGCCGTGTGGACCGCACCGGGCAATTGAACTTTCACGTGCAGCGCCGGGCGGAAAACGCCCGGCGCCTTTTGCCGTTTCACGCTTCAGGGATTTCGCCATGACCGCTCCAGACAGTTCGCAAGCCGGCCCGCTCGATTTCTTCTGGTTCATCCCGACGCATGGCGACGGCTCCTATCTCGGCTCCGAACAGCAGCAGCGGCCGCCCGAGTTCGCTTACTTCAAGGAGATCGCACAGGCCGTCGACCGGCTCGGCTTTCCCGGCGTGCTTCTGCCGACCGGGCAGAATTGCGAGGATTCCTGGATCACCGCATCTGGCCTTGCAGCGCTGACGGAAAAGCTCAAATTCCTGGTGGCGCTGCGGCCCGGCGTGACGCTGCCGACCTTCGCGGCGCGCCAGACGGCGGCGCTCGACCGGCTGAGCAATGGCCGCCTGCTGCTCAATGTCGTGGTCGGCGGCAACCCGACCGAGCTTGCCGGCGATGGCGTGTTCCTGCCGCATGACGAGCGCTATGCGCAGGCGCAAGAGTTCCTGACCATCTGGCGCGCGCTGGTGTCGGGCGAGAGCGTCAACTTCAACGGCAAATATTACCGCGTCGACAATGGCCGCCTCGACCTTTTGCCGCAACAGGAGCGGCCGCCGCTCTATTTCGGCGGCTCGTCCGATGCCGGCCAGGAGCTCGCCGCCGATCTCGTCGATATGTACCTGACCTGGGGCGAGCCGCCGGCGCAGGTGGCGGAAAAACTCAGCGCGGCGCGCAAAAAGGCTGAACGGCGCGGCCGCAAACTGCGTTTCGGCATCAGGCTTCATTTCATCGTGCGCGAGACCGAGGAAGAGGCCTGGCGCGCCGCCGACCGGCTGATCAGCCACGTCACCGATGCCCAGATCGAAAATGCCCAGGCCCGCTTCACCAGGGAGATGGACTCTGAGGGACAGCGGCGCATGGCCGAACTGCATGGCGGCCGCCGCGACAGGCTGGTGGTTTCGCCCAATCTGTGGGCCGGCGTCGGCCTGGTGCGCGGCGGCGCCGGCACAGCTTTGGTCGGCTCGCCCGAGCAGATCGTCGAGCGCATCCGCGAGTATCAGGCGATCGGCATCGACACCATCATCGGCTCCGGCTACCCGCATCTCGAGGAAGCCTACCGCGTCGCCGAGCTTCTGTTCCCGCGTCTCGGCCTGGGCACCAGGCGGGCACGGGCGCATGAGAACATCGCCAATGAATTCGCCGTCGGCTTCCACGGCGCCAACCGCCTTCAGGCGTCGTCATGAGCCTGGCTCAACGGGTCAAACAGAACGGCATCGGCTGGCTGCTGCCGGCGTTGGTCATAATTGGCTGGGAAGCCGCCAGCCGCGCCGGCGTGATGCCGGCCAATGTACTGCCGGCGCCGAGCGCGGTGGCCGAGGCCTTCTGGCGGCTGACGGTATCGGGCGAGCTGATACAGAACATCGGCGTCAGCACGCTGCGCGCGCTGGCCGGCTTTGCCATCGGCGGCTCGATCGGCTTTGCACTCGGCCTTGCCAACGGGCTGTCGGCGCTCAGCCGCGGCCTGACCGACACGACGCTGCAGATGATCCGCAACATCCCGCATCTGGCGCTGATCCCGCTGGTCATCCTGTGGTTCGGCATCGACGAGGAAGCAAAACTGTTCCTGGTGGCGCTCGGCGTGTTCTTCCCGATCTACGTCAACACGCTGCTCGGCATCCAGAGCGTCGACCCGCATCTGGTCGAGATGGGCCGGGTCTACGGCATGGACCGCCGCGCGTTGTTTTTTCAGGTGATCCTGCCCGGCGCGCTGCCGGCGATCTTCGTCGGCCTGCGCTATGCCTTAGGCATCATGTGGCTGACGCTGATCGTTGCCGAAACCATCTCGGCCAGTTCCGGCCTCGGCTACATGGCCATGCAGGCACGCGAATTCCTGCTGATCGATGTGGTCGTGCTGTCGATCCTGATCTATGCGCTGCTCGGCAAGCTTGCCGACAGCTTCGCCCGCGTGCTCGAGCGGCTGTCGCTCGGCTGGCATCCCGCCTTCCAGAACGCCTGAGGGTTCGATGCCAACCGCCAGCCTGACCGCCATCCGTTCCTTCGTCGCCGCGCCGGAACCGTCACGGCCGGAGGAGGCCGTCGAAAGGCAGCGCGCCTTTGCCTTCAAGGGCATGGAAAAGCGCTTTGGCGACAAGGTCGTGCTCGACTGCATCGATCTCGACGTGCCGGTCGGGCAGTTCGTTGCCGTCATCGGCAAGAGCGGCTGCGGCAAGAGCACGCTTTTGCGGCTGCTGGCCGGGCTCGACCGGCCGACGGCAGGATCGCTGACATTCGGGCCGGAAGCCAAGGCCGGCGCTGGCGAAGAGAGCCGCTTCATGTTCCAGGAGCCGCGGCTGTTGCCCTGGGCCAGCGTGGTGAAAAACGTCGAGGTCGGGCTGACCGGGCTTGCCACCGGTGCGGAAGCCAGGCGGCGCGCGCTCGCCATCCTGGGTGAAGTCGGCCTCGCCGACCGCGCCGACGAATGGCCCTCGGTGCTGTCGGGCGGCCAGAAGCAGCGCGTGGCGCTGGCGCGTGCACTGATCGGACAGCCTCGGATCCTGGCGCTCGACGAGCCGCTCGGCGCGCTCGATGCGCTGACCCGCATCGAAATGCAGCAGCTTCTGGAACGTATCTGGCTGGAGCAAAAATTCACCGCCGTGCTGGTGACGCATGACGTCGCCGAGGCGGTTGCGCTCGCCGACCGGGTGGTGGTGATCGACGAGGGCCGCATCGCGCTCGATCTCGACGTGTCGGTGGCGCGGCCGCGCCGGCGTGGTTCGGTCGAGCTTGCCAGGCTGGAGGGCAGGATTCTGGATCAGCTGTTCGGGTAGAGCCTATCGCGGGCAGGGCATTCTATCCGAACCGGATAGATAGGTAACAGAATGGACCGGCAATATGGGGTGGCTGTTTTCTTGCTCGCCGGGTTGGCCCTGTTTGCGACTGCGGGTTTGACCAGCGCCTTCCCCCACTCCGTCACCGCTTCGCGGCGCCACCTCTCCCCCCTCCGGAGGGAGGGGAAGGGAGCCAGGCCGCATAAGTTCGCGCCCCTGCAAGGCTCGCGCCTTTCCTCTCCCCCGTCGATCGGGGGAGAGGTGTGGCGCGCAGCAAGACCGCGGGGGGGTGGGGCTGTGGCGGGGGCCCGTGGGGGCAACAAACCCCCCCGCCCGGCAGCCCCCAACCACCCCCGCGCAACCGACCAGCATGGTCACGATGCCGATATAGAGCCATTGCGACTGGCCGGTCATGAAGCTGCCGCCGACCACGCCAATGCCTTGCAGCGACCACAGCGCGCCGATGGCCAGTACGATCAGAGCCAGCAGATATTTGAGCAGTCTCATCGTTGGAATCCCTTTTCAAAGTCGATGGTCAACTGCGCCATGACCGTGATGACAGAGCGAAAGGACGGCGCCCAATCGCGCTCTCTTCTACTTGTAATATAACGTCCTGCCTTGCTCACGGAATCTGTGAAACAGCTCGCAATATCGCCGGCGATACGGCCGCGCCACACGAAAGATGCCTGACAAACTGTTTCCCAGCGACTCCAAACGTGTGCCGGTGCCACGGAACTGCCCGATGCTTGCCGCATTTCCTGCCTTATTCGACACTTAACGGCTGGGGTCTGTCGAAAACGGAGCCAATCCCCCCAACATGAAGAAAACAAACCAGACCGCGCTTGTCGCGGTAACGATCGCGGCTGGCCTGATGGTCGGTGCATCCGCCTCCTCCGCCGCTGGCCAGTGCGGCCGCGCCTCCTGGTACGCACTGCATTCCAGGACCGCCAATGGCGAACGCATGAACCCGTCGGCGCTGACCGCCGCGCACCGCAGCCTGCCTTTCGGCACCAAGTTGAAAGTGACCAACCAGAATAATGGCCGCAGCGTCATCGTGCGCATCAACGACCGCGGCCCGTTCATCAAAGGGCGCGTGCTCGATCTGTCCAAGGGCGCCGCCGGCCAACTCGGCTTCATCGGCTCCGGCCATACCTCGGTGTGCATGGCGCGCGTCTAGATCTGTCCAAGTCCGGCCCGATCGGGCCGGACACATCCTGCCCCGTCGTCCAACAGCCTTGCATTTTGCAGTGCACATTGAGCCGGCTGCACCCGCCCAACGCGGTTTCTCAAGGCCTTGGACGAAAGATTGGCATATGTCACGCCACGTGACGTATTGCATCGCAGCAATATCTTGTTAACCTCCGCGCGAGACATTCAAGGCTCGGCGCTGTCCGTCGTCCCTTCGGTCACGGCAGCTGCGGAGTACCTGATGTTCTACCAGCTCTATGAAATGAACCATGCCGCCCTGCAGCCCGCGCGGCTTTATGCCGATGCAGTGCGGCTGTTCTACACCAACCCGCTCAATCCGTTTTCGCATACGCCGTGGGGCCGCTCGGTCGCCGCCACCGCCGAACTGTTCGAGCGCACGACGCGCCGCTACAGCAAGCCGCATTTCGGCCTGAGCAAGACCGTGGTCGACTGGAAGAGCGTCGAGGTCAGCGAAAAGACGGTGTGGTCGAAGCCGTTCTGCAATCTTACCCGCTTCGAGCGGTCGGTGCCCGCCGGGCGAAAGGCCGACCCCAAGCTTCTCATTGTGGCGCCGATGTCGGGCCATTATGCGACGCTGCTGCGCGGCACGGTCGAGGCGATGCTGCCCTATGCCGACGTGCACATCACCGACTGGGTCGATGCCCGCATGGTACCGGTGATTGACGGCCATTTCGACCTCGACGATTATATCGACTACATCATCGACATGCTGCATGCGCTGGGGCCGGACACCCATGTGATGGCGGTGTGCCAGCCTTCGGTGCCGGTGCTGGCAGCGGTGGCGCTGATGGAAAAGCGCGGCGATCCCTTCGTGCCCTCGACCATGACCTTGATGGGCGGGCCGATCGACACCCGCCGCAATCCGACCGCGGTCAATCTTCTGGCCAAGGAAAAGGGCATCGACTGGTTCCGCGACAACGTCATCATGCACGCGCCCTGGCCGGTGCCGGGCTTCGGCCGCGAAGTCTACCCGGGCTTCCTGCAGCTGTCGGGCTTCATGAGCATGAACCTCGACCGGCACATCACCGCCCACAAGGACTTCTTCATGCACCTGGTCAAGCATGACGGCGACAGTGCCGAGAAGCACCGCGATTTCTACGACGAATATCTGGCGGTGATGGACCTGACGGCGGAATTCTATCTGCAGACCGTCGACACGGTGTTCGTGCGCCATGCGCTGCCCAAGGGCGAGATGACGCATCGCGGCGAGGTGGTCGACACCAAGGCGATCCGCAATGTCGCGCTGTTCACGGTCGAAGGCGAGAACGACGACATTTCCGGCCTCGGCCAGACCCAGGCCGCGCATAATCTCTGCCCCAACATCCCGGCTGACCGGCACGCGCATTACATGCAGCCGGCCGTCGGCCATTACGGCGTCTTCAATGGTTCGCGATTCCGCTCTGAAATCGTGCCGCGCATCGTCGATTTCATCACCAGCTACGGCCGCCAAACACGCGTAGCGGTGAAACCCAAGCTGGTCCGCTCCGCCAAAGGCTGAGGCTCGATCCGGCTGCAGCGTGCATTGCCCGCAAAAGCGGGGCGATTTTTGCGCGCCACAGGCGTTCTGTTGCACAATAGACGCTGTTGGGCGGGCGCGGGTAACCATGCCGAAGAATCTGGCTCCCCCCATAATTGACACGGAGTGTAAATCCCCTTTAACCTTTCGTTAAGAACAAGGGCGAACGGGGACAATGACTTCCTCACCGATAGCACGGACGCTGCGCTTGTGGGCGGCAGCAGGGCTGGCGATCTCTGCGTGCTGGGCAGTGCCGGCACTTGCAGGCGGCGCCATGGCGACGGGCGGCATGACCTCGCAGCCGATCGGCCACTATGATTTCTGTAAAACCCAGCCCGGCGAATGCTCGATCCGGCCGAGCAACCTCAACCCCGCCGCGATGACCGACGCCTTCATGCGCAAGCTGATCAACGTGACGTCAAGGGTCAACGCCGCCGTCAAGCCGATGAGCGACTACGACATCTATGGCAAGGACGAGGTCTGGGCCTATCCCGACAAGGGCGTCGGCGATTGCGAAGACTATGTGCTGGAAAAGCGCCGCCAGCTCTCGCGCTCTGGCGTGTCGCTGGCCGATCTCTTGATCACCGTCGTGCGCAAGCCGGACGGCGAAGGCCATGCCGTGCTGACGGTGCGCACCGACAAGGGCGACTACGTCCTCGACAATCTGACCGACAAGGTGAAGATCTGGGACGCCACCGGCTATCGCTTCCTCAAGCGGCAGGCCATCGACAACACCGGCCGCTGGGTCTCGATCCGCGGCGGCCAGCAGGTGCTGGTCGGCGCGGTTCAGTAAATAAGGACGATGCATGTGAGAGCGTCGCTGCGAACAGCTTCGTCGGAAGCCCGCGGCTAATAACTTTCACGAGATAACCGCAAGTCGGCGCTGCCCCTCATTGCCCTGCCGGGCATTTCTCCCCGTATAGTGACGGGGAGAAAGATGCTGCCATCGGTGATTTCGCCAATCGTCAACGTTGCAAAATAGTCGCCGGCAGGCGGATGAGGGCAGCGCTGCCCTCGAAATCTTATCTCTCGAAACGCCTCCTCAAAAAATTTCGCTACCTGCGTGAACCAAACCGTCTCCAGCGGCGACACACAGCCGTAACCAGAACCCAACCACCCAAACATGGAGACTTCAAATGACTGCTTTCCTTCGTAATGCCTTCCTCGCCGTTGTTGCGGTGTCTTCCTTGGCCGGATCCGCCATGGCCGATCAGACCGGTTGCGCCAAGACCAACAACTGGGGCAATCGCTGTTGCGAGCTCAACTCGGACTGCCTGGGCGGTGGCCGCGGCGGCGATCATGACAGCACTGGCGGCCGTGGCGGCCAGGCCGGCGCGAAGTAATCGTGCCATATGCCCGCTGGCTATCGGCCGGCGGGCATCGCTTTCAGGAACAGCGCAAGCAAACCTTGCGCCTTGGCATCGCTTACCGGATTACTCTCGCCGCTCCAGTGCGGCCCGGATCGACGCGGTGATGCGGGCAAGCTCGGCTTCGTCCAGCTTCTCGATGTTTTCGGCCAGGAGATTGGCCAACTCGGTGGCGGCAGGACTGAGGCCGGACGTATCGAGTCTCACCCGCGGATGTGAGGCCTCGGCCAGACGCGCCAGCTCTTCGGCATCGTCCCAGATGACGTTGAAATAGCCGATGATCTTCTGGATCAGCGTCCAGGTCGGCGCGCCGCGGCGGCCATGTTCCAGCGCCGACAAATAGGCGGCGCTGACTCCGATCGCCTGCGCCATGTCCTTCTGGCGCAAGCCGCGCTCGGCTCGAAGCGCCCGCAGTTTTTCGCCGAACGGCGTCATCAGCGGGTTCGCCTGAGTAGAACGTAGAGCGCGCCCGAACCGCCGTGGTTGCGGGCGGCGTGATCGTGGCTGGAGACCAGCGGCCGGAAGGCAGGCGTCGACAACCAGGCAGGCACGGCGCGCCGCAAGACGCCGTCGCCGCCCGACGACGACCCTTTTCCCGTAATGACGAGGACATAACGGATGCCGCCGGCATGGGCCCGGTGCAGGAACGAAAACAGCAGCGAATAGGCCTCGTCCTGGGTCATGCCATGCAGATCGACGCGGCCTTCGATCGGCAGCCGGCCCTTCTTCAGCTTGTCCAATGTCGGCTCGTCCAGCGCGTGCGATACATGCTGCGCCTTCGGCTTGGCGGCGAGGACCGGACCGACAGCGACCGGCGTCTGTGCCGGCTTAGGGTCTACGACGATGTCGGGAATCTCGACCGCGGTCCTGCCCTTCAGCGGTCGGGCGGTGCGCGCCACCAGGTTCCACAGCACCCGATCGTCTTCGTTGAGTTTATCGGGGCGCTTGCTCATCGATTCCTCCCCGAAACGAGAGCGCCTGGAACCAAGGCATAGAAATCGGCCGCATTGCGAACGACGCCGGCGATCTCGCCGGCCGCATCGCCGGAGCCGGCGAACAGATCGCCCCGCGCCGGTCCGATGATGGCCGAGCCGGTGTCCTGCGCAATCATCAGCCGCCGGAACGGTTTTCCGTCGAAGGCGGTCAGCGACGGAGCGTCGATGTAGAAGGGGGTACCGAATGTGTGCAGCAGCCGGTCGACCGCGAGCGAACGGCCCGGCGTCAACGGCACCTTGGCGGCGGCGACAGGACCGAGTGCGGCATCGTCGACATCGGCTTCGCGAAAGAAGATGTAGGAGCGGTTCTGCCAGAAGATCTCGTCGACGCGATCCGGATGCGCCCTGAACCAGGCGCGGATAGACTGCATCGTCACTTTTTCCAGTGGGATTTCGCCGAGTTCGGCGAGAATCTTCCCCGGACCGCTGAAACGTTGGCCGGATTTGGCGGCGTAGGTGACGCGGCAAAGCCGGCCGTCGGTCATCTTCAGCCTGGCCGCACCTTGCACATGGATGAAGAAGACGTCGACCTTGTCGGCAAGCCAAGCGATTTCCAGGCCTTGGCCGGCCAGCGCGCCTCTCTCGATCTCACCGCGGTTGAAATATTCAACCGGGCCCTGCGGCGTGTCGCGGGCGAAGGCCAGGTAGTCGTCCATGCCCTTGGGGCGGTTGGCGTCATCGATGTCGACGAGGTCGGCCGGTCGCGCCAGAAGCGGCACGGTGAGTTCATCCGTGCGCACCGGCGAGGCCTCGGCCTCCGGCTCGTAGAAGCCGGTGACCAGGCCGGGGTTTTCGGATCGAATCTGGACTGGGGCGAAATGGCGCTCGAAAAAAGCCTTGGCCGCCGACCGATTCGCCGGCGAAACGGTGCGCGCCTCGTCATAAGCGCCGGCAAACGCGTCGAACCGTACGCCCAACGAACCGGTGCGGTAGGGCTTGTTCAGGACATGAAAGGCCGAACGGCGGAAGGCTTCGAAAGCGGGCAGATGGTCATCGGAATTCCAACCGGGAAGATCATCGAAGGACTTTTCCACGAAAAGCGGCGAGAGCGACACCTCAGCCTCGCCACTGCCCATGTTTGCCTGCATGTCGCTATCCCAAAAAAGCTGCCCGCACCGGGCGACATGCATAGGCTCAGTCTTCTTCCTCGGTGGCGACCAGCTTCCAGTTCGGATCGCGCGAGCGTGTGTCGCGGGCGAAGGTCCAGACATCCTTGACCTCGGCCACCGTCTCGGGATCGCCGTCGATGACGGCACCCGCCTTGTCGCGGGTCGCCGAAATCAGTTCGCTCACGATGCGCAGCGTGATGTGGGCCTCGCCGCCCTTCATCTCGGCCGAGACGATGTCGGCCTTGTCGATGCCGACGAAGGAGGACTGGATCTTTTCGGCTTTCGCCTCGCGGTCGCCAATCGCGGCAACGAAGCCGTCAAAAACCTCGCGCGACAACAGGTTCTTCAGCGTTTTTCGGTCGCCATCGGCATAGGCCATGACGATCATCTCATAAGCCATCTTGGCGCCGTCGACGAAGACTTTGGGGTCGAAGCAGGGATCATTGTCCTTGATCGCGCGCAGGCCCTTGTTGAGGTCGGTGTCGGGCTTGGCGAAGGCATCGATGGCCGCATAGGTCTCGGCAGCCGTCTCGCCCGGCATGCGCTTGCGTGGCAGCGAAACCACATTTTCGGGCTTCTGGGTCGCGTCCTTCTCGGTGCGGCTGGCCGTGTACGGATCGAAGGGCGGGCGCTCGCTGCCCGTGCGGCGGCCAAGCACGTTGCGCAGCTGGAAAAAGATCACCACCGCCGCAATCAGAAAGAAAATGGTGCCGAAGTCGAAGAATCCCATATCTTTCGCCAATCAATCCCTGACCTGGCCGGGACCGCCAGCCAATCGGGCGGCGGTCGCATGGCGTTAAACATGCAAAGCATATAGAACGCATGGCGCAATCATTCAAATCAAAGGCAGGCATACCTATCTAACGGCCTCAGTGCCAGCGGCGATTATGCGCCGCCCGGCAAACATGGAAACGATCGGTCAAGACTTGCGCATTTCCTTCCTTCCTCTGTTCCTGCTTGCGCTGCCGCTGCTGGAAATCGCCGGTTTCGTCATTGTCGGCCGCGAGGTCGGGGCGCTGGCGACGGTCGGTCTGGTGCTGGCTTCAAGCATTGCCGGCGTGCTTCTGCTCCGGCACCAGGGTTTTGGCGTCATGGCGCGGGTCCGCGCCGAGATGGCCGGCGGCGGCGACCCCAGCCGCCAGCTCGCGCATGGCGCCATGATCGTGGTCGCCGCGATCCTGTTGATCATCCCCGGCTTCATCACCGATATTGTCGGCCTGCTGCTGTTCCTGCCGCCGGTGCGCGACCTTGCCTGGCGCAGGCTCAAGGGCCGCATCGTCGTCGCGACCGATTTCACCGCCGGCGGTTTTCGCGGCAGGTCGCGTGACAAGGTCATCGACCTCGACGACCGCGACTATTCGCGCGAGGACGATTTCAAGCGCGGTCCCGACCATAACTCGCCGTGGCGCCGCCTGAAGGACGACTGAACGTCACCTTGCCAACGACTGACTATTGACCCCTTTCGGCCTGAAGGCGGCAAACCTTGTCTTGTCTTGCCGACCATGCTAGCCAACGCCCGATTTCAATTCGGTCAGCGCTGCTGTCCAGGCAAAAGGAACAAGGCTCATGGCCAGCAAAGATGACGCGCCGGTCGGCGCCGCCAACGGCAACGGCGAAACGGCGCAGCCCTCGCTCAACGTGCTTGCCCAGTATGTGAAGGACCTGTCCTTCGAAAGCCCCGGCGCGCCGAACTCGCTGCGCGGCCGCGACAAGGCCCCAGGCATTGCGATCAACGTCAATGTCAATGCCAACCCGCTCTCCGACAAGCAGTTCGACGTCAATCTGACCTTGAACGCCAAGGCGTCCTTCGACCAGGAAGTGCTGTTCAATGTCGAACTGGTCTATGGCGGCGTCTTCGCCATCGCCGGCTTCCCGCAGGAGCACATGCTGCCGATCCTGTTCATCGAATGCCCGCGGCTTTTGTTCCCGTTCGCCCGCCAGATCATCGCCGAAGCCACCCGCAATGGCGGCTTCCCGCCGTTGATGCTCGACCCGATCGATTTTGCCCAGATGTTCCAGCAGAAGCTGGCCGAGGACCAGGCGGCATCGAAGGTCAAGGTGAGCTGAAGGCAAGCGTCACGCGCATGAGTTGAAAGCCCGGCTTCGTGCCGGGCTTTTTGTATACTGAGATGCTGGCGGGACAGCACCCCCTCTGCCTTGCCAGGCATCTCCCCCTCATCGCGACCTTCGCCAACTTTAGACGTTGCAGGAATGGGCTGGAGCGGCGAAGCTGCTGATCTCCCCCCTTGAGGGGGAGATGGCCGGCAGGCCAGAGAGGGGTGTGACGGAACGCTACCTCCGCGATCCGTTCACCCCGCCGCCACCTTCAGCCACAGCGCCTTTTCACCCAGCGTCGCCACCAGCCCCGCATGCGCCGCTCGCTCGCCCTCAGTCAGGCGCGGCGGCAGGGCGATTGGCCTGGCGGCGATCGAGATGTCGATGTCGGCAACGTCGCCATTGCTGTTGAGCTGCACCACGACCGCGTCGAGGACAAGTGCGGCCTGCTTGCCGCCGATGAGTTCGATGTAGACCTCGGCCAGGAGCTCGGAATCGAGCAGCGCGCCGTGCTTGGTGCGGTGGCCGTTGTCGATGCCGTAGCGGCGGCAGAGCGCGTCGAGCGAATTGGGGCCCATCGGATGCTTGCGCCGCGCCAGCGCCAGCGTGTCGACGACGCGCCCGGTGTCTATGGCCGGCTGGCCGAGCCGCCCGAATTCCGTGTTGAGGAAGCCGATGTCGAAATTGGCGTTGTGGGCGACGAGCTTGGCGCCGTCGGTGAAGGCGAGCCATTCCTCGGCGATTTCGGCAAAGGTCGGCTTGCCGACGAGGTCGGCGGCGCTGATGCCGTGCACGGCTTGCGCCTCGACATGGACGGCGCGCCCCTGCGGATTGATGAATTTGTGGAAGGTGCGGCCGGTCGGGAAGCGGTTGACCAGCTCGACGCCGCCAAGCTCGATGATGCGGTCGTCGCGCATGTCGAGTCCGGTGGTTTCGGTATCGAAAATGATCTCACGCATAGAATCAACTCACTCCTGGAGGAGTAGAATCATGGAGCGCAACAAAATGGCAATGGGCAATGCCGACAGCCTGCCGTCAGGAGCCTTATGGGCGCGACTTATCCCCCAGGAGTTAGCAGGCGAGCTCAGCGCCCTGAGAGCTCGGCAATGATCGCGCCGACCGCGCTGCGGGCGGCGTCCATGCCTTCACCGGTGTCGATGACGAAATCGGCCTGCCGGCGTTTTTCGGCATCGGGCACCTGCTTGGCCAGGATGGCCGCCAGCTTTTCCTCGCTCATATCAGGACGCGCCAGCACGCGGGCGCGCTGGATATTGGCCGGCGCGGTGACGACGACGACCTTGTCGACACGGTTGCGGCCGCCGGTTTCGAACAGCAGCGGAATGTCGAGCACGACGAGCGGCGCGGCGGCGGCGCGGTGCCTTGCCAGAAAGGCATCGGCATCGGCCCGCACCAGCGGATGGACGATCGCCTCCAATGTCTTCAGCGCAGCAGCGTTGCCGAGCACGCGGCGCGCCAACTCGGTGCGGTCGACCGAACCGGCAATCACGGTGCCGGGAAAGGCCGCCTCGACGAGAGGTGCTGCCTTGCCGGCATAGAGGCGATGCACGGTCTCGTCGGAGTCATGCACCGGCACGCCGGCGTCGACGAACATTTTCGCCGTCGTCGACTTGCCCATGCCGATCGACCCGGTGAGGCCAAGCACGATCATCATTTTGCGCCCATCATTTGCGACCCATCATTTGGCGACGATGTCGGCGACGATCATCTGTCGCAACTCAGGCGTGACCTGCGGCTTCTTGCCGAACCAGCGTTCGAAACCGGGCACAGCCTGGTGCAACAGCATGCCGAGCCCGTCGACCGTCTTCAAGTTTCTCGCGCGGGCAGCGGCAAGCAGCGGTGTTTCCAGCGGCACATACACGATGTCTGCGACAATGGCGTGAGCTGGCAGGCCGGCCGGATCGGCGGCCAGCGTCGCATCGCCATGCATGCCAAGTGCCGTCGTGTTGATCAGCAAGCCGGCATCGCCAAGCAAGTCGCCGACCGCGCCATGCGCCGAGACGCCGGCCCCGAAGCGGTCGGCGAGTTCCTGCGCCCGCGCCAATGTGCGGTTGACGATGCGGATATCTTTGATGCCGCGCGATTTAAGCGCGTGGATGACCGCGCGCGACGCGCCACCGGCGCCGAGCACCACGGCCGGAGCGTTTCTCTCCCAGCCCCGGGCATGCTCGTCGAGATTGCCGGCAAAGCCGATCCAGTCCGAATTGCCGCCCCACAGCACGCCGTCGTCCAGCCACAGCATGTTGACCGCGCCGATCATCTCCGCCGCCTCGTCGCGGCGCTCGACCCGGGCGAAGGCGACTTCCTTGTGTGGAATGGTGACGTTGCCGCCCTGATAGCCATTGGCCTGGAGGGAAGAGAGGAACTCGGGAAAATCGGCCGGCGCGACATCGATCGCATGATAGCTGCCGTCGATGCCGTATGTGTTCAGCCAATAGCCGTGGATCTTCGGCGAGCGCGAATGCGCGATCGGATGGCCGGTGACGAAAGCTTTTTTCTCAACCATCGATGGCTCCGAGCGCACGCAATTCCGCCAGCACCGGTAACAGCGGCAGGCCGACAATGGTGAAATAATCGCCTTCGATCTTTTCGAACAGCTGGATGCCTTCGCCCTCGATCTGGTAGGCGCCGACGCTCGACAACGCCTTGGCGCCGACGCGGGCCAGGTGCCGGCCGACGAAGGCCGGATCGAGCTTGCGCATGGTAAGGCTGGCGATGCCGACGTGACGCCACAGCACCTTGCCGTTGCGGCAGAGCACGGCGGCGCTGTTCAGCTGATGCGTCTTGCCCGACAGCGCCAGCAGATGGCGGCGGGCGCCTTCCATGTCGGCCGGCTTGTGGAACACTTCATCTCCCAGTGACAAAGTCTGGTCGCAGCCGAGCACCAGGGCGCCCGGTCTGCGTTCGCTGACCTCGGTCGCCTTGGCTTCGGCGAGTATCAGGGCGACATCTTCCGGCGACACACCGCTGTCCTGCAACGGCGCCTCGAGCGCACGCTCGTCGACATCGGCAGGCACCGCTTCGATGCCGAGCCCGGCATTGATGAGCATTGCTTTGCGGAACGGGCTGCCGGAGGCGAGGATGATTTTTTCGGTCATGGGTTCTGGGCCTGGTCGATAGTGGTTGATTGGGGCAGGAGGTCGCGTTGCCATCCCATCATCTATTCTTCCCCCGCAGGGCAACAATGGCTGCCGCGGTCTCTTCGATCGAACGGCGGCTGACGTCTATCATCGGCCAATTGTGGCGGGTGCAGATCTGGCGGGCATAGGCGAGCTCTTCGGCGATCGAGGCACGGTCGACATAATCGGTCGCTTCGTAGGTGCTGCTGTTGCCGAGCACGCGGTTCTGCCGGACATGCGAGATGCGTTCGGCGGTGGCGATCAGCCCGACGATCAGCGGCTTGGTAGCAGCGGCCAGGCTTTCGGGCACCGGCACGCCGAGCACGATCGGGATGTTGGCGGTCTTGATGCCGCGGTTGGCGAGATAGATGCTGGTCGGCGTCTTCGATGTCCTGGAAATGCCGATCAGCACGACATCGGCGTCGTCCATGTTGAGCGGCAGCTGGCCGTCATCATGCTCCATCGTAAAATTGAGTGCGTCGATACGGTGGAAATAATCGGCATCGAGCACATGCTGGGCGCCGACGCGGCGGCCGGCCGGCGTGCCGAGATAGGACTGGAACACGGTGAGGACCGGCTCCAGCACCGAAACGCAGGGCAGCCCCATGGCGGCGCAGCGCTCGTCAATACCGCGCGCCAGCTTCTGGTCGACGACGGTGTAGAGGATGATGCCCGGTTCCTCTTCTATGTCCTCGAAGACTTTCGCCACCTGCTTTTCGGTGCGGATGAGCGGATAGATATGCTCGATGGCGCGCGCATCCTTGTATTGCGCCGAGGCGGCTCGGCCGGCCGCCAGCAGCGTCTCGCCGGTGGCGTCGGAAATCAGGTGCAGGTGAAAGAAGCTCTGGGGTTTGTTCACAGGGGGCGCCTCAGGCTGTGGGCTTGTGTGGATAAACCGGGGCCGCAAAGGCGACCGGCTGGAGGCGACTGTATCAGAAGGACACTTGTCCACAATTCGATGCGCTGTCAGCTTCACTGTGCGGTTGGGGACAAATCTGGGGACGGGCGTTTTTGCCAGCGCTTCATCCACAGAGGCGGTTTTTCAGCGGCTACGCCAAACCATTGACTCCAGTGATGGAATCCTGGTCATCCACACTCTTTGACAATCCCGCGGAAGAAACACGCGACAAAATGCTGGCTGGCCTTTTCCAGGGCAAAGCGGGACAGGTGACAACCACCGATACCAACAGACTCTTAGAATCAGAAAATTCTAGAAATAGACTATTTAATTATAGAGAAGGCAGGGAAGAGAGCGCTCAATGCCCGAGAACCGCATCGTGCTGGACGTGCTGAGAGGCGAGGCAGTGTTTCCGCCGCCGCTCTGGATGATGCGCCAGGCCGGGCGCTATTTGCCGGAGTACCGCGAGACCAGAAAGCGCGCCGGGTCCTTTCTCGATCTTTGCTACAATCCTGATCTGGCTGTCGAAGTGACGCTGCAGCCGATCGAGCGCTTCGGCTTCGATGCCTCGATCCTGTTCTCTGACATTCTGGTCGTGCCGCATGCGCTGGGACGCGATGTCCGCTTCGAGGAGGGCCGCGGGCCGCTGCTGACGCCAATCACTGCAGCTGAGATTTCGGCTCTCAACAGTGAAACGTTTCACGTGAATCTCGAACCGGTCTACGAAACGGTTCGCCGGCTGCGGGCAAGATTGCCTGACGAGACCACGCTGATCGGCTTCTGCGGCGCGCCGTGGACGGTGGCGACCTACATGATCGCTGGCCACGGCACACCCGACCAAGCGCCGGCGCGGCTGTTTGCCTATCGCGAACCGACGGCCTTCAAGCATCTCCTGAAAGTGCTCGCCGATCACTCCGCGGCGTATTTGATCCGCCAGATCGAAGCCGGTGCCGACGTGGTGCAGATTTTCGATTCCTGGTCCGGCGTGCTTGATGATGCGTCTTTCGAGCAGTTCTGCGTGCAACCGGTGGCGGAGATCGTCAGGCAAGTTCGTGCGGTTCATCGCGATGTTCCGATCATAGGCTTTCCCAAGGGCGCCGGCGCCCGCTACGAGACCTATCGTGAGAAGACCGGGGTGACGGGGCTGGGGATCGACTGGACCGTGCCCCTGTCGGCTGCGAACGAACTGCAGCATTCAGGGGCGGTCCAGGGCAATCTCGATCCCTTGCGGCTCGTGGCTGGCGGCCAAGCCCTGTCGGACGGCGTCGATGCGATCCTCAAGGCGCTGGGTGACGGACCGCTGATCTTCAATCTCGGCCATGGCATTACGCCGGAGACGCCGGTGGCGCATGTCGAGGCGATGGTGAAGCAGGTGCGGAGCGCGACACGCTGATGGCTCAATCGGATAATACGGGCGGCAACAGCACTCGCGGGGCGATGATGCGCATGACCATCGGCATCGGAGTGCTGGTTGTTCTCACCGCACTTTTGTTTTTCTTTGCGCCTGAGGGTTTCTATCCCTGGGCGAAGGCAATCCATATCCTGGCCGTCATCTCCTGGATGGCCGGCATGCTCTATCTGCCGCGATTGCTGGTCTACCACGCCGACGCAGAGAAGGGGTCCGTCCAATCGGAGACCTTCAAGGTGATGGAGCGGCGTCTGCTGCGCGGCATCATCAATCCGGCGATGATCGTCACCTGGGTGTTCGGGCTTTGGCTTGCCTGGAAAGTGTTTGGCTTTCACGGCGGCTGGCTGCACGCCAAGATGGGCTTGGTGCTGTTGCTGTCGGGCGTGCATGGCTATCTGGCCGGTGCTGTCAGGAAATTCGCCGAGGACCGCAATGAAAAACCGGCGCGGCACTGGCGAATCGTCAACGAGATCCCCACATTGCTGATGGTCGCCATCGTCATCCTGGTTGTCGTCAAGCCGTTCTAGGCCCATTTCGGTCGACAAAACGCAGCTTGCTCTTTCCCCCGACCGACGATAAAAGACGGGTCTTCCTTCCCGTCATGCGCCGCCCTTGATTGCTTTCGGCCGCGCCCGGCATTTATCGCATCCAGCCGATATATTTTCCCCAAAGCAGATTCAGAGTCCGTCTATGCAAGAAATGAAACTCGCAGAGTTCAAGAACAAGAAGCCGCCAGAGCTGATCGCCTATGCCGAATCGCTCGAAGTGGAAAACGCCAGCGTCATGCGCAAGCAGGAACTGATGTTTGCCATCCTGAAGAAACTGGCCGCCCAGGACGTCGAGATCATCGGCGATGGTGTGGTCGAGTTGTTGCAGGACGGTTTCGGCTTCCTGCGCTCAGCCAACGCCAATTATCTGCCGGGTCCCGACGATATCTACATCTCGCCCTCGCAGATCCGCCGCTTCTCCTTGAAGACCGGCGATACCGTCGAAGGGCCGATCCGCAGCCCAAAAGAGGGCGAGCGCTATTTCGCCCTTCTCAAGGTCAACACGATCAATTTCGACGATCCCGAAAAGATCCGTCACAAGATCCATTTCGACAATCTGACGCCGCTCTATCCGACCAAGCGGCTGAAGATGGAGATCGACAATCCGACCGGCAAGGACATCTCGTCGCGGGTGATCGACCTGGTGGCGCCGATCGGCAAGGGACAGCGCGCGCTCATCAACGCGCAGCCGCGTACCGGTAAAACGGTGCTGATGCAGAATATCGCCCACTCGATCACGGCCAATCATCCGGAATGCTATCTGATCGTACTTCTGATCGACGAACGGCCAGAAGAAGTGACCGACATGCAGCGTTCGGTGAAGGGCGAGGTCGTGTCCTCGACCTTTGACGAACCGGCGGTGCGCCACGTCCAGGTCGCCGAAATGGTCATCGAAAAGGCCAAGCGCCTGGTCGAGCATGGCCGCGACGTCGTTATTCTGCTCGATTCGATCACCCGCCTCGGCCGTGCCTACAACACCGTTGTGCCGTCCTCCGGCAAGGTGCTGACCGGCGGTGTCGACGCCAACGCGCTGCAGCGGCCGAAGCGCTTCTTCGGCGCGGCCCGCAACATCGAGGAAGGCGGCTCGCTGACGATCATCGCCACCGCGCTGATCGACACCGGCAGCCGCATGGACGAAGTCATCTTCGAAGAGTTCAAGGGCACCGGCAACTGCGAAATCCAGCTCGACCGCAAGGTCGCCGACAAGCGCATCTACCCGGCCATGGACATTTTGAAGTCAGGCACCCGCAAGGAGGACCTGCTGGTCTCCAAGCAGGATCTGCAGAAGATCTTCGTCCTGCGCCGCATCCTGGCGCCGATGGGAACCACCGACGCGATCGAGTTCCTGATAGACAAGCTGAAGCAGACCAAGACCAACGCCGATTTCTTCGATTCAATGAACACGTAAGCAGTTTCACCGGATCATCGGTCATGCATGAAACCCCGTTCCGGGAAACCGGGACGGGGTTTTTCATTGCGGGGGCAAACAGGTCGCATTTCCGACAGGGCGTGGCCTTGGGCGGCAATTTCCATAGCTGTCGTCATGCGAGTAATCGCGTCTCGAAGATCGGAGGCCGCATGAAGAAAACAATCCCGACCCTGATCGGCTTCTCGGCCATTCTGACATGGTCGTTCCTGGCGCTGCTTTCGACTGCGGCTGGACCGATTCCGCCCTTTCAGCTGGCGGCGATGACGTTTCTGCTTGGCGGCTTGGCCGGCGCGTCGAGCTGGCTTGTCCGTCCGGCGGCGACCAAGTCGCTGCGCCAGCCGTGGCAGGTCTGGGCGCTCGGCACAGCGGGGCTGTGCATCTATCACTGCGCCTATTTCTTCGCCATCCAGTCGGCGCCGCCGGTCGAGGTCAGCCTGATCGCCTATCTCTGGCCGTTGCTGATCGTCGTCTTTGCCGCCTTCCTGCCTGGAGAAAAGCTTAGGGCCCATCACATCGCCGGCGTCGTGCTCGGCCTTGCCGGCGCCATTGTGGTGATCACCAAGGGCGGCACGATCGGACTGGCCAATGGTGTGATGAAGGGGCATGTCGTCGCGCTGTTCTGCGCTTTCATCTGGGCCGGCTATTCGGTTTTATCGCGCCGCTTTGGCAAGGTGCCGACCGATGTCGTCGCCGGTTACTGCTTCATCACGGCTGCGGTCGCCTTGGTGCTGCACCTGACGCTTGAGGCTACCGTCTGGCCACAGACGGCGACGCAGTGGAGCGCCATCGTCATCTTGGGCCTAATACCGCTAGGCGCCGGCTTTTACGCCTGGGATTATGGCTGCAAGCACGGCGACATCATGATCCTCGGCGCCCTCTCCTACGCGGCGCCCCTCTTCTCGGTCATCGTGCTTCTGCTGGCAGGCTTTGGTGTGTTTCACTGGTCGGTGGCTGTTGCTTGCATCCTGATCACGGTCGGAGCGGTGGTCGCGGCCAAGGATTTGCTGTTCGGGCCGCGGCCGCCATCCATTGATGTGAAGCCGCTTCCTTCGGCGTTGGACGGAAACACGGGTTGAGCTACCGGCGTCGCAGCAGCGGCTCGGTTCCTACGGATCCGTCGCCACCGGCATGATAGCGGTGCATAGCCCCGGTCTGCCGTCGGCGGCCGGATGCCACTGGCCAATGTTAAGTCGATTCGCATTCGTTCCAATCGGGCGACGATCGGCGTGACGCGGGTCGGGATTTCCGATTCGCAACCGGAACGAGGCTTTCCCCATGGGGAAATGGGCTCCAGCTTCACGGTTCCGGACCAGGAACAGGCGTTAACGATGCCTGGCCAGCCGTAGGGCTTGCTGGCCCGCCCAGAACTGCTTGGCGTCGGGATTAGGACCCGCCTGCTCGCACATGGATGACAAGGCGGCTATACAGATTTGGTATCCGGTCGCTCTCGCGATCGACCTTGATATTGACGGACAGCCGGTTCATGACGGCCGCGACACTGTGGGATTGTTGACACCTAGGCGACCGGTGAGAACGGGCAAATGATTTCGGGCGATTCGATCGTTGCGCTGTCCAGCGGGCGCCTGCCCGCCGGCATCGCTGTCATCCGCATTTCCGGACCGAGGACTCGATTCGTTGTCGAAACGGTGGCTGGTGGCACGGTCAAGGACCGGTGTGCGACACTGCGCAAGCTCCGAACGGTGAACGGATCGCTTATCGACAACGGCCTGGTGCTGTTTTTTCCTGGGCCGAACAGTTTTACCGGCGAGGATGTCGCCGAGTTCCACGTCCATGGCGGCCGCGCCGTCGCCGGCAAGATGCTGGAGATCGTCGCCGGCTTTGACGGCCTGCGTCATGCGGAGCCTGGGGAATTTACGCGCCGGGCTCTTCTCAACGGCAAGCTGGATCTGGTCGAGACGGAGGCGTTGGCCGATCTGGTCAACGCCGAAACCGAAGCGCAGCGGCGCTTTGCCGTGCAGAATGCGGAAGGAGTGCAAAGCGAACTCTATCTTGGCTGGCGCCATCGCCTGATCCATGCACGGGCCATGATCGAGGCGGAAATCGACTTCGCCGACGAAGACGACGTGCCCGGTTCCGTTTCGGACACGGTTTGGTCCGATGTGCGCGCAATGGTGGGGGAGATCGGCCGGCATGTCGATGGCTTCCATGCCGCCGAGATCATCCGTGACGGGTTTGAGGTTGTCATCCTCGGTGCACCGAACGCCGGCAAATCCAGCCTGTTTAACGCGCTGGCCAGGCGTGAGGCGGCGATTGTTACCGACGAGCCCGGCACGACGCGGGACTTGCTCGAAGTGGTGCTGGATGTCCACGGAGTGCGGGTCAGGGTAACCGACACCGCGGGCCTGCGCGAGGCGCCCGGCAAGATCGAAGCGATCGGTATCGAAAAGGCGCGGGCCAAGGCGCACACGGCTGACCTGGTGCTGTTGCTGGAAGATCTGGCGGACCCGACTGCGATCGGCAACATGCCTGTCGACGCCCCGGTTTTGAGAATCGGCACCAAGGTCGATCTCTTGAAAGGTTCGCCGCGATTGGAGGCCTATGATGCGTTGATCTCGACGGTGGACGGCACTGGGTTGGCTGAACTCCTGGCCGAGATCGGCAGGCGCGCCGCAGCTGCTATCGGCGATGCCGGTGATATCCTGCCGTCTCGGTTGCGGCATGTGGAGCTGCTCAATGAGACCAGGCGCTTTCTGATCTCGGCTTTGTCGGGGCAAGAGCGCGGCCAGGAGCTGCGGGCGGAGGAGCTGCGTCTTGCGGCGGACCGGCTTGGCCGGATTGTCGGCGCGGTGGATGTCGAGGACCTGCTGGACGTGATCTTTTCGCAGTTTTGCATTGGAAAGTGACTCACGTGAAACAGGGGGGGCGTGTGAGTGACTCACGTGAAACACAGGGGGCCGCCCAAGTGCGTGTTTCACGTGAAATGAGGAGTTTGGCAAAAACGCCAAGTGCCGAAGGGCGGCCTCGCCCCTCATTGTCCTCCCGGGCATTTCTCACCGTACAGTGACAGGGAGAAAGGTACTGTTATCCGGGATTTCGCCAACCACCGAAGCGCGCCAGCGCTTGAGCTCTACCCTTCTCCCCGTCACCGGGAGAAGATGCCGGCAGGCAGATGAGGGGCAGCGCCAGCCGAGGTAATTGTCGCCGCTTCCCGACTCACGTGAAACACCTCTGCGGCTTTCAGCACTCCGTTCCCCGTGAACGAATCAACCTGCAATCCTTGACAGCGTCCTCTCGTGGGGACATGTGTCGCGAAATCTCGGAATCTGGAAGGGACAATGATCGATCACTATGATGTGGTTGTGGTGGGCGGTGGCCATGCCGGGTGCGAGGCTGCGAGCGCTGCCGCGCGCGCTGGCGCCAGGACCGCGCTGGTCACGCTGCGCTTCGACACGATCGGTGTCATGTCCTGCAATCCGGCGATCGGCGGCCTCGGGAAGGGCCATCTGGTGCGTGAGATCGACGCCATGGACGGGCTGATGGGCCGCATAGCCGATGCTGCCGGCATCCAATTCCGCCTGCTCAATCGCCGCAAAGGCCCTGCCGTGCGCGGGCCGCGCACGCAGGCCGACCGCAAGCTTTACCGGCTGGCCATGCAGGAAGCGATTCGGCAGCAGAACGGTCTCGACGTCGTCGAAGGCGAGGTTCTGGACTTCGACATCGTGGATGGACGCATCGCCGCTGTGCTCCTGGCCGACGGGCGCCGGTTGGCGTGCGGCGCCGTGGTGCTGACCACCGGCACTTTTCTGCGCGGTCTTATTCACATTGGCGACAGGAAGATTGTCGCCGGGCGGATGAACGAGCAAGCGAGCCTTGGCCTGTCGGCGACGATGAGCCGCGCCGGTTTCGCGCTTGGACGGCTGAAGACCGGGACGCCGCCGCGGCTCGATGGCCGAACCATCGACTGGGCGTCGCTGGAAAGCCAGGCGGCCGACGAACATCCAGTGCCGTTCTCGCTGCTCACCGACACAATCAAGAATCCGCAAATCCATTGCGGCATCACGCGTACGACGCCGGCGACGCACGCGCTGATCCGCGCCAATATCCGCCGCTCCGCCATGTATTCCGGCTCGATCGAAGGCGTAGGTCCACGTTACTGCCCGTCGATCGAAGACAAGATCGTCAAGTTCGGCGATCGCGAAGGCCACCAGATTTTCCTCGAGCCGGAAGGGCTGGACGACGACACGGTCTACCCCAATGGCATTTCGACCTCCCTGCCCGAGGATGTGCAACTCGACATTCTCAAAACTATACCCGGGCTAGAGCGGGCGACCATGCTGCAGCCCGGCTACGCTATCGAATACGACCATGTCGATCCGCGCGAGTTGGAGCCGACGCTTGAGGCCAAACGTATTGCGGGGCTTTTCCTCGCCGGTCAGATCAACGGCACCACCGGTTATGAAGAAGCCGGAGCGCAGGGCCTGCTCGCCGGACTCAACGCCGCGCGCAAGGCGGCGGCCGACGACCAAATCGTGCTCAGCCGCACCGAAGCCTATATCGGTGTGATGGTCGACGACCTCACCAGCCGCGGCATTGCCGAGCCCTACCGCATGTTCACTTCGCGGGCGGAGTTTCGCCTATCGCTGCGCGCCGACAATGCCGATGAAAGGCTTACGCCTCTGGCAAATCAGCTTGGTATCGTGTCGCCGGAGCGGACGCGGCGGTTCAATGAAGTCACACAGGATCTTGATAGGGCGCGCGAACTCGCAGTTGCGACGACGATGACGCCCAACGAAGCGGCGCGGCATGGGCTGGAGATCAACAGGGACGGCGTGCGCCGCTCCGCCTATGAATTGCTTGCTTATCCCGGCGTCGATATCGCTTGGCTCGCCCGTGTTGTGCCGGCCTTTGGCGCAATCGATGTCAAAACCTCTGAGCGGCTCGAAACGGAAGCGAAATACTCGGTTTACCTCGATCGCCAGCAGGCAGATGTCGCACAAATCCGCCACGAGGAAAGCCGGCTGATCCCGGCGTCGGTGGATTTCGCCGATGTTCCTGGCCTGTCCAATGAGCTGAAGCAGAAGATGCTAACGCGTCAGCCCCGGTCGATCGCTGACGCGCAGCGTATGGAAGGCATGACGCCGGCGGCGCTGGCCATCATCGTCGCGCACGTCCGCAACGCCGAGTCGGCCGCCCAAAGGGCCGTTGCGTGAGCTCTGCCTCATGGGCGAGCCTGCAAGAGGCTGCGGGACCGGTTTCACGTGAAACATTCGATCGCCTGGTGGCGTTCGAACAGCTGTTCCTGAAATGGAACCGAAGCATCAATCTGGCCGCGCCGTCGACGCTGGACGACGTCTGGGGCCGCCACATTCTGGATAGCGCGCAACTGGCGCGAATCGCACCGCAGGCCAAACGCTGGGCCGATCTCGGCTCGGGCGGCGGTTTTCCGGGCCTGGTGCTGGCCTTCCTGCTGGTCGAACGCGAAGGCGCGTCGATCGATCTGGTCGAGAGCAACCGCAAGAAAGCATCGTTTTTGCAGGCGGTCATTGGCCAGTTCGGTTTGCCGGCACGGGTCGTCGCCCGGCGCATCGACGACAGCTATGCGCTTGTTTCCGCACCGGAAATCATCACGGCGCGGGCGCTGGCCGCGCTGCCGGCGCTGCTTGACCTGTCGGCGCCATGGCTGACCAAGGGGTCACGTGCGCTTTTCCACAAAGGCCGGGATTACCGCTCCGAGGTGGAAGAAAGCACTCACCGCTGGGCTTTCGATCTGGTAGAACATCCGAGCATGACCGACGCCCATGGCGTCATCCTCGAAGTGACCGATCTGCGGACGGCGTAAGCTCTCCTTCGCAACCTTGGCGACGCAATGAATACCTGGCCCACATGAATACCTGGCACAGACCCATGAAAACCGGACCTCGCATCATCACCGTCGCCAACCAGAAGGGCGGCGTCGGCAAGACCACCACCGCCATCAATCTGGCCACGGCGCTGGCCGCGATCGGCGAAAAGGTGCTGATCGTCGATCTCGACCCGCAAGGCAATGCCTCGACGGGTCTCGGTATCGACCGCAAGGATCGCACCGTCTCCTCCTATGACGTGTTGACCGGCGAACTGGGCCTGGAAGAGGCGGCCATTCCGACGGCGGTGCCCGGCCTGTCGATCGTGCCGTCGACGCTCGATCTGCTCGGCATCGAGATGGAAATCGCCTCGGCGCCGGATCGCGTGCTTAAGCTGCGCAACGCGCTGCGCGCCGCCACTGAGCGCGGTGCGCCGTTCGGCTATGTGCTGATCGACTGCCCGCCCTCGCTCAACCTTTTGACTTTGAATTCAATGGCGGCAGCCGATTCTGTTCTTGTGCCGCTGCAGTGCGAGTTCTTCGCGCTGGAAGGGCTCAGCCAACTCCTGGAAACGGTGGAGCAGGTGCGCCGTTCGATCAATCCGGACCTGATAATCCAGGGCATCGTGCTGACCATGTATGACGGCCGCAACAACCTCGCCAACCAGGTGGTGCAGGACGTGCGGGCACACATGGGCGACAAGGTCTACGAGACGATCATTCCTAGGAATGTGCGGGTGTCCGAGGCGCCGTCCTATGGCAAGCCGGCAATCCTCTACGACCTGAAATGCTCCGGCAGCCAAGCCTATCTGCAATTGGCATCCGAAGTGATCCGCCGCGAGCGAAAATTGCGCGCCGCATGATTAGGCAGGGTCGATAAACAAAGCCGATCCGGCACCGAAACGATCATGAATCTGGAATTGAGATGAGCGAAGACCTTTCGAGAAAGAGACTGGGGCGTGGACTGGCGGCGCTGATCGGGGAGATCGACCGCCCGGTGGCAGCGGCCGAAAAGCCGGGCTTGAATGCGGACGGCAAGGTGCCGATCGAATTCCTGAGCCCGAACCCGAAAAACCCGCGCCGGCACTTTGGCGACGCCGACCTGACCGATCTCGCCCAGTCGATCCGCGAACATGGCGTGGTGCAGCCGGTGGTGGCGCGGCCTTCGCCGACGCAGGCCGGGCGCTACGAAATCATCGCCGGCGAGCGGCGCTGGCGCGCGGCCCAGCGAGCCGGGCTGACCGAGATCCCGATCATCGTGCGCGACGTCAACGACCGCACAGCGCTGGAACTGGCGATCATAGAAAACGTTCAGCGCACCGATCTCAACCCGGTCGAGGAGGCGCTCGGCTACCAGCAGTTGATCGACGACCACGGCTACACACAGGCCGACCTCGGCAATGTCATCGGCAAGAGCCGCAGCCACGTGGCCAACACGCTGCGGCTGCTGAAGCTGCCCGACGTGATCCGCGACATGCTGGTCGACGGCGCGCTGTCGGCCGGCCATGCCCGGACGCTGGTGACGGCGCAGGATCCCGCCGGGCTAGCCAAGCAGATCGTCGAAGAAGGGCTTTCGGTGCGCCAGGCCGAGGCGCTGGCGCAGATGCCGGCGGGCGGCACGCCGCCCAAGGCAAAACCAGCACACGGCGCATCGGGCAAGGATGCCGACACGCTGGCGCTAGAAAGGCTGATGACCAACACGATCGGCATGATCGTGACCATCGAGCACAAGGGCAAAGGCGGCGCGATCCGCGTGGACTACCGCAGCCTGGAGCAGCTCGACGAGCTATGCCGGCGGTTGAAGGACGAGCGGTAGAAGGTTGAGGTTGCGCCATATTTAGCCGGCGAATGAAGTTCTGGCTTAGGATGAAGAAAGGGCTTGGCGGTTGCCGGCCCTTCTTTTTATTGGCGATTGCCGAAGGGATCGAACTGCTGATCTCCCCCCTTGAGGGGGAGATGGCCGGCAGGCCAGAAGGGGTCGTCTCGCATCAAGCGCCGACCTCGTTTGTCGTTGCGAAAGGCGCCAGCGCTCCACGCGCGGCGACCCCCTCTGTCGCCTTTGGCGACATCTCCCCCTCAAGGGGGGAGATCACCGCTGCGCCAGCCTCGCGCTCTCCACCGCAATGCTGAGCAGCGCCTGCCGTGCCAGCGCTTCCGACAAATCCGGCCTGCGCCTGGTCTGCAGCACGGCCGATTGCAGCCGGTTCAGCGCGCGGCTGAGCGCCTCGACGTTCCAGCGCTCCAGCGCCTTCTCCACCAGCTTGCGCCGCGAGAAAAACACCGGCGGACGGGCGCCGGCCATGGCCGAGGCGGCGTTGCGGCCGGCGGTGTCCATCTGGCCGCGCATGACCTGAAGCTGCTGCAGCTGCCGCATCGCCGAGGACAGCACCAGGAAAGGATGGCCGCCGGACAGGCAGTGGCGGGTGAAGGCGGTGTCGAAGTCACCGATCCTGCCCTCCAGCACAGCATCGACCGCGTCGTCGAAGGAGGCGCCGGAGACGTCGCCGGACATCGCCCTTACGTCGTCGAGGCTGATGTCCTTCTGGCCGTGGGCATAAAGCACCAGTTTTTCGATCTCACCGCGTGAGGCCAACCGGTCGCCGCCGAGATTGCGGCGCAGCGCCTGGCGTGCGTCGAGCGCCATCGACATGCCGGCCTTGCGCAACTCGTCGTCGATGACGCTGTCGATGTCGCGGGCTTCATCGGCGTAGCAAGGCAGCGCCATGGCGGTGTCGGCGGCCTCGACGATCGCGCGCAGTCCGACGCCCTTTTTCAGGTCGCCGGCCTCGATGAGAATGATGGCGTCGCGCGCGGGCTCCGCGGTCAGCGCCTTGACGTCGTCGGCCAGGGCCTTCTGGCCGCTGGCATTTCGCACCCACAGAAGCCGCCGGTCGGAGAACATCGGCACGGTGCGGGCTTCGTCGAGCAGCCGGCCCTGGTCGCGATCGACCTCCGCGCCATCGAGCCGGACGACTGAGAACGGATCGTCGAGCGACAGGCCGGTTTTCGCGGCAAAGGCTTTGGCCCGCTCGGCGACCAAGCCGCGGTCGGGACCGTAAAGCAGGACGATCGATATGCGCGCGTCAGGCTTCGCCAGCCACGAATCGACCTCGTATCCTTTTTTCTGCGCCATGGAGGGTGGTTAGCATGATGCGGTCGCTGAGTGAACGTTCTCCAAAGCGTTCGAGACCTTGGCGCCCTTCCTCTCCCTCCGGAGGGGGGAGAGGTGGCTCGGCGAAGCCGAGACGGAGTGGGGGAGCCACGTGGCAATCGCCGCGAACGGACAAAGGAAGGGCACTATTTCAAGCATTGCCTAGCGCCCAAGGGTCGACCCCCACTCCGTCGAGCTTCGCTCGACACCTCTCCCCCGATCACGGGGAGAGGAAAGCGCGAGTTCGCCGACCTTGGTGCTTTATCTCTCCCGGATGCCGTGAAGTGACTATCTACCGGAAATCCTGCAAAACTTTGCGCCTAATTGCGCGCTGCTCCCCAACATCGACAAGAAATTTCGCAGACATATCTGCATCTTGGGGTCGCCTGCCGGCCGTGACGCCGGATGGGTTGCGGCGCCCCATGAATTGGCGCTGTGCCGGGCGCGCGGATGTGCAAATATCGACGCAGCAAATGGGAGGACCATGGTCATGACCGATGCTGGGATGTTGCGGTTTCATGTGCCGGAGCCGGAAGTGCGGCCGGGCGGAACGCCCGACTTCTCCAACGTGCCGATCCCCAAGGCCGGCTCGGTGCCGCGACCGGACATCGATGTCGATCCGCGCACCATCCGCGACATGGCGTTTTCGATCATCCGCGTGCTCAACCGCACCGGTGAGGCGGTCGGGCCGTGGGCCGGGCTGCTCACCGACGAGGAGCTGCTCGAGGGGTTGCGCCACATGATGACGCTGCGCAGCTTCGATGCGCGCATGCAGATGGCGCAGCGCCAGGGCAAGACCTCGTTCTACATGCAGCATCTGGGCGAAGAGGCGGTGAGCTGCGCTTTCCGCAAGGCGCTGGCGCCAGGCGACATGAATTTCCCGACCTATCGGCAAGCCGGCCTGCTCATCGCCGACGGCTATCCGATGGTCACGATGATGAACCAGATTTATTCCAACGAGGCCGATCCGCTCAAAGGGCGGCAATTGCCGATCATGTATTCGTCGAAGGAGCATGGCTTCTTCTCGATCTCCGGCAATCTGGCGACGCAATACATCCAGGCGGTCGGCTGGGCGATGGCTTCCGCTATCAGCAACGATTCGAAAATCGCGGCGGCGTGGATCGGCGACGGCTCGACGGCCGAATCCGATTTCCATTCCGCACTGGTGTTCGCCTCGACGTACAAGGCGCCGGTCATCCTCAACGTCGTCAACAACCAGTGGGCGATCTCGACGTTTCAAGGCATTGCGCGTGGCGGCTCCGGCACCTTTGCCGCGCGCGGCCTCGGCTTCGGCATTCCGGCGCTGCGCGTCGACGGCAATGATTATCTCGCCGTGCATGCCGTGGCCAAATGGGCGGCGGAGCGGGCGCGGCAGAATCTCGGGCCGACGCTGATCGAACATGTCACCTACCGTGCCGGCGCGCATTCGAGCTCGGACGATCCGTCGGCCTATCGGCCGAAGACGGAATCCGACGCCTGGCCGCTCGGCGATCCGGTGATGCGGCTGAAGAACCATCTGATCCAACGCGGCGTCTGGTCGGACGAGCGTCACGCCCAGGCCGAAGCGGAAATCCTCGAGACGGTGATCGCGGCGCAGAAGGAAGCTGAAGGCCACGGCACGCTGCATGCCGGCGGCAAGCCGTCGACGCGCGAGATGTTCGAGGGCGTGTTTGCCGAGATGCCGCCGCATCTCAGGCGCCAGCGCCAGCAGGCGGGAGTCTGACCATGCCGAGACGGACCATGATCGAGGCGATCCGCGACGCCATGGACGTGTCGATGGCGCGCGACGAACGCGTCATCGTCTATGGCGAGGATGTCGGCTTCTTCGGGGGTGTCTTCCGCTGCACGGCAGGCCTGCAAGCGAAGTACGGCAAGAGCCGCTGCTTCGATGCGCCGATCAACGAATCCGGTATTGTCGGCTCGGCCATCGGCATGGCCGCCTACGGGCTGAAGCCATGCGTGGAAATTCAGTTTGCCGACTACATGTACCCGGCGTACGACCAGCTGACGCAGGAAGCAGCACGCCTGCGCTACCGCTCGAACGGCGATTTCACCTGCCCGATCGTTGTCCGCATGCCGACCGGCGGCGGCATCTTTGGCGGCCAGACGCACAGCCAGAGCCCGGAAGCGCTGTTCACCCATGTGTCGGGGCTGAAGACGGTGGTGCCGTCCAATCCGCACGACGCCAAGGGACTGCTGATCGCGGCGATCGAGGATCCCGATCCGGTGATTTTTCTGGAGCCGAAGCGGCTCTATAACGGACCGTTCGATGGCCATCACGACCGACCGGTGACGCCATGGTCGAAGCATGAACTGGGCGAGGTCGCCGACGGCCATTACACGGTGCCGCTCGGCACGGCGGCGATCCGCCGGGCGGGCTCGGCCGTCACCGTGCTCGCCTACGGCACCATGGTCTATGTCGCGCAGGCGGCTGTGGAAGAAACCGGCATCGATGCCGAGATCATCGATTTGCGGACCCTGCTGCCGCTCGATCTCGACGCGATAGTCGCTTCGGTGAAGAAGACCGGACGCTGCGTCGTCGTGCACGAGGCGACACTGACCTCCGGCTTCGGCGCCGAGCTGTCGGCGCTGGTGCAGGAAAATTGTTTCTACCATCTGGAAGCGCCGGTGGCGCGCGTCACCGGTTGGGACACGCCCTACCCGCATGCGCAGGAATGGGACTATTTCCCGGGGCCGGCCCGTGTCGGCCGCGCGCTTCTCGAAACCATGGGAGCCTAGGGATGGGCGAACACATCATCAAGCTGCCGGATGTCGGCGAAGGCGTCGCCGAGGCCGAACTTGTGGAGTGGCACGTCAAGGTCGGCGACCTCGTGCGCGAGGACTCGGTGCTTGCCGCCGTGATGACCGACAAGGCGACGGTGGAAATACCTTCGCCGGTCGATGGCGAGATCCTGTGGCTGGGCGCGGAGATCGGCGACACGGTGGCGATCGGCTCGCCGATCGTGCGGCTGAAAGTGGCGGGGGAGGGCAATGTCGGCGAAGGCTCGAAATTGTCAGAGGTCACGGCGGCACCGACCCCCACCCCTGCCGGGGCGAGCCACGGGTCTCGCCCGTCCTCCGGACCCCCACAAGAGGGAGGCGTTTCGGCCACGAAATCCGACGCCAAGTCGCCACCACCTGCACCAGCAGCCAAAAGCGCACGGGCAGCTGAGACTGAATCCCCCTCCCCCTTGTGGGGAGGGGCTAAGGGTGGGGGTGCTGCGCCGACATCTAAAGGTGCGGCACCCTCCGGCGCGCCGCGCCCGGAGGGCGAAAAGCCCCTGGCGTCGCCCGCCATCCGGCTCAGGGCGAAGGAGGCGGGGATCGATCTGCGCCAGGTGTCGGGTACCGGCCCTGCCGGCCGCATCAGCCACGAAGATATCGAGGCATTCCTGGCACGCGGACCGCAGGTAGCGAAGGCGTCGGGTCTGGCGCGCAATGACAGCGTCGAGGATATCAAGGTCATCGGACTGCGGCGCAAGATCGCCGAAAAAATGTCGCTGGCGAAGTCACGCATCCCGCACATCACCTATGTCGAGGAGATCGACGTCACAGCACTTGAGGAGTTGCGCGCGGCGCTCAACAAGGAAAAGCGCAAGGGTGTGGAGAGGCCGAAGCTGACGCTGCTGCCGTTCCTGATGCGGGCGATGGTCAAGGCGATTGCCGACCAGCCCAACATCAACGCGCTGTTCGACGACGAGGCCGGCATCATCCATCAGCATGGCGGCGTCCATATCGGCATTGCCGCGCAGACGCCGTCGGGCCTGGTGGTGCCGGTGGTCAAGCACGCCGAGGCGCGCGACCTCTGGGATTGCGCGGCCGAGCTCAACCGCCTGGCCGAAGCGGCGAAGTCCGGCACGGCCAGCCGCGACGAGCTGTCGGGATCGACCATCACCATCACCTCGCTCGGCGCCATGGGCGGCGTGGCGACGACGCCGGTCATCAATCATCCTGAGGTGGCGATCGTCGGCGTCAACAAGATGATGGTGCGGCCGGTCTGGGACGGCACCCAGTTCATCCCGCGCAAGATGATGAACCTGTCATCGAGCTTCGATCACCGGGTGGTCGACGGCTGGGATGCGGCGGTGTTTGTGCAGCGGATCAAGGCGCTGATTGAGACGCCAGCGCTGATATTTGTGGATTGAGGGGGCGGAACGACCGAGATGACGGCGGGACAGCGCCCCCCTCTGCCTTACCAGGCATCTCCCCCACAAGGGGGGAGATTGGACGTCACGCAGGGTTTCGCCAATCTCCATCGTTGCAGGAATGAGCGAAGCGAAGAAGCTGCTGATCTCCCCCCTCGTGGGGGAGATGTCCGGCAGAACAGAGGGGGGCGCGAAGGATCGCGACGGAACATTCCCTCGCATCAAAGGGTCACGCCATGAAAGAAATCTCCTGCAAGCTGCTGGTCATCGGCGCCGGGCCCGGCGGCTACGTCTGCGCTATCCGTGCCGGCCAGCTCGGCATCGATACGGTGATCGTTGAAGCCGGCAAACCGGGCGGCACCTGTCTCAATGTCGGCTGCATCCCGTCCAAGGCGATGATCCATGCGGCGGAAGAGTTCGAGAAGGTCGCGCATATGGCCGGCGGCAGCAGTCCGCTCGGCATCTCGGTAGCAGCGCCCGTGCTCGATCTCGGCAAGACGGTTGCGCGGAAGGACGGCATTGTTAGCCGGCTGACCGGGGGCGTTGCCGGGCTACTGAAGAAGGCCAAGGTCAAGACCGTCTATGGCTGGGCGACGTTCCGCGACGGCAAGACCGTCGCGGTCGAGACCGAGACCGGCACCCAGATCATCCGCGCCGAAACGGTTGTGATCGCCACCGGCTCGGCGACGGTGGAACTGCCGTTCCTGCCGTTCGGCGGCCCGGTGATTTCATCCACAGAAGCGCTGGCTCTCGGCGAGGTGCCGAAAAAGCTCGCCGTGGTCGGCGGCGGCTATATCGGGCTGGAACTCGGCATGGCGTTCGCCAAAATGGGCGCCGCGGTGACCGTGGTCGAGGCGCTGCCGCGCGTGCTGGCGCAGTATGATGCGGAACTGACCCGGCCGGTGGTGAAACGGCTGGCCCAGCTCGGCGTCGAGGTGATGCTTGGCGCCAAGGCCAAGGGGGTCAAGGGCAACGCGCTGCTGGTCGAGACCGCGGACGGCAAGAGCACCAAAATCGCGGCAGACAAGATCCTGGTCACGGTCGGCCGCAAGCCGGTGACGGAGGGCTGGGGCCTCGATCAGATCGATCTCGACATCGCCGGCAAGTTCATCAAGATCGACGACCAGTGCCGCACCTCGATGCGCGGCATCTATGCCATTGGCGACGTCACCGGCGAGCCGATGCTGGCGCACCGGGCCATGGCGCAAGGCGAAATGGTGGCCGAGATCGTCGCCGGCCACAAGCGCAGCTGGGACAAGCGCTCGATCCCGGCCGTCTGCTTCACCGATCCGGAGCTGGTGGCGGCAGGGCTAACGCCGGAGGAGGCGAAGGCTTCAGGCGAAATCAAGATCGGCCAGTTCCCCTTCGCCGCCAACGGCCGGGCGATGACGAAACTCGGCGAGGACGGGTTTGTTCGTGTTGTCGCCCGCGCGGACAACCATCTGGTGCTGGGCATCCAGGCGGTCGGGCAAGGCGTGTCGGAACTGGCGGCGGCGTTCGGCCTGGCGCTGGAAATGGGCGCGCGGCTGGAGGATATCGCCGGGACCATCCATGCGCATCCGACGCAAGGCGAAGGCTTCCAGGAAGCGGCGCTGAAGGCGCTGGGCCACGCGCTGCATATTTGAAGTGCGCTTACCCTCCCCCTTGTGGGGAGGGTCGATCCGCGTAGCGGAGCGGGGTGGGGGTCCTCGCCGACCGGGGGCGCTCCCCCCCACCCCGTCTCGCCATCTCCGCTTCGCTCCGACCGCGAGCCGACCCTCCCCACAAGGGGGAGGGTGGCCGCCCAGCCGTTGGTTGTCGCAGATCAGCGGAATGTACTAAGTGTCGGTCCATGGACACCGGCCTGAAGAAATACATCGCCATACGCTACAACATCGCCGCTGGCTTCAAGCCAAGCCAGTGGGACGGAAAGGGCCGCGCCAATCTCGACCCGGTCTGGCTGGTCGAGCGCCTGGCGTTGTTCGACACCTATTGCGCGTCGTCGCTCGAAGGCCAGTCGCTGAAGGATTTTACCGTCCTTGTGGCGTTCGATGCCGATACGCACGAGAACTATATTCGCACCGTGTGCAGCTGCGTGGCCGGTGTCGACGTCAGGCCGATCCTTGTCGAGGCGGGCGAGGATTACAATGATCGCTTCAATGCCTTCGTCCAGGCCGATACCGATGCCGACTATGTTTCGCTCACGCGGCTCGACAGCGACGACGCGCTGGCGCCGACCTTCATGGAGCGCGTCGAGCACTACGCGCGCCGGGAGATCGAAAAGCGTGTGGTGGACCTGCAGCCGCTCATTGCCTTTCCGGACGGCCAGAATTTCGACACGGCAAGCGGACGCTACACGCACCACGACTATGTCACGTCGGCGTTCGGCACGCTGGTCGAAAGGAGATCGCCGGCGATGAGCGGCGTCTACAGCGAGCACCACGCAAAAATGGCGACGCGCTTCAACACCGTCGTGGCGGCATCGAAGGGCGCGCAATGGTGCATCGTCATCCATGACAACAACGCCGCCAACGTGTTGAGGGGGAAGCCGGTCTCGGGGCCCTCCTTTACGGTGGGCCGACCGGGTGTCGAACCCGAGGTGCCAGCGCGAAGGCAAAGCGCGCCACGACAGGCGACGCAGCCCCGCATGGCGCCGCGGACCGCAGGCAACTTCATCCGGTTTCTGCTCGGACGACCGATGGCTCTGCGGAAGTAGCGGGCGCTTTACCTCCCCCTTTGTGGGCATAGGCGCTAAGATAGCTTTGGCATGGACTGAAATTTGCGCTTTCGCGGTGGCTCACGCCAGCGATATCGCAAGGCATG